>JAFLKR010000150.1 GCA_019163135.1 Desulfobulbaceae bacterium | reverse complement strand
TTGACCTAACCAAGTCCGAGATCATTATCAGCGCCGGCCGGGGGGTGGGTAAGCCAGAGAATGTCGCCATGGTCCAGGCACTGGCGGCGGCACTCGGCGGCGAATACGGCGCCAGTCGTCCGGTGGTTGACGCCGGGTGGGTGGACCACAATCGCCAGGTCGGCACCACCGGCCGGACCGTTACTCCCAAGCTCTATGTGGCCTGCGGCATTTCCGGGGCGATCCAGCACTTGGCCGGCATGAAGAAATCAGACTTCATCGTGGCCATCAATACCGACAAGGATGCGCCCATCGGCGAGGTGGCCGATGTGTTCGTAGTGGCCGATCTCAAGCAGTTTCTGCCGGTATTGACCGAAAAACTGCAGGCACGTTGACCGTAAGCTCCCCAGTGGAGTGCCTAATTGGAAAATAAAAAAGGGCTGCACCTCTGAGGTGCAGCCCTTTGTCGTCAGGGGGTTAAACGGATATTTATTTAGCCTTCCACGACCTCAATGCCTTCCAGTCGCCAGTTTTCAGTACGAATGGGTCGGGCCCAAGTCCATTGCTCGGCAAATTTCACCGGTTCGGTCATGCTGCCTTCGACCAGAGCCCCGGTTTTTTCATCCACCTTATAATCCAGCAGATTAGCAGTGAACAGGACGGTGACAAAGTCCTCACCATTTTCACTCCCCGCAGCGACAATTTCCAACCGACGGACCGCGATACTTTCCAGTTTATTGATATGCCCCGCCGCCTTCATCTGAGCAAAATGTCGGTCGTACTCAGCGGCCAGTTGATCACCCAGCAGATTGCGATAGGAACTCAGATCGCGTCGCATCCAGCCCGCCTGAATCTTGAAAAAAACATCCGAGGCCACCTCAAGGAAATGTTTGTCGTCAAAGCCAGGGTCGGTCAACCGAATTTCCGCCAAGCCACCTTCAATAGAATTGGTTTCCCGAATCGGTGGAATAGGTGGCGGCACCGGCGGTATGGAACTGCCGCCGAACCCGCCGCCGGCCCCCTGAAATCGGTTGGCCTCGGGTGGCGATTGGTAACCGCCGGATGAGGGTACAGACGGCCGATTGGCAAAGCGTTTATAGAGAAAGTAGCCAACCCCGCCCAGTAACAGTAGAGGAAGAATGCCCATGCCGCTGCCGCTGGCGCCAAACATACTGCCTAACAGCATGCCGCCTAGAGCCCCTCCCACTAGCCCCCCCATCAGGCCTCTGCCAAATCCGCCCGGCTGTGATTGTTGTTGCTTCTGACCGAATTGACTCGGAGCCGATTGCGGTGCCTGACGGCTGGCGGGACTGCTAAAGGATCGACCGCCGGACTGTGAACGGGCTTCAGCATAGTCCGCTGATATTCCGGCTTCCATGAAGGTCAGCGCGAAAAAAACCAGCAAAAAGGGGGTGCATCGTTTCATTAGTGCAAGCATAATAATTTTTCCGTAAGTACATTGTGGGATAGAATCTGGTGTGGCGCTGCCATTGCCGACAGTTCCCAAGGGATCCACAGTGAAGGCCTGGTACATTAAACAAAATTAATTCTAATGACGATAAATCCATTGTCAAGATATTCCGGCTTACAGCGATTCCTCCCCGTTTTCTGATGACATCCTCGTTTAGAGTGCACCGCCACCGCTTCAAGCTTAAGCCTTCGATTCAAAACGCGGCAGAAACCGATGCACTGGTGCGGATAGCCGGTAAGAATACCGCGCCCCTCGAGTCCTTGTCACTGGTCTTATCCGCCGTTGGCATCGAACATTTTCTCGATGAACAGACCGACGAACTCCAGGTAGCCGTCGAGGATGCCGAAACCGCTGTTTTTCACCTCAACGAGTTCCTGGCAGAAAACCAAAACTGGCCGGCACCGCCCCCGCCCCGGCAAACCTTGCACCCGCAGACTCCGCCTACTCTGATGATGTTGGGGTTGCTCGCCCTGTTTTATTTACACACCGGTCCTTGGGCATCAGAGAGCCGCTGGTTTGCCCAGGGGGCAATCGACAGCGTGGCCATTCTAACCCAAGGGCAATGGTGGCGCCTGGTGACCGCCCTCACTCTGCACGCCGACTTGGTCCATCTTGCCGGCAACTGCCTCATTGGCGGCCTGACGATTCACTTCCTCGGCAGGACCACCGGATACGGTCTGGCATGGCTGCTCCTGATCCTGGATGGACTTATCGCCAATCTGCTGAATGTCGTTCTGCATCGCCAACCCCATATCTCAGTAGGTCTTTCTACCTCCGTTTTTGCCGCCATCGGTATATTCACTGGCCTGCAACTCACCCGGTTGTCGGCACGTCCCGTCAAAGGACTCCTCCTGCCCCTTGGAGCCGGGGCCGGCCTGCTGGCCTTTCTCGGCAGCGAAGGGGTGCAGACCGATCTGGGCGCTCATTTTTTCGGATTCATCACCGGTATTAGCACCGGGGTGCTGCTGGGCAGCACCGGTTTGATCGAAAAATTCCGCAGACCGTTATTTCAAGCCATTAGCTTTGGCATCTCCCTGGCAACCATAATGCTCTGCTGGCTGCTGGCCCTTTACTAATCCACCTGATTTTGCCCATCCGTGGTCTTGCTGGCACCCCATTCAAGAAATACCTCCACCATGTCCGATCTTAATTGACGTTACAATTCATCGTGCATAAAGTAATCCCGTTTATACCCACCTGCGCGCGAGGATCGTTGCCTGCCCTCGCTCAATGCAGTTCTGATTGCCGCTGATACATCGACCTCAAACTTAATCTCGTATTCCAAGTCCAACAAATGGAGCTGTATCCATGCCGATGAATGAACAACCTCCCTGGGGGCAGAAAAAGAAACCCACCGGGCCGGAAGATTTTCTAGCCATTCTTATCCAAAAAATCAGAGACTCCTTTGCGGGTAAGGAGCAAAAACCGAAGCCCAATGGATCGGGTGCCCCGCCCCCCGAAGAGCAACCGAACCTTCTATCCAGCGCCAGTAAAATTGTCGCAATCGTACTGGCGGCGATTGCTCTGCAAACCGCTTTTTCCAGTTTCTACACCATCAAACCGGGTGAGGTCGGCATCATCCTGCGTTTGGGAAAATATAACCGCACCTCCCAATCCGGTCTTCATTTTAAAGTTCCCTATCTGGAAGATTTGGCTAAGGTTGATGTCGAAAGCGTCCGCAAAGAGGAATTCGGGTTTCGCACCCGTTCCCCAGGCGTCAACACCGCCTTCGATCGTAAAGGATACGCCATGGAAGCCCTCATGCTCACCGGCAACAAAGACGTGATCGAAGTCGCCTGGATTGTCCAATACAAGATCAGCGATCCGGTGCATTACCTCTTCAAGGTTCGCGATGTCTCCCAGATGGTGCGGGATGGGTCGGAAACCGTCACCCGGCGGATTGTCGGCAATATGGACTTTGATTATGTGCTCAGCAACCGTGAGGTACTGGCCGCCAGTGCCAAAAAAGAATTGCAGAGTCAAATGGATCGGCTGCAATGCGGCATTACCCTCGTTACCCTGCAACTCCTGGACATCAATCCGCCCGAACAGGTAAAACCGGCATTCAACGAGGTTAACGAGGCGGACCAGGATATGAAGCGATTGATCAACGAGGCGGAAGAGACCTACAACAAGGTCATCCCCAAGGCCGGAGGCAGCGCCAAGAAAATCATTGAAGAAGCACATGGATATGCAGCAGAACGGATCAATCGTGCTAACGGTGAAACCAATCGGTTTAAAGCGATAGTCAAAGAATATCAGGGTGCCGAAGAGGTCACCCGGCAACGGATGTATCTTGAGGCCATGCAGGACATCATCCCTCATGTCGAACATGTCTATGTTATGGATAAAAGCCAGCAAAACGTTCTGCCTTTGCTCGACCTCTCCAGGAAAACCGGCAAAGAACCTCCTGCAGCCGAGACTAAATAACCACCTCCTTTGCGGGGCTCACTGTTCTTAAAACACTTCAAACGACACGACCTTATGCAAAAAATACTACATTTTCTCATCGTGCTCATCGTTGGCGCTGTAGCAATCACCATCTGGGACGGTTTCTTCATCCTCCCGGAGGGCCAACAGGCCGTCATCACCCAGTTTGGCGCCCCGGTCGGCAAATCGCTGACCGAAGCCGGCCTGAAATTTAAAACGCCTTTTATCCAGCAGGTGCAGTATTTCGACAAAAGGATTCTCACCTGGAACGGTGATCCCAACCAGATCCCCACCAATGACAAAACCTTCATCTACATGGAAAACACCGCCCGTTGGCGCATCGCCGATCCCCTGCGCTTCCTGCAGGCCGTCGGTACGGAAAAAAGGGCCATGACCCTGCTTGACGACATTCTCGATGGTACGGTACGGGACCTGGTCAACAAAAACGATCTGATCGAAATTATCCGCAGCTCAGATTGGTCGCCGGACTTCATGGCAGCAGTGATTGAGTCGAGAGACATGGTTCTGCCTCCCAAAGTGGGCCGAGACAAAATCAGCCAGATGGTGCTGGATGATGCCGCGAAAATTACCCCGCAATACGGCATTGAACTGATGGACGTTATGTTCAAGCGGGTCAACTACATCGAAACGGTCCGCCTGAAGGTCTATGACCGGATGATTTCAGAACGGAAACGAATCGCCGCGGAAAAACGATCGACCGGTGAAGGCCGCAAAGCAGAGATTCTGGGCAGGGTAGAACGCGAGCTCCAAGAAATAACCTCGGCAGCCCAGCGGGAGGCTACCGAAGTCCGTGGTAAGGCCGATGCCGAAGCGACCCGTATTTACGCACAAGCTTACTCGAGCCACCCGGAATTCTATGCCTTCCAGAAAAGTTTGGAGAGCTACCGCAATATCCTCACCCAAAATACTTCACTAGTGCTTTCTACCGATTCGGATCTCTTCCGCTATCTGGAAAACCAAAAGGCTAAAAAATGACCCCAAGGGGGTGCGGCAACGCACCCCCTATATTGGTCACCGAGGTGGCTCGGCCGGTAGCTTAGGGTTGCCGCCTCCTCATCCGGGGTTTCGCCCTGCAATGGCCAGCCTTCCCGCTGTCATTCAGTCAAAGACGATATCGACGCCATCGTCGGCAAAACTGGGGCGTTGCTCGCTGGAGTAGGGAATCCGACCCCGTTCCTCAAGCAGGACTTCAAATTGCACTAATTCCTCTTCCGAGGCAATCGAATCCAACCCGAGTTTTTCATACCGGCAGTCACAATGAATAAGCTGGCCACCGCACCACGGACAGATCTCCACCGGACACCCTAGTTCGTGGACCTCTCCGGTAGCGGCATGGCAGGCCGGGCAGATATCTTCATCGAGTTGCAGCGGCTCATAGACCGGCAAGGCGTCAACCGCGGCACAGATCTTTTTAAAAGCCTCGGCGCTGTCATAGCCAAAAAAATCGATCAGCTCATCCGCCAAAAAGCCATCGGCCAAACGGCCTTGAAATTCCACCCCCTCGCTTGACACCAGATACAGATATTTTTCCTGCACGGTGACCGCGACCAAAAGAAAAATGCCGCGTTGCCGGTTGACCACCCGTATTTCCCGTACCCATTCATCCCGGGCCTCCGGGTGGCGGCTATATAATTCCAACAACAGGGTCAACCCAATCAAATCCTCCCGATATATGTCAAGGACATCCTCGGCCTCTGCCCGATGCTCTTCGGGGACGGCATGGTCCATGGCTTCAAGGATGGCCTTTTTTTTCTCGTTCAAGTCCTTCAACATCTCACCTTTTCCTGTTTTTTTTGTGTTTTTTTTGTAAGGCCTCGTCACACCGGCCACTCAAAATTAATCGACGTTGTGGGTTTGCAGCGATAAAAAAAGATAGCAGGTGCCGTAACGGCTCGATCGGTCTCTGTCTATCGACAGTCGCGCTTTGCAAAAGAGGCCGCCTGTCTTGAATTTCACGGTCAAATACTATAAAGTGCGCTCAACATTCGAGAAGCGGGACCGAATCTGACGGTTACATTGCACTGCGGCTGCGTTCACCCTGCTTTCCCCTAACGCTGGCACACAGACCTTGCTCCGGCACTTTAACGAAACAGCATCGACCGTGCATGGCTTTTCAACGGTGCCACAAGTTGTTCGGCATACGTCGCCCCCTGTTATCATCATCTTCCGAGCATTTTTTGCAGGAGAAAGATATCCATGTCCGAAACCAATCAATCGAGAATCGCAGAACTGTTCATCGACGGAAAAAAAATACTATTGCCGCTTATCGAGGGGACCGAAGGCGACAAGGCCATTGATATCCGAGGTTTGCTCCGTAACACCGGCTATACCGTCTTTGACACCGGCTATAAAAACTCGGCGTCCTGTAGCAGCACCATTACCTACCTTGACGGTGACAAAGGCGTGCTGTTCTATCGGGGTTATGCCATCGAAGACCTGGCCGAACGCTGTCTTTTCATTGAGGTCGCCTATCTCCTCCTCCATAACAAACTGCCAAACCGGGAAGAACTGGAAAGTTTCAGGACTTTGCTTGAGCAGTTCGCCCTGATCCATGAGGACATGATTCATTTTTTCGATCGATTCCCGCCCAACGCCCCCCCCATGTCGATCCTCTCGGTCATGGTGAACAGCCTGCATAACTATTATCCGGAAATGAGCGCGGATCCGCTGGAAAATATCGACCAGACGGCCAGCCGACTGATTTCCAAAATCCGGACCATTGCCGCCTTTTCCTATAAAAAATCTATCGGCCATCCGTTGATCTATCCGCGCAACGACTTGTCGTATTGCGGTAATTTCCTCAACATGATGTTCAACACCCCGGTACGACCGTATATAGTCCTGCCCGAGGTCGTCGCGGCCCTGAACAAACTGCTTATCCTCCACGCCGACCACGAACAGAACTGCTCAACCTCGGCAGTCCGCCTGGTGGGTAGCGCCGGCGGCAATTTGTATTCTTCCATATCGGCAGGCATCAATGCCCTGTGGGGTCCTTTGCACGGGGGAGCCAACGAGGCTGTCATCCAGATGCTGGAAGCGATCCATAAGGATAACAACGATTACAAGAAATACATCGCCAAGGCCAAGGACAAAAACGACCCTTTTCGACTCTCCGGTTTTGGTCACCGGATTTACCGGACCTTCGACCCACGTGGCAAGATCATCAAAGATGCCTGCGATGGGATTCTCACCGTCCTCAACGTCAAGGATCCCTTGCTCGAAATAGCGCGCAACCTCGAAGAAATCGTGCTCAACGACGAGTTTTTCGTCAGCCGCAACCTCTACCCAAATATAGATTTTTATTCGGGTATTATCTACCGGGCCCTCGGTATCCCCACTAACATGTTCACCGTGATGTTCGCTCTGGGCCGACTCCCTGGCTGGATTGCCCAGTGGAAAGAAATGCGGGAGGATCCGCAGACCAAAATATATCGTCCTCGGCAGATCTATACCGGGTCGCCGCCTCGCCAGTTCGTACCGCTGGGAGAACGTCACTAACCAAGGATTGCCAACAATCAAATAGATTCATCCCTGCCATGCCTTCTTGAAAAACGGATCGTGCGTCCCCGCACGCACGATCCGCTAAATTTCTGCCCCGCGCTGTTCCCGTCACTTGCTTAGTATTTTCACCCGAACTCGATAGGTCAAAATGGCCGTTTCCATCGGCGGCACTGCCACCTTCCAGGATGCGGCATGGGCCGATTCTTTGGTATGCCCGACCGATTCCCCCAATACTTCCCAGTCACCGGGAAGCGGCTCGAGAATTTTAACCATCACCATCTCTTTCTTGGCGTTTTTTAATTTAATTTCATATTCGCTTTCAAAAACGGTGTTCCATGGGCCGGAGCCAGCGATCTTTTTAAAATGAACCTGACGTTTATCGGCAGTGATGTCAAACGCAGCGCCTAAATAAAGACGAATGAGTTCCTTCTCCGGGGTATGATCGACCCGATCCTCCCCCACAAACTGCAGCAACCCGCCACCATCCTTTTTATAGACGCGAAACACCCCTCCAGGTATAGGAAGTCCCAAACCGGACTCTTGGTCGTTTTTCAACTCCACAAACACACCCACCTTGATCTTACGACCGATCTCGCCGGCCTGGGTGGTGTAATAATTGTCCTGGCCTTGAAGCAAAAATTCCTTGCGACATTCAACCCCTGCCGCTTGAAGCAGGGCCACCTGTTTTTTCTGGTTCACTTCGATATCGGTGGGGCGCCGGAGGGTGTAGAGGTGATACTCGAACATCACTTCTTCCGCCATAGTGGGTGCCTGAGCCGGTGCAACAGCGGACATGGCCACCGGTCGCCTCGCCTTAGATTCCATATCCTTCTGGACAACATTGACATCACCGGCAACCAACTGCAATTGCGCCTGCGGGTACCGGGCACCGCTCTCATTAGTCACGGTTACCCAACCGCTCAAATTAAGGTGATCCTCAGTTGCATCGAGTTCGGCGACATAGTCCGCCTGCCAGGAAAGCCCTCCGGTCAGATAGGACAATTCGACCTCTCGGGCCCCATCTTTTTGACTCTCGACCTGCATGATCAGGGTCGGTCGGTCACGGAGCGTGTCGGGAACATCGGGATATACCAATCTCCCGCTCACCGCGGTTTCGATGCGATCCCCGACCTGCAACACCACACCGTTGCCTGCACTCAACACCTTGACCTGCACGGGTTGATCCTCACCGGTGGTCGGATGACGCCTTATCATGGTGACTTCTCGCCCCACATATTTATGGAGTAGCGATTCCGGAGTCAACAAATCATATTCGAAATTCTGTTCGAGAACCGCCAGGTCCTGGCCGTTCATCAAGGCCGTTTCCGGTTTTATCTGCGCACTCACCTCACGAAAGGCGAGCTCCTGTATCCCCTTGGGAACGTCGATTTTGCGGCGGTCTTTAACCAGCGCCAAATTTTTATTATAGATAGTGATGCCCACCGACTGCTGATCATGGGCGGAAACATTGATTTCAGCCTTGGCTCGAACGGAGGTGATACAGAGCAAAAACACCGCTAGAAAAAACAACACCTGTTTCATGGAATTCTCCGTTAAAAAGAGGACGGAATGTTTGGGGAGGTACTACGGAAAGCTTGCCAGAATTGTAAAATCCGATCAACTCTCGGCAACGGTATGGTGGAGGATGAAATCATCAAGACGAATTTGCTGTTCGCTTGACAGTGGACCAAATTTCATGCTGAGCCGTTTGACCCGGAGCGAACTGAAGATCGAGTTGGTGAGGGTTTGGACCTCGCCGACCAGGACAATGGGGAGATTAGGCAGATAAAACCGCGAATGCGCGAAAAATATATCGAGATGCGAGGGAACTGTTTTTTTTTGTTCAAATGCGGCAAAATGTACAGAGAGACCGCCCTTGCTGATATCCAAGATCGTCCCCGTATCCTTGCCAAGAAAGACCAACGCGTCATCTTGGACCCGAAAGCGTCGATTACGGCGGCGTTCAGCGCCATCAAATGTATCCGCTTTACTCTCCATGCCGGATCACTCTCCGTCTTTCCTCAGGTTTTACTGGCGTTAAATCGCTGGCAGTATTCCCGCACCAGTTGCCAGCGTTGCGGCAGACTTAAACGAAAATAGATGGGGCTGAGCATCAGAATGCGAATGGCTTCACGTAGGCTCATATTCTTACCTCCAGATTGCAACGTTTCTTACCCTCACTTATGCAAGAAACATACCCGCTGTAAGAATATTTAAATTTCTGTAGTTGCATTGTTTTCCAAAGAACAAGGATCCTTTTCTCCCGGAAAAAGAACCTTGCGTTCCGAAATCACGAACAAATAAGGCCTGTTTTCCGGAAAAACGAAACAGTGTCGTAACTCCAGTCCCCTTTCAATTACGTAATTACGTGGTTCCGTCGTAACAAGATTCCTTGTGTATACTCGGCCGAATGAAAAAATGAAAATGAAAAAATTACCCCTCAGCTTTCTCCAAACTTGAACCATTACTGAGGTGCACCACCAGTGGAACCCGGAGTGACATCGCTGTTTCCATATGGTTCTTGAGCAATTGGGAAACCTCTTCCAGTTCGGATGCCGGCACTTCCAAAACCAATTCATCGTGTATTTGCAGTAACATGCGGGCTTGTAACTTGCGCACGGCAAGCTCCCTATGGACCCGGAGCATCGCCAATTTGATGATATCGGCGGCGGTCCCTTGAATGGGGGTATTAATGGCTGTCCGCTCAGCAAATTCGCGTTGAACCCGATTGCTGCTGTTGATCTCCGGCAAAGGTCGTCTGCGCCCCAACAGAGTGGTGACAAAGCCATCCTGTCTCGCCTGTACGACCACAGTTTCCATAAAGTCCTTTATTCCGGAAAAATGGGTGAAATAGCGATCGATAAAAATCTGGGCCTCTTTACGACTGACATGAAGTTGACTGGCTAGTCCAAAACTTGACATACCATAGACAATACCAAAATTGATGGTCTTGGCCACCCGCCGCATATCGGAGGTCACTAACTCAGGAGCGACATAGAAGATCTGCGCCGCAGTCCGCCGATGGATATCCTGCCCGTGCCGAAAGGCTTCCACCAATTCCACGTCTCCGGAGTAATGTGCAAGCACGCGCAAATCGATTTGCGAATAATCGGCGGCCAATAGACAACATCCTTCCGCTGCAATAAAGGCAGAACGAATGCGTCGCCCTTCCTCGGTGCGAATAGGGATATTCTGCAGGTTCGGGTTGCTCGAACTGAGCCGTCCGGTGGCCGTGCCGCATTGATTAAATGAGGTGTGCACCCGACCGCTGATCGTATTGCACAGACTGGCCAACCGGTCCACATAAGTCGATTTGAGTTTAGCCAGATTGCGATACTGAAGGATGAGTGCTGGCAGTTCATGCGTTGCGCTCAAACTCTCCAACACTTTGACATCGGTAGACCAACCGGTCTTGGTTTTACGCCCTTTAGGCAACTGCAGCTTTTCAAACAACAATTCGCCCAGTTGCTTGGGCGAATTGATATTAAACGGCATCCCCGCCGACCGATAAATGGCGTGTTCATAGACCTCTAACCGCTGGCCGAATTCGATCGAAAGCCGTTGCAGCATCTCGGCATCAACCCTGATGCCGGCCTGTTCCATGGCCGCCAGCACAGGGATTAACGGCGCTTCAACCTCATGCAGCAGGGGCAGCAGGTTGGCTTGGGTCAATTTCGGTACCTGGTCCCGATACAACTCCAGGGCGCCAAACACATCCTCGCAACTGTAATTTTTAGCGGCCCCCAACGCCACCCGGCAAAAGGCGTCCTCGCCTTTATCATGCCCCGTCACCTCGGCAAAACTGGTCATCTGGAGGTTAATGTCCCGGCAAAGATCGTCAAGTTTATAGGATCGGCGGTCCGGGTCAAGCAACCAGGCGCCAATCATGGTGTCATAGAGGGGACCAGCCAAGTGCAGGGCGCCGTTTTGGGGTGCAGCAAAGACGGCAAGGTCAAACTTGAGATTATGACCGATTTTGGTAATTTCAGGATTCTCGAGCAAAGGACGCAAAACCGAAATTAACTTTTCAAGGGGTAACTGGCCTGCAACCAACTCTCCCTTGTCATCGCGGTGACCGCAGGGAATATACCAGGCCTCACCATCTTCGGTGCTCAGTGAAACACCGACCAGGTGCGCGGCCAAGGTATCAAGAGAATCGGTCTCGGTATCGACAGCTAGTGTTCGGAAATGGGCGAGATTCCGCCCCAGATCAACGAGCGCATCCGAATGGCATACCAGATGAAACCTTGCGGAATCGATCTTCACCGCCCGGGAGACCTCCTTGAGCAACGAATGAAATTCAAGCTCGGTCAACAAGGCGCGAAGACGGTCGTTATCTGGCTCCACCAAGCGGTACTGTTCAAGGTCTTCAGGCACCTCGGCCGCGTGGTTGAGCCGTACGAGATCGCGGGACAAAAAAGCCTGTGCTTTGTGGACGCTGACCAACTGGGATATCCGTGACGGCTTTATCCCGTCAATCGCCTCATAAAGCTGCTCCAGATTACCGTATTCGCTGATCATCTTTTGCGCCGATTTAGGACCGATCCCGGGGACACCGGGAATATTGTCCGAGGAATCGCCGGTCAGTGCAAAATAATCGAGTAACTGGGAGGGCGAAACTCCGTACTTTTCCACCACCGCGGCCTCATCCATGACCCGATCGCTCATGGGGTCCCAAAGCGTGACACCGGCGGAGACAAGCTGCAGCAGGTCCTTATCGCCAGAAACAATCACTACCCGGTACCCCTGCTCTACCATCTTGGTGGTGGCAGAGGCAATAAGATCATCGGCCTCTTGGTCATCCTGCTCCAAGTTCATAATCCGATAAGCCGCAACCATTTGGCGGATGTAGCTAATCTGCGGCACTAAATCCTCAGGCATCGGCGGGCGATTGGCTTTGTAATCGCTGTAGAGTTGGTGACGAAAAACCGGTCCTTTGGTATCAAAGGCCACAGCTATATATTGCGGCTGACGCTCTTTGATTAAACGCCGCAGGATACTGATGAACCCGAAGACAGCATGAGTCGGCAACCCACTGGAATTGGAAAGCGGCTTAATAGCATGATAAGCGCGGTAGATATAGGCACTGCCGTCGATCAGATACAGTTGGGGTGCGGTCATAGTCTCACTTTTAGAACAAAATGGCGTGGCTTGCCGGCAAGGCAAAATCAGCACCTTTCAATTTTCTTGCCTGAAGAGGGAACGCATGGGTGCAGCAAAAAGCGCCCCTTCAAACCGGCACCGAATCTCCTCATAAGTACACGGCAACGCAATCGCGACCAAGCACTTTTTTCCTCAAGTTGCAGCGAAAGACGCACGCCCCCGAATTCGACAAAAAAAACCCTGCCTTGCGGGCAGGGTTTGCAGTTAATTGGCTTGCAGGAATAACGTGACGCTCCGCAAGCCGAATTGAAAATTTACGACGAAGTCAGGCTTGGCCGACCTTCACCCAGGTGGCTTGGGGCCCTTTGTCGCCATCTTCCATGGCAAACAACACCTCATCGCCTTCAGCGAGGTCGTTGATAGCAACATCCCGAAGGGCATTGGCATGGAAAAAAACATCGAGCTTATCATCGGTAATAATGAATCCGTAGGCTTCGTCCGGAAAAATTTTACGGATCACCCCCGAGGATTTGCCGTCTATGGTGGCCCCTTGGAGCTTCGCGGTTTTATGATTCTGCTTCTTCTTGACGATTTCCTTGAGTTGCGCCCCTAACACATCGAAAGCCTCGACCAGCAACGGCCGAACACTCTCACCCCACCGCTTAACGGCAACCGTGTCGTTGGGAACGGAGGCAACAAGACGAACCTCATACCCGCCTTCTTTATAACCGGGGGTGGCTTCAATGGTTACCCGCAGATGCAGAACAAAATTCGCATAATGGCGAATGAGTTTGTTGCGTTCTTCTTCTATTTTTTCCTGCCAGCTCTTTCGAATGTCAAGATTTTTGGCCTCGATTTTCAGTTCCATACTAATCCTCCACTGAGAAAGGCGCCAGCGGCCCCATGCCACTGCCTTGGATCATACACCGGTATCCTTTACTCAAGGTCATAAGCTTGCTTTCTCCCTGCATGACCCTGTTATAGGCATTACTTGGATAGCTGTGCGAACCGCACACGAAGTGACTGAATTTGAAAGGATACCACTTGACCATATCTTAATTATAGACACTGACCGAAAGGGAAATCAAGGGGGCATGTCACATTTTCTTGACGGCCATACAATCAGCCCGGTACATTAACGACATGAATACTCAAGATAAAATCGGCGTATTACTCCTGAACCTGGGTGGTCCCGGACGACTTGAAGATATCCGCCCGTTTTTGATCAACCTGTTCTCCGATCGGCAGATTATTCGCCTGGGCCCGGCATTTCTGCAGACCACCATTGCCCGCTTCATCGCCTATCGGCGGGCCCCAAAAAGCATGGCTAATTATGCACAGATCGGTGGAGGATCTCCCCTCCGTGAAAAAACCGAGGAACAGGCGCGGGCCCTCGAAAAACTACTGACGAAAGACGGCAATTTCGTAGTCCGTTCATGCATGCGCTACTGGCACCCCTTTGCCGACGAGGCCCTCCGGGAAATGGCGGCAGCGCAGGTCCGGGAGATCATCGCTTTGCCGCTCTATCCCCATTACTCCATCGCCACCACTGGCTCGTCCTTGTCCGACCTGCACCGAACCAACCAACAAAGCCAGCTCCAAATCCCGATCAAGGAAATTCACGCCTGGCCCGCTGAACCACAGTACATAGCCTGCTTGGCGGCACGAATCGAAGAGGGAGTACGCCGCTTTGACGAGGAACCGGTACACCTGATTTACAGCGCCCATAGCCTGCCGGTGCAATTCATCAAGGAAGGCGATCCCTATGTCGACGATCTTGAACAAACCATCCGGGCTATCGAACAGCTGACCGGAATCCGGGGAAAACTCTGTTACCAGAGCCGAAGCGGACCGGTAGAGTGGTTGGGACCGGCGTTACCCGAGATCATCACAGAATTGGCGGCGCAAGGAGCCAAAAATATGCTGGTTATGCCCTTATCTTTTGTTTCCGATCATGTTGAGACGCTCTTTGAGATCGACATCCAATACCGGCAAATGGCAGAAGGTCTGGGCATGCATTTCGAATCCACCAGGGCCCTCAACGCCGACCCACTGTTTATCGAAGCCCTAGCCAATCTGGTCAGCAAGCGCTACCAGGCCTAATCCAGGGGTCACTGCTGAGCTGTTGGAAAACTTCGCATCCGCACACTCATTAAAATACCGACGGCCACCATATTGGTCAGCAACGACGACCCTCCGTAGCTGAACATCGGCAGGGGCACGCCGACTACCGGCAAAAAACCCAAAACCATAAAAATATTAATCACCGCCTGCCAGAAAATCAGCATGATGCAGCCGAACGCCAGGATAGCACCGAATTTATCCTTGGCCGACATGGCGACGTTGATACCCCAGATAAGCATAAAAAAATAACAGCTCAAAAAGAACAGCGACCCGGCAAAGCCCCACTCCTCCGCCCATACCGAAAATGCAAAATCCGTATGACGTTCCGGCAAAAATCGAAGATGCCCCTGGGTCCCTTCCAGAAAACCTTTGCCGAAGATCTGACCGCTGCCAACCGCTATCTTGGACTGCAGGATCTGGTACCCATGGTTCATGGGATCACTCTCGGGATTGAGAAAGGTCTCGATCCGTTTCCGCTGGTAATCTTTTAACAAAAATTTCCAGCCGATAAAGATGCAAGTCATACCGGTGCCCCCGAGGATGGCGAGCGTCCCCCATCGCAACCTGACAAACAAGGTCATGGATACAAAAATAATGCCGCAGATCAGTGCCGTCCCTAAATCAGGTTGCAGCGCAATCAGAACGAACGGCAAGGCGGTCAGAATGATCGGCTTGATCAAATCACGCAGCCGATAGCCGTTGGTGACATTGGTATTCGCATAGCAGGAGGCCAACACCAGGATCAGGGCTAACTTAGCCGGTTCCGAGGGTTGCAGACTGAAAAAACCGAGATCAATCCACCGCTGGGAACCGGAGATGGCCTTAACAAACAGGAGGACATAGATCAGCAGGCCTAGAACTGCAACGTACAACGCATATCCGAATTTGGCAATTCTATGATATTCCTGCGAGACCACCAACAAAATCAGCATCAACCCGACTGCGGAAAAAAGGAGCTGTTTGTAAAAAATTGAGGACGCGCCAACTCCGGCGATATGCGTCGAACTGTACAAATTGGTCAATGCCATCCCGCAGACAAGCAGGAGCATCAACAGCATAACCCAGTCAAAATGTTGCAACAACTGTCGGTCAAATCGAAACATAGCAGTTAGTTATTGAGAATCATCTGGTTGCAGGGGCGGAGTGTCTCCCCCGTCATCGTCGGGAGGCGCATCATCGGCTTCCATGATCATCTCCGGGGAAAGCAGAACACGGCTGCCAGGGGACTTCCCTGAGCCTGATGCCCCAGGAGCCTCCCCCTGTTGCTCCTTGAATTTATCATCGAAATACCGGTTCAATATTTTGGAAGCGATGGGGGCAGAAGCCGAACCGCCGTGCAACCCGTGTTCCACCAGCACCGTGACCACGATTTCCGGGTTGGAGGCGGGTGCAAAGCAAGTAAACCAGGCATGATCCCTGTATTCATAGGGAATGTTCGCCTCTTTCAGCCCTTTATATTGGGCCAAACGGACGACCTGCGCGGTACCGGTCTTGCCTCCGACAATGATCCCCTGGGAGTCAATCTGGGCTTCCCTGCCGGTACCCCGCTTGCTGTTGACCGCCTCGACCATACCTTCGCGAACCAGTTTAAGATTCTTTCCCTGTCCAGTAAGCCGGCTCAGGACTTCGGGGGTAAAAGAACTGACCACCTTGCCGTCGGGATCACGCACCTGCTCGACAATTGCCGGTTTATAGCGCGTCCCGCCGTTGGCAATCACCATGGTCATCACCGCCACCTGCACCGGGGTAGCCAGGTCGAAACCCTGGCCGATGGCGATGGACAGGGTTTCTCCTTCCTGCCAGGGCTTGCCATAGCGTTTTTTCTTCCATTCCGAGGTGGGGATGAGGCCAGGCTTTTCATGCTCCATTTCAATCCCGGTTTTGCTGCCCAAGCCGAACAAATTGGCATAGCGAGCAAGCCGATCAACGCCGAGTCGCTGCCCCACCTGATAAAAATAGACGTCGCAGGATTCAGCAACCGCTCGCTTGAAACTCACCGGACCATGACCACCTTTTTTCCAGCAGCGGTATACCCGGTTGCCGAACTGGAGCGATCCTCCGCAATGAAAGGTTGTGTCGGGCGTAATCACGCCTTCGGCCAAACCGGCCAGCGCTGTAACGGTTTTGTATGTCGAGGCCGGCGGATACTGTCCCTGCACCAGTTTATTGACCAGCGGATGCAGGGGATTGGAAAGCATGGCCTGCCAGTCCTTCTGGGATATCCCGCCGACGAATTCGTCAAGTTTGAGGGTCGGGGCACTGGCCAGTGCCAGCACTCGGCCGGTGTTCGCTTCCATCGCCACAACGGCCCCGGCCCGATTACCGATCGCCATTTCTTCTTCCGCAATTTTTTGCAACTCGACATCCAGGGTGAGGTACAGATCCCTGCCTGGAAGAGGCTCGTCTCCTTTCAGGTTTTTCTGTTCAAAGCCAAGGGCGTTTACCTCCATATAATCGTGCCCCTTCTCCCCGCGCAGATCGCCATCCCGCAACCGCTCTAATCCCATTTTACCGATGAGATCCCCCCCCCGATAGAGTCGCTGATCCACCTGATCCAATTCGGCCTTGCTGATCTCCCCCATGTAGCCGATGAGGTGCGAGGCCAGATTGCCGTAATGATAGATGCGTAACGGCACCACTTCAATCTTGATTTCGGGCAGATACATCCGGTTGTTTTCGATACGGGCAACCGTCTCCCAATTGATGTCTTCAGCCAGGCGTACCGGAACATGCCCCGCGACCCCGGTCATCTTGCGGATTTTCTCCAGGATACTCGAAGCATCCTGGCCAAGTATCTTAGTCAGGCTCTTGAGCCATTCATCATTAATTTTGTTATTCTCGCGAATCCAGACGACATTGAAAGACGGGCGATTGGTGACAATTTCCCTGCCCTTGCGGTCATAGATATTGCCGCGGGGGGCGGCAATTTCAATGGAGCGGACCCGATTAGAGTCCGCCAGTTCGTTGTAATATGTACCCTGCTGAACCTGCAGATACCAGAGACGGGTGATGACAATAGCAAAGAAAAAAATGAGGACTACGAGCGCATATAAGGCTTTCTTTTTATAGCCACTCAGATCGCCATCGTCCCGAGGGGTCAGCCTGGTGACTCCGGTATCCTTTTTTCGCTCGGCGTCGAGCAGCGGCTCCGCTCTTTTCCGGTTCGGTTTTTTAATATTCTTCATGCTGTTTCCAAACAGATCTACAATATTCACGACAAACTCAACTCCCAGAGAAATCAGGCTTTACGCCGACGCCGGTTATCGGTGCGCAGGCGCAGCCTGCTCCAGGGGAAAAGACTGCGATGTGAATATTTCTGCACCAGATCGAAAACATAAAAAAGAGGGTAGGCCAAAGCGGCAACTAGCATCGCACGGGTGCCCATTTTCCACCAGGACCAAGAAACCAATACCTCTGGTTCAATAAATCGTATGAACAAGTATACACCCCACGAAATCAACAGATAACTTACTCCGACCAAGGGGATCTGATACAAGGACTCATTAACCGGTAACTTCCTTGAAATAAAACGAATAAGGAAATATGCGCTAAAACAGAGAATGGCATACATCCCCAGTACCGTACCCGAAAGAACATCCAGAATGCAGACCAAAGGGAAAAGCACGATCAGGCTACGCATGAGGTCGAGGCGATAGGCCAGATAAGCGACCAGGACATAATAGCAATCCGGCGTCAGAAGCCAAACGGGCGAGGGCATGCAAACGGTTGTTTGCATGATAACCAACAGTAGACCTACCAAAATAAAGTTAAAAGCAATCATAACCTGTTATTCCCAATCGCACGGACCAGGTATTGGGAAAGCACGAAACGTGTCTTTTCATGCCGAGCTCGCAACGAAACCGTTGCAACGGTAAAACTGCCCTTAAAAGAAATCCCGGCACCGAGGCATCTTGCATCCCAGCCCAATACCCACAGCAAACCTTAGACAGTGGCCCTTGCGGCGTCAACGAGGCCCCATATGCTTGAGTTCGGTGAGGTTTTGCTGTTCGATAATCAACAGATTTTCAAGGGTCTGGTAATCAACCGATGGGGTCACTTCGATTTCGTGAAACATTCCCCGGGGTTTTTTAATGATCTTCGAAACCACACCCACCGGCAGACCGGTGGGGAAAACCCCTCCGTACCCCGCGGTCACTACATGTTCGCCCTCTTCGACTTCTGCGGTTTTCAGGATATACTCAAGACGATAGGTCAAAGTTCCCGTTCCTTTCAAAATGCCACGGACTCTCGATTTCTGCAACAGTACATCAATGGCACTCGACGGCGCAATTGCCAGCAGGACTTTAGAATAATTGGGCGAAAGGGTGAAAATCTGGCCGACCACCCCATCGCTGCTCACCACCGGATTTCCTTTCATTATCCCGCTATTGGAACCTTGATCGATAATAACCGAACGGAACCAAGCCGAAGGGTCTTTGCCGATAATGGTGGCCGCGATGACCGGTTGCCCTACCCTACTCTTGAATTCCAGCAACTTGCGAAGACTGGCATTGGTGGCCAGGGCTTCTCGGCTTTTATTGAGAATGGCTTCGTTTTCCTGCAGTTGCTGGACAAGCCGCTTGTTCTCCTCGCGAAGCTTAAGGGTATCCTGAAGGATATCAAGATATTCGCTCTTGAACGTGCTGACATAAGAGCTGCCGGAAGTGACAACTTTCTGGAGTGGCGCCACGACCTCAAGAACCAGTTTATGGAATGATCCGAATTTCTGACTCCCCAAGGTTGAGACAAGAAAGATAAACGCCAGAGTCAGCAGTAAGCCGGCAAGAATAACGACACGAAAGAGCCCGACACGGCTGCTTCGTTTTCTGGTGATCTTATTTCTCATTGAGCGAGCTGCTAAAACCGGCTGACCAACAGATCAGGTAACAGGTAACAACACAAAATCATAGGGATTTTACCAGAATCAGTCGATAGCGATTTCCCTGAGGATCTCAAGATTATCCAAGGCCAGTCCAGAACCAAGCACCACGGAGGAGAGGGGGTCGTCTGCCACGATAATCGGCATGCCGGTCTCGTTTTTCAAGAGTTTATCTAGGTTTTTCAACAAAGCACCACCGCCGGTAAGGACAATGCCCTGGTCAACGATATCGGCAGATAGTTCGGGGGGGGTCTGCTCCAGCGCCACTCGGACGGCATCGACTATCACATCCACCTGCTCGGCAATGGCGGATTGTATTTCTTTGGAGGTAATCGTCAAAATTTTGGGGATACCGGAAACCAGATCGCGCCCCTTGATGTCCATGGTTTCGTAGGGTTCTTCCGGCAGGACATTGCCGATGGTGGTCTTAATCTCCTCGGCGGTACGCTCACCGATGGCCAGGTTATGCTTCCGCTTGATATATTGAAGAATGGCTTCATCCATTTTATCGCCCGCCACCCGCACTGATTTGGCGTAAACGATTCCGGCCAGGGATATGATCGCCACTTCGGTGGTGCCGCCACCGATATCGACGATCATGTTAGCGGTCGGTTCGGTGATGGGCAGGTCGGCGCCGATGGCTGCGGCCATGGGCTCTTCAATCAGATAGACCTCACGGGCCCCGGCGGATTCCGCAGTATCCCGCACCGCCCGTTTTTCCACCTGAGTAATACCCGACGGCACTGATATGATAATGCGGGGATGCACCCAAGTCCGGCGATTATGGACTTTGTTGATGAAGTACCGCAACATAGCCTCGGTCACTTCAAAATCAGCAATGACCCCGTCTTTCATGGGTCGAATGGCAACGATGTTGCCAGGAGTCCTGCCCAGCATTTCCTTGGCCTCCTTGCCCACCGCAAGCACCCGGCTCCCCCGGCTGTCTTTGCGGACCGCAACAACCGAAGGTTCGCGCAGGACGATCCCCTTACCCTTCACATATAAAACTGTATTCGCAGTACCGAGATCGATAGCTAAGTCGTTGGACAACCAGCCAAAAAGAAAATTTAAAGGGGAAAACATTCCGGTCTCACCTGTAGAGTTCTAAGTGTTATCAGCCCGCTCAACCAATAAAGTATTTCTGGTCAAACGGTAGGTGCTGACACAATGATAATCGTTGATACAAACAAGCCCCACACATTACCAATAGAACCACCGCTTGGCAACGTATATGGCGGTCGCCCGAAAAAGAAATGATAAAAACTTGACAGCGCCCTGCAAAGCGTGGTAATTGGCACCAAGAAATTCAAGGGGCTATAGCTCAGCTGGGAGAGCGCTTGAATGGCATTCAAGAGGTCAGCGGTTCGATCCCGCTTAGCTCCACCAACAATATTAAGGGGTTACAGATTATTTCTGTGACCCCTTTTTATGTCCAACAGACGAGTTTCAGGCAACGCTCCCCCCTCAAGTACCAGTTCCACTTTCAAAATCATCCAGCCTTTTACTTCCCCCTCAAAAAAAATCTGCCTGAACCTGAATCCCCGTTTCGGGGTGACCAGCATACACCCCAACGGCCCCCCGTTCCCCTTAGCGGAGCCATGAAAAAACGGGAACAACCGCACGGAAATATATCATTGACAACTAAATTTTATGCAGTGCGGAAAATATATAAAACTTACACAGTAACCATTTGGTTTAAAACAACTAATAAAAAAGTTTTTGCAATATAAAGTATTTTCCGATATATTGCAGTCATGAAAACAATACTAATATTATTGATGGTTGCGTTGTCAATAGCATCAAGCAGTCAGGCAAAGACAGGAAGCTATACGGACACGAAATCATCAAACGACACAGCCGACATTGAAACCATTGTCACCAAAATCCACATCCTTGAAAGTTCACAAGGAAAACGCAACTTCCCGAAATGTGAATCAAAGGGCCTGTTCAATGAGTACGGATTTGGAACTTACGGAAAAAAATATAAATGCTTCCAAAAGGGAATGGACAGGGAAGCAGTGAAAGATTGGTTCGAGGATAAATTGGAAACCAAATCCGTTTCTCAGGCGGTATGTCTTTACAACGAAGGTGCAAGCAAGAAAGACTGCCCCTATTACAGAGATTTCCTTTCAATCTGAGCATTTAAAACACCATTTTTTCATTTCACCCACGATGGTTAACGGTTCGATGCCGCTTAGCCCACAAATAATAGCAAGGGGTTACAGTTTTTTACCTGTAACCCTTTTTTTATGCGAGCATGCTTGTTTTTTTGTCCTTTAACATGAGGGAGCCCTACGGCCCCCCCACCCGAGTTGGCCATCGGCAGCCGTATTAAAAATAAATTCGAATTACAGGGCCGAACCGGTACTGGTACGCCAGCCGGAAGTCAACTTCATCGACCACCAAGAAGAGGGATAGGTGTCCAGCAGCACAGAGCCCCTCACTCCACCCCAGCCTACGTCAACTCCGATAGCGATCTGCAGACGCGCCCCTGCACCTTTCCGGCAAGAGCACGCCCTTCTGCCTCTTATACATGACGGCGACGCCCGACGCCAAACGAGAACGCCCCCCATGACCGCACCTTCCATTTAGATCATCTCGATACAGGACTCAATAAAGCTACAAGACGAAAAGGTGGACGGTCACCAGCATGAAAGGTTATTGAAAATTACGATCTATCCCTAATTAATCTTGTAAAAAAAGAAGGTTATTAGCATTTTTTTTTAATGATTTCCCTCATCATCTCAGGTAATTTGCACTCTAAATTGAACACTATCGATGTAGAATGAGCGTACCTGCTAAAAGGGGGGCGTCTGCAAATGCACCGCATCCGCCCTGCTTCCCCAATGGGAACGGCAAAACAATCGCCAGGAAAGCCATGCAGTTTTGTCCCGTTGCGGCGAAGCCGGCATGGCAAAACATCAACACCTATAAAAGGAGCAGCAGCATGAACACACCACAGAAAAGCAATCCCACCCGGAGAATCCAACAACTGGCGCTGACCTGCCTGGCCTTGCTGGTAGCGGTCTTTGTCCTGTCCGTCCCGCGGATATCGGCAGCCGCCACTGCCGCTGAAATCGACCGTGACGTCAACAGCGCCTTGCAGACCCTGTACCGGACCACCCCAGCCGCCAAAAAATTGGCCAAGGTTGCCAGGGGAATCCTGGTCTTTCCCGATGTGGTCAAAGCCGGACTCATCGTAGGCGGTCAGTATGGTGAAGGGGCGCTCCGGGTGGGCGGCAAGACCACCGGTTACTACAATACCGTGGCCGCATCGTATGGTTTGCAGGCAGGGGCGCAATCCTTTGGGTATGCCATGTTCTTCCTCGATGACGCCAGCTTGCAGTATCTCAATAAAAGCGAAGGCTGGGAAGTTGGCGTAGGACCCAGCGTTGTTGTCGTTGATAAAGGGGTGGCGCGCTCACTCACCACCTCCACAGCCAAATCCGGAATTTACGCCTTTATCTTCAAGCAGGAAGGCTTGATGGCCGGTATCGGCATCCAGGGCAGCAAAATTACCAAGATTACCCCGGAAAAATAAGCGCCCAAGAGCAAGAGCCGTGGCAAAGGGGCTCGTCGCCTTTGTCACGGCCCCTTGTAGCAGCCTTATCGACCTTTCGGATGGTTTGACCGCATAAACGGCAATGGATCGGAAGACAGCCCCTGATCGCTCAGGCTATCCCGTTTGCCCAGCGTTGCCAAACAAGAACAACCACCCCATACTATTTGCTTTCAGGAAGGTGCATGATGAATAAATCGCAATCCATGGTAAAGGGCCTCGTGATTTTGCTGGCAAGTTTGCTCCTCTACGGCTGTGCCGCGGCCCCCAAGGGCAGCCCTTCCGGTTTTCTCAAGGACTATCCGCAGTTCCAACCGGGGCCGACCGACGGGGCGGATAAGGTCTATACCAAACCGGGGATGGATTTGAAAAAATATCACCGGGTGATGCTCGACGAGGTGCAATTCTTCCTGAAGAAGGATGCAGAGAGTCAAGGACTGCAGGCCAGCGAACTGAAGGAACTGTCCGATACCTTTTCTCGAGCCGTCTTCGAGGCCCTGGGCACGGCCTATCCCCTGGTCACTGAACCGGGCGATGATGTCCTGCGCATCCGGGTGGCGATCACCGATATCGAATTGAGCAACCCGGCCGCGAGCGGGATCACTACGGTATTGCCGGTAGGGTTGGCCATCAGCGTCGCCAAAAAAGCTACAACCGGTTCCCACACAGGTGTAGGTAGTGCGAGCATGGAAGTTGAATTTCTTGACTCCATGACCAGCCAGCGTCTTGCCGCCGCCATTGATACCTTCAACGGTTCGAAGATGAGCGGCTTCAGCAAACTCGCCGCCACCCAAGAGGCCTTTGAGTTCTGGGCCAAACGGCTGCGGGTAACCCTGGACATGGCCCATGGCACGAGTCCGAGCCCCGCGGCAAAAACCCCCTGATCGAAATCCAAGGCCGCATGAAGCGCATATCTTGCCAATAACGTCACCTTTTCAATTGCCAACAGAACGGTCCAGTGCAAAAAGCACCAAACGTCAAATTTCTGGTCCTTGCGGCCGCACTTGCCGATTCGGTTGCGACCGTACCGTTCTCGTTGGCCAATGCTGCTGGTTTCATTGATCTCGACTTCGAGAACGTCCCCACCTTTATCGGCACGGGCGTTGGTATGATGCCCGACTACAGCGGCTCCGATGACTACACCATGGGCGCCGCCCCTTTCTTCGGTTATATCTTCAAGGATCAGGAACGCTATGTCCAACTGATTGCCAACGAGTTGCCCCTTAATGTCCTTGACGACCAGATGTTTCGTTTCGGCCCGCTACTGAACTACCGCTTTGACCGTGATGACAATGTCGACGATCCGATGGTCAGTAAGATGGAGGAGATCGACGGGACCATTGAAGCCGGCGCCTTTATAGACCTTGTCTGGGCCAACGCCAACGAGAAACGCCAGCGCATCATCCTCGATGCCAAAGTATATCAGGATGTCGGGGACGTCAGCGACGGTTTCCGGGCTAACCTGGGTGTTCGTTATTGGCAACCGGTGGCCAAACCCGTTGACCTTAACCTCGGCGCCGGTATGATCTACCAAGATGACAAGTATGCCGATTGCTACTTCGGGGTTAATCCCGGTAACGTCGGCTCTTCCATTGCTGGTGATCCTGGCGACAGCCCGATCGTGGAGCAGCGTGGCGATTCGACCCAGTGGATGGACGGCATCGGTATTGGCTACATCATGTGGTAAAACTTCCCCGATCCGGGATTAAATCGACCCGATCGGCATACGCTCGACAGGAGACCGGCAACAATGGCAAGACCCTTCCTTTCCCGGCAGTTGCAACCCCTTTTAAGGACGATTCGTATAAAAAGGGGAACGGGACAGCAGGTTCTTGCCAAATTTTCTCAGGCAGGTCTTCGGCTGTTGCTCATCGTAGCCGCCTTCGGCATCACCGGCTGCGCCACTTCAGTGGGGGTAGACCGAAACGACCCCCGCGAAACCTACGCACAGATAGCAGTCAGCGCCATCAGCGCCGACGACTACTCCAGATTCTCCCAAGATGTCCTCACTCGCTACAATCTGACCCAGGCCTTTAATGAGGATCCCCAACAGGTTCTCACCTTCCTCCATCACGAGGCCGAAAAAGATTATCGCAACGATCTGCTCTTTGCCCTGTCGGAACTTAATTATTTTCTCGGCATGCGGTATCGGCAAAAGGGGATCAAACAATCGCATCCCCATTTTTTCGCCTCGGCGATCTATGCCTATTTTTATTTAATAGGAAAAGAATGGCTGGAGCCTCCCAATCCCTTTGACCGGCGATTCCGGATCGCCTGCGATCTGTATAACGGCAGCCTGGCTGAAGCCTTGGCCGATGCTGACGGCAATCTCCAGATTGTTCCCGCCGAGGTGGAACTGCCGGTCGGCCGATTTGCCTTTTCCGTTGATACCAAAAAATTCGATCAAAAGGTGGCAGAGTTCGAGAAATTTATTTCCACGGACCGATTCGGCATCAGAGGCTTAAGCCGAAGAAACCGGCAGGCAGGATTGGGTGCGCCCATCATCGCCGTTGAAAAAAAGCTGGAAGGGGCGCCTATGTTCCGGACTAGTCCAGGAACCCTTTTTCTGCGGTTTAACTGCCGGTTGAAGGAAATTGAGGCAGGCACTTGCTCCGGTAAACTGGAACTGTTCTCCGCCTACAACCAAACCGAGATAGATGTCGGCGACCAAAGAGTTCCTCTGGAGCGAGACGTAACCGCGCAACTTGCGTATACGATCGATCAGCCCTATATCCAAGGGCTTGGCTTTAAAGAATTTCTATACGGGACGAGCTATATCAAAACCGGCGTCTTCTACATGCAACCGTATGAACCGGACAAAATCCCCATCGTTCTCGTTCACGGCACCTTCAGCAGTCCCGTTGCCTGGGCTGAAATGGTCAACACGCTCCGCGCCGATCCCGTCATCAACCGGAAATACCAGATCTGGAATTTTTTCTACGACAGCGGCAAACGAATCGGTATTTCGGCCAATGAATTGAGAGAAACCCTGAGCGCCCAAGTGCAAAATCTGGATCCGGAGGGGAACAATACCGCATTGCGCCAAATGGTGGTTATTGGCCATAGCCAGGGGGGACTGCTCACCAAACTGACCGCCACCGACACCGGGGAAGCCTTTGTACGGATGGTGACCGGTAAATCGCTGGCCGAACTCAAGGTGTCGGATGAAGATCGGCATCGTATCGAAAAAGAGGCTGTATTTTCACCGTTGCCCTTTGTCAAACGGGTGATCTTCATTTCGACTCCCCACCGGGGCAGCTATTTATCCAAGAACTGGATCCGCACCCTGGTCCTCAAGGTGATCACCCTCCCCCAAGGGGTACTCCAATCGACCGCCAATATCATGAAAACCGTTGCCAACCTGGGCGTCCCTGATGCCCAGGCACAGCAGTTCATCTCCACTACCAGCCTCGATGCAATGTCGCCGGACAACCCGACGATCAAGACTTTGGCGGACATCCCCCTCGCTCCTGGAATCAAGGGCCATTCCATCATCGCCATCGATGGCAATGAAATGCCGCCCGACGGAGATGACGGCGTGGTCAAATACACCAGCGCTCATGTCGATTATGTGGAGTCGGAGTTTCTGGTGCGCTCTGGCCACTCCTGTCAGGGTCAGCCCCTGGTGATCGAAGAGGTCCGCCGCATCCTCCTGGCGCATCTCAAAGAAAACCAACCGTTGCCGGGGAAGGAACATTGATGGGTATGATCCAGCCGACCATTGCCACCAGTTTTCAGTTTGGTCTTTATGGTCCTATTCTGTGAGGTTATTAATAACTTGAAGGTTTCTGCACGCTTCCTTACGCACCTTGCCCTGCTGCTGGTTCTCCTTTTGCTCCCCTTGCAGCAGGGTTTGGGCGCAGAGGCTACCGAGCCGCTTTCGGACGCCCAACTGCTCGTCTCCGCTGATACGCTCAAAGCCAAAGCCAAGGAAATTGAGCAAACCAGCGGACTTGAGGAGAACTCCAAAAAACAACTGCTTGAATTCTACCGCATGAGCCTTGAAAACCTGGATATCGCCGCATCCCAGGAGGCTCAGTCCAAGAAATACGTCCAGGTCATCGAGACTGCGCCGGCGGATATTAAAAAGATTCGGGATGGAATGAACAAGCTGGCGCATCAGCCCGATCTTCAAACAAAAGTAGACGACCTTGCCGATGAGGTCCCGCTCAAGGATATCGAGCAGCAACTCCTTCTTGCCAAGGCCGCCTACGCCGCGGCGGAGGCGGATGTGGCGGCCTTGACCCGCCAACTTGCATCTCTGAACGAAAAACCGGTCAAATCCGGCCAGCGGCTCGCTGTCATCAAGGAAAGCGTGGACGAATTGGTTGCAACCCTTACGATCCCTTCGCCAGCAACTGAAAACCCGCAGATTACCGAAGCACGGCGTTGGTTGCAGCAGACCCAGATGCAGGCATTCCACAGTGAATCCCGCATGCTCAACCAGGAACTGATAAGCATGCCCGTACTGGTGGAACTGGCCAACGCTCAGCGAGATGCTGCGGCCGAACGATTGGAGGAGGCCCGGTCCCAAGTGCTGCGACTGGAGGCAAAAGCCAACCGCAAACGGCAGGATGAAGCAACCTTGAGTATGGGCCAAGCCCAGGAAGCCATGCGCCAGGTTGCGGACAGTTATCCGATCCTGCAGCAGGCGGCGGCGGCAAACGCCACCTTAGGTGACGAACTACAAAAGGTCACCACCGCCCTGGAGCAGATGAGCACAGAAAAGGACACCCTTGAGAAGGACGTAAAAAACCTCGAAGAGAGCTTCCGAAACACCAAACAGAAGATTGAACTGGCTGGCCTGAGCCAAGCCATAGGTCTGCTCCTCTTCGAACAGCGGCGATCACTTCCCGATGGACGGCTCCTGCAAAAAAAGACGGCCCAGAATGAAATGGCCATTGCCGAAACCGGCCTGCTCCAGGTGCAGTACCGGGAAGAACGCAAGCAACTCGACGATATGGAAGGGTATACGGCAAAACTTGCAGCTGACACACCTCAGGAAGTGTTGGCAAAGATCGGCCCGGAACTCAAAAACCTCCTCGCCAGTCGGCGGAACCTTCTCGACAAAATCATCGCCTCCAATCAATCCTACCTCAGCCTGCTGGCCGAACTCGAAGCTTCTGGTCGCCAACTCCTGAAAGCCGTAGTTGCCTTTGACAACTATCTGGCGGAACGATTGCTCTGGCTGCGCGGCACCCCTTTTATGCGTCTCAAAGATTTCGCCAGCCTGCCGCATGAAGCTGCAGTGCTCTTCGCTCCCGGCCCTTGGCTGGCCACCGGAAAACTGATCGGCACCCAGGTAGTCACTTCGCCATTTTTCCTGCTGGCCGGCCTGCTGACCATCGTTCTGCACTGGGGCAAACGCTCGCTGCAGGGTGCCCTGGAAACAGCTGTCCGCCAGGCCGGCAATCCGGCCAGCTACAACTTCGCCCTGCCGCTGCAGGCGTTGGGATCGACCTTGCTGCTCGCCTTGCCAGGTCCGCTGCTGCTCATGATCCTGGGGTGGCAGTTGCACATTCACGACGAAACAACCGAGTTTTCCAGTGTACTCGCCATGGGCCTGATGGCGCTGGCCTACCGTTATTTCCTCCTGCGGGCCTTCCGCCTCCTGGTATTGCCCAAAGGGTTGGCAAGCGGCTTTTTCCATTGGCAAAAATCTACGCTCAGTCTGCTTCGCCGCGAAACGGGATTATTTATCGTCACCTTTTTACCTGCAATCCTTCTCACCCAAATCGCTTTTTGGGCCAATTTTCGTGCCGGCGGCAGTCATATTCTGGGCAGGCTGACGTTTATCGCCACCCTGATCATTCTTGCCTTCGCGCTCTACCGTGTACTCCACCCCAAGACCGGGGTGTGGCATCGTTATTTAACAGAACATGCCAGCCAGTTCCTGGCCCGCCTCTATCCGCTTTTTTTCCTGCTCATCGTCTCCCTGCCCGTGGTGATGAGCGGATTGGTCCTGGCTGGATATGTTTTTGCGGTGGCAGCCTTGATCCGCTGCCTTATCAACAGTGTATGGTTGGCCGTTGGGCTTGCCATCTGCCACCAGCTGATCGAACGGTGGCTGATCCAATCCAGTCGCCGACTTGCTCTGCAAAAAACGTTAAGCCTCCGCGCCCAAGCTAAGGTGGACCGGCATCCGGAGCGACTCGCCCTCGATAAAGAATCCGGCCCGATCGTAGAGCCGACGGAGGATCTGTTTGAGTTGAGCGCTGAGAGCCGCAAACTGCTCGATACCGCGACGGCACTCGCCTTATGTTTCGGGTTATGGGCAGTCTGGGCCGAAGTGTTGCCGGCACTGCGCATTTTCAACGAGTTTACCCTCTGGGGTTACACCGCCCAAATCAACGGCCAGGCCACCATCGTCCCCGTCACCCTGGCGGATGCCGGGTTGGTGATTCTGATCGGCATTATTACGCTGACGGCCACCCGTCATTTTCCCTCTCTGCTGAAGATTGTCCTGCTCCAGCATCTGGACATGACCCCCGGCAGCCGTTATACCGCCACCACTTTGACCCGCTACCTGATCGGCGGCACCGGCTTGATGACGATTGCCAATATCCTCGGATTCAGCTGGTCGCAGATTCAATGGCTGGTTGCGGCGCTGGGTGTCGGTATTGGTTTTGGCTTGCAGGAAATCGTCGCCAACTTCATCAGTGGTCTCATTATCCTGTTCGAGCGCCCCATTCGAGTGGGCGATGTGGTCACCATCGGCACGACCGACGGGGTAGTCACCCGTATCCGCATCCGAGCCACCACCATCCGCGATTTCGACCGCAAAGAACTGCTCGTCCCCAACAAGGAATTCATCTCCGGTCGCCTGCTCAACTGGTCGCTCTCCGATCCTGTTATCCGCCTCCTGCTGCCGGTTGGCATTGCCTATGGCAGCGATGTGCAACTGGCCATGACGCTAATGAAGCAGGCTGCGGAAGAAAATTCGCTGGTGCTTGAGGATCCCAAACCCGCCGTCACCTTTGACAGCTTCGGGGATAACAGCCTGCTGCTGACGCTGCGCTGTTTTATCGGCAACGTCGATGATCGGGTTCCGGCCAAGAGCGCACTCCACCAGGTCATCGACCAAAAATTCCGGGTGGCTGAAATCTCCATGGCCTTTCCCCAGCGTGATGTCCATCTCGACACCAACCGGCCGCTCGACATCAGGCTGGTGCAGGAGAAGGGTGCCATTCCGAACAAAGTTGACTCAGGGGCGGAAGACTGAAGACCAGCGGGCTGGAGGCCGCCATCCACAGCACCACAGAATAACCTATCGAATATTAAACAGAAATTCATCAATACCATTACGACAACTGGCTGAATGACCACTTAAAAACCCTTTACGGAGAACATGATGAAAAAACACCTTGGAGTACTACTGACACTGACGCTGTCCCTGAATGTCTGGGCCTGTACCAATTCGGCCCCCAAACAAGCACTGAACGTTGAAAGAACCAATGTGGTGTCTGCAACGGCAACCGTCGAAAAGATCGACATGAAGAAACGGCTGGTCACCATCCGTGGGTCCGAAGGCAATGTGATGACCATCCATGCCGGTGAAGAGGTGGTCAACCTGCCGCAGGTCCGGGTCGGTGACAAAATAGAACTGGATTATGTCCAATCACTGGCGGTCCGGATGGCCAAACCCGGGGAGGTAAGGAATGAAACCGCCGAAATGATGACCAGGGCAAAACCAGGCAACAAACCGGGGGTGGCCGAGATGATCGAAACCACAGTGACCGCCACCATCCTGGCGCTTGATAAGGTGCAAGGGACCGCAACGCTCAAAATGCCCGATGGCGAGGTGACGGTCGTCAAAGTACAGGATCCCGCCAACTTCGATAAAGTCAAGGTCGGCGAGACTATCGTCATCACTTATACCGAAGCCGTGGCCCTCTCCGTTCGGGCTAAGAAATAATTCAAATTGTTCCGATACCCATTGCAACCACGCGCAAACCCAGGCAAAAGTGAACTGGTATCCTCTAACAGGTTCTTTTGCCTGCGGTAAGCCCTCCCCGCAGTGGAGGTCTGATCAAACCCGGGAATGGGACTGGGTTTTCGCCCGGGTCGGCTTTTCGGCAACCATGCATCAAGTCGCTGAGGTAGCATTTGTGCAAATCAAATAATGCGTACTGCACGCAATCGGCACAAATTAACAACGGAATAACTTTACATTCCGGCGGCATGAATTCATTTTTTTTGGCAGGAAGGAGGCGTAACATGAAAATTCCCAGAATTTCCATCCTACTGGCACTGTTGCTCATGTTTTTCGGGGCGACCTGTGCTTTTTCGGCCGACACACCCCCCAATGATCCCGGCTGGCCAAGGGTGACCAAGAAAAACAGCATGGAACTTACCATCTATCAGCCCCAGGTGGATAGTTGGCAGGACTACAAGAATATTCATGTCCGGTTTGCCATCGCCGTCAAAGACGGAAAATCCAAAAAGGAAACCTTCGGCGTGGCTGAGTTGGATGCGGAGACCGTGGTGGATCAGGCCGCCCGCGTGGTGGCGGTGATCCCCAAAAAACGTGAGCTGCGGTTCCCGAACACCTCGGATGCGGAAGCTGCCGCCCTGCGAAGTGTGGTGGACGAACTGCGGCCATTCGGTCAGGCGCTAACCGTGTCGCTGGATCGAATCCTCGCCTATATTGATCCGGCGCAGCAGCGGCAACAAGCGACGGTTGACTTGAATTTGGATCCGCCAAAGATCTTCTCAAGCAGTAAACCCGCCATCCTGGTGATGATGCAGGGAGAACCGCAACTGCAACCTGTTGATCCCAAGCAGAAGGATCTGATGTTTGTGGCCAACACCAACTGGGACATCTTCTACGATACCGCCGGACAGGGGTATTATCTCCTTAACCAGGAGAGTTGGCTGACCACCAAGGACTTGGTCAATGGACCTTGGGCGCCAACCACGACCCTGCCGCCCGGCATGTCTTCTCTGCCCGAGGGCGACAACTGGGACGCTATCCGTACACTGGTGCCAGGCAAGCTGGATAAAAATCCGCCGATCGTCTTGATCAGCAAGGAACCGGCGGAATTGATCCTCACCAAAGGCGAACCTACTTACAATCCCATTTCCGGCACCAAGTTGATGCGGGTGACCAATACCGAGAGCCCGCTGTTCCTCAACTCCGGCGATGGCAACTATTACTTCCTGACCGCTGGGCGCTGGTTCCGCGCCACCAGCCTGGATGGTCCCTGGACAAGTGCCAGCAACAATCTGCCCTCGGATTTTTCCAAGATACCGGATAGCGATCCCGCCGCCTTCGTCAAGGCCTCCGTGCCCGGTACCACCGAGGCTAAGGATGCGGTCCTGCTGGCCTCGGTGCCCAATACCACAACCCTGGATGTCAACACGCCCCCGAAAGTACAGGTGGCCTATAACGGACACCCGAACTTTCAGGCCATTCCGTCAACGAGCGTCCAGTATGCCACCAACACCGGCAGTGCGGTCTTCCTCGTCAACGGCGCTTACTACTGCTGCGACCAGGGGGTCTGGTATTCCAGCAACTCCCCCGATGGCCCCTGGGCCTATTGCACCAACGTGCCGGCGGCCATCTACACTATTCCGCCTTCCCACCCCGCTTACAACGTGACCTACGTCACCGTGCAGAACAGCACGCCGACCACGGTGGTCTATTCGCAAACCGCCGGCTATAGCGGCGAATACGTGGCGGCGAACGGCGTGCTGATGTTTGGCGCCGGGATGATCGTGGGCGCACTGATTAACGACCACTATCACGATTACCATTATCCCGCGCCCTATTCATACGGCTATGGCGCCAGGTATAACTATGGCTACGGCGGGTATTACCGCCCCCCCTATGCCCAGTATGGTCCATACCGGGGCGGAGGAGTCGCCATGGCGTATAATCCGGCCACCGGAACCTATGCACGCGGCGCGGCTGTCTATGGACCTCGGGGCAGCGCGGCTGTAGGCCGAGCCTATAATCCTTATACGGGTACCCGGGCCGCCGGCGCTCGCGTCGATACCACCTATGGCTCGGCGGGGAGAGCGGCAACCTACAATCCGAACACTGGCACCGCCGTCCGCGGCGGATACCGGAGCAACGATTATGGAACCGTTGCCGGCGTACAAACCAATAGAGGGTCAGGCGCGGTTGCCTGGGACACCAAAAACAGTCAGGGGGCGGTTGTCAAAGGTAAAGGCGGCAATGTCTATGCCGGTAAAGACGGGAATGTGTACAAAAAAGACAGCAGCGGCAACTGGAGTTCCAATACCGGAAATGGCTGGGCACCGGTAGATAGGACAGCGTCCAGGAGCGCTGCGCAAGCCCAAACCCAGCAGCGGGCCAGCTCCAGGCAAGCCGTCGACCGTGCACAGGTTCAGCCGCGCGCGGACCTAGCCCAATCCAGCCGCGCCCAAATGCAGCCCTCCTCACGCGGCAGCCAGTTCAGCCCGAGCACCCGCGACCTGGATTCGCAAGCGCAGGCTCGCTCGCGCGGCAACCAACTCAGCCAGAGCCGACAAAGTTTTGCCTCCCAGGCCCAACCGCGAGAACGGGGCGGCGGCCAATTCAGCCAAGGCAGTGGCCGGGCACAGGCACAACAGCGCGCAGGCGGAGGCGGTGGCCGGGCCGGAGGAGGCGGTAGGGCCGGCGGTGGAGGCAGGGGCAGATAAATATCCGTACCCGTACAAGGTCTCCCAATGGACGAACTGCTCCTCTGCAGTTCGTCCATTTCACGCAGCCCCCTGCTATTACGCCATCCCCCACTGCAAGCGATAACATAGAGCGCCAGCCCATGTTTAAACAAGCTGGTAAGGAAAAAGTTGCGAAGCTTGGATACAAAGATTAGCCATGATCTCCTGGTTATTTGAAGTTCAAAACCAAAATTCGTTTTTTTATAGCAACCATAGAAGGCAAGGCCTAATCCCCCATGACCAAAAATCTGTTTGACCGAGTCGCTCCCGATTACGAACAAATCCACAACCGCAGTCTGCCGCCCGGGGTCCGCAGCGACACCTTTGTCACCCAGAAAGCCGCCAAGGTCGTGCAATGGATCACGGATGAATATGCCGATCAGGAGTTTTGCTACCTGGACTTCGGCTGCGGCAACGGCCGGCTGTTCAAATGCCTGGTCGCCTCCGATCTGTTACAACCGCTGCTGGCCCACAACGGATTGCGACTGTTCGGATTTGACACCTCGGTGGACTCCCTCAAGGAAGCTAAAGCCATCGCCGGCGATGACCGGATTAGCCTGGTGAATAATTGGGGGGCGCTTCCCCAAGATATCCGCTTTGATCTGGTGATCAGCTGCAACGTCTTTCATCACATCCCCCCCGCCGAAAGGGCCGAAACAGTGCAGGCCTTGCGGGCCCGAATGAAGGCCAATGCCACCTTGATAATCTGGGAGCACAATCCGTTCAACCCGCTGACCCGCTTGATCGTCAAGGCCTGTCCCTTTGACAAGGACGCGCATCTGCTGCGGTTGACCACGACCATCTCACTGTTTCAAGCCCAGGCCTTCCGCTATATAACCCATGCCTACCTCAACGTCTTGCCGCCCGGACTGCATCGATGGCCGGCGGTGGCCGCCCTTGAGAGCAAACTGGCCCAAATCCCCATGGGCGCACAATACTGGGTGATGTTTAAAAATGAGGGCGAATCGGTGCGGAGGGCGGCAGAGGACGATTGACCCGCTTGCGAGCGGTGAAGAGTTGAGTACTTTGGGACCGCGAGGGTAAATTGCAAAGATAGGGTTTACGGCTGAAAAGCAGATTGAGCGGTCGCGATCCGGGGCCAGCTCAATTACTGTTTGCCAGATCGGCAAAACTACACAGCGCAATCCCCCGCGCGGCGATCTCGGCGCGGATGGCGGGGCTTTGCAATGCCTCCAATTCCACTTCGTGGCGGTAGCCCCAGTGCTGTATCTCCGGTTCCTCCGGACGGCATCCGGGATGACACATCAGCTCATAGGTCCGGCCCGGTCGAAGGGAATCAAGCAGCGACCGCAGGCGATGGGCATCGAGTCGGCCGCCATCCTGAAATCCCAAAAACCGAGGCGACGCACCCGTTCCTGCCTTGTTACCGGTCAAGCCCGCCAGCCACCCGCAACCCCTGAGCACCAGAGCCCCGAGCATCCGATTGATCCCATGCCGGCTCGACCATCGCTCCAACAGCAGATTTTCAAACGGGACGCGCACGAACGGGATATGATACTGGGCGGCGAGCAGCCGACTCAGATCGGCTAACCCCGGTAAGGTGTGCACATGCTGGTGGCTGTCCAGATGCGTCACCGGAATCCCTTGATCCAGAACGCGCTCGATCTGCGCCACCCATTCCGCCTGCACATCCGCGGGCCGGATGCTTCCCGCCAGCCAACGGCGCAGTAACGCCCCCGCACCCTTTGGAAAATTCCCCTCCGCACCGACCAGGGAGGAGCGATCCGGTAGCACGGGCCGCGCGGCAACCAGAGTCAGATGCACCCCCACATCCAGCGTCGGGACCATCCGGCAGCAATCGACGGCATGCTCAAAAGCTCGCCCCACCGCCATCAAAGAGGTCGAGGTGACGATCCCCTCCCGATGTGCCCGGAGGATACCTTCGTTGATGCGCGGCGAAATCCCAAAATCGTCGGCATTGACCACCAGCCGGATGGCATCACTCATAGGGGAAAGGACGACGGCTGCCGAATCCTGCAGTTTCGCGGACAATGAAACGGGGCCGTCCCCGCACCTCAATGACAATGCGGCCGACATACTCCCCGAGAATACCCAAATAAATAAACAGCAGCAGAAATAAAAACGAGAGCACCATCAAGGTCGAGGCCCAGCCGGGCACCACCCCCGCACCGATAATCTTCCCGAAAAAAGCGTAACAGACCCCAAACAGCGAGAGCAGGCTGCCCATCACGCCGATAACGATCCCGACCCGCAGGGGCATAATCGAAAAAGAGCTCACCCCTTTCCAGGCGAGGCTGATCATTTTCCTCAGGCTGTATTGGGGCTGCCCGCAGGCCCGCGGATCGGCATTGTAGGGGATCGAGCAGGATGAAAAGCCGATCCACTCGGTAAGTCCCCGCAGGAAGAGTCCCTGCTCACCGAAACGCAGCAATTCATGGAGGACCTGGCGGTCCATCAGCCGAAAATCAGCCACTCCGGGCTGCAAACGCACCCCGCTGAGATAAGAGAACAGTCGATAGAAATTACGCGAGGTCCAGCCCTTGAACCAGCCAACGTCGCAGACATCCTGGCGCAGAGTTTTGACAACCTTGAAACCGGCGCACCAGTTCTCAAAAAGCACGGGAAGCATTTCCACCGGGTGCTGCAGATCGCAGTCCATGGTGATAACCGCCTCCCCTTGCGCAATCTCCAGGCCGGCCAACAGGGCAAACTGATGGCCAAAATTCCGGGACAAACGCACCCCCAGGACCTTGGGGTCGTCTGCGGCCAACCCACAGATCACCGACCAGGTGGCATCGCGGCTGCCGTCGTCAACCAAGATCAATTCCCAGCGTTTCCCGACCATTTTCTGCAAGACCTCGCCGACACGCCGATAGAGCAGAGGAATGTTCTCGGCCTCGTTGAAGGCAGGAACGACCACGCTGACGACAGGAACGACGTCGCGGGTGTCGGGGATGGTTGGCCGGATAAAAGCCGCACCTTCAGAAGACGGATTCATCATCAGCTGGTCCAGTAGTGGTTGACAAAACGAATAGTATCAAGCGCCAGCAGCAGGGTCGATCCGAAAAGCCAGGCACTCCGACCAACGGGCGAACGGATGCCGGCCCCGATGATAAAAATCGGAAACAGCACCATGCTGTACCGGGAAATCGCCAGGAATGAGCCGGTGCTCAAGGCGATGCTCAACGAGATCAGCATGTACAGGCCGTAGGAAAGCCGGACCCGCCATAGCGCGATAATTCCAAAAAGTATGGCCAGGCCCGTGTAGGCAAAATCGAGCAGGGTGTTGGCCAGATCAGGGTTGTTGCGAATAAAAAGCGCATTGGCATCCACCGAAAAATCTCTACCAAAGAAGGTCTGCACCTTGAGATACAGAAAAAAATCGCCAAAGGCAGCCCAGTGGTACAGGAAAAACGCCAGGGCGCCGAGCGGCGCCAGCGCCAGCGGCCAGACCCGGCGGGTCAACAACGCCCGCCAGCCGTTGGCTTGAATGAATTCGACCAGCAGCACCACGAAAAGAAAGACCCCGGCGACACGCGTGGCCGAAGCCAGGGCGGCCCAGAGACTCGCTATCATAAAATTACGGCGTAGAGCCCAAAACACCGTGGCCAGCGACAGAAACAGAAACAGCGACTCGGAGTAGACCGCATTGAGAAAAAAGGCCGTGGGGTGGACCAGAAGAAAGGCGACGGGGAGATGCGGGTCGATGTCCGGATGAAATTGCTGGCAGAGTCGGGTCAGCAAGGCGACTGCCAGCAACAAAAACAGGCTGCTCAGCATCCAGCCGGCCAGTACCAGATTTCCACCTGCAACCGGCGCGACCAGACGCATCAGCAGTGGATAGAGCGGGAAAAAAACGACGTTGGCAATATCTTCCGGACCGCGCAGATAATACCCGTTTTGAGCGATATCGAGATACCAGTAGGAATCCCAGCGGCTATGCAGGGCGATGAGGTCCCAACTCTGCTGAACCGGACCGATGGCGGTCGGGGTCATCCACTCGAAGGCGGTGTCGGGAGCGAGGTTCAACCGGTTAAAGGCCAGCAGCGCAAAGATATTGATAATGACGAGCCACGCCGCAGTCATGGCAAGGTTACGCCGGACGGGGAGGGGTAGCGCCGACGAAACGGCTGACAATTTCGCTTGCACCATATCAACCAAGGCAGCCATTTGTCTTTGCAGCGTCCTCTTCCATGTGAATCTGAACAACGCTTAAATCCCGAGCGGCCATCAACAACCTCCGCAGGTGTATAAAGCTCTTATGCCGCGCTGACCAATACCGGTTGAGACGAGGGAAGGCAAGCGTCATGTAAGGGTTTGGTTTTTCTTCGGGTCTCGCCTCAGAGCGGAACCGTCGAGGACGTTTACAGATTGCGTCTCTTTTGTCAACAGCCATACCAACCCTCCATGTTGAAATCACGTAGAAACCGCTGAGATTTCATCAGGCTCCATTGCCTCTCTCTACCACCACAATGTTGCACTCACCCAAAAAACACCTCGAACAAATCAAAATTGTTTTTTGATCAAGCTGTAGCAACCTACCGGTAAATATACCTATTGGCAAAAATTTTCTTTTTACCCCGTATCATTCCGAAAAAACCTTCTCTACCGGACACCTTCATTGTCGAAGTTAGCGGCGCCGACACATATCCCGAGGTTCCCTGGCGAGACAACTGCGACCAGATTGAGGCGATCGTAGCGCAATGGAGGTGATTACCGGCCTACCCACATCTCGAACAGTAGATGGTGTCTGCAGGGGGGCGTGGACGCTACCCCAGAAGAAGAAAATATAGGCGCATTACCTTAAGTGCAGCAGTTGGGGAAGAACTTTTTCTGGTTGTTTTTAATGGATAAAATATACCCGAAGATGATGAAGATTTTTCCTTGCTCCTCTTTGCCCATGAAACCATGGAGTGGAACGGGGTTAAATAAACCCACCGCCTTCTAAGATAAAAATTGAGCATTGGAGAGCTTTTCAGCTTAAACTGGAGGTATGCGAAGATAACCTATTGTTGGCAACCTGTTGATAACTTATTGAAAACTTCTCAATCACTAGCCTAACCTTTCGTTTTAATTGAAAATTACCGATTCATCCCTCAAAATAACCTCGTTATAAAGAGTTGCGCGCTTTCTCCTCAAAAAAATCATGCTGCCGGCAGGAGCCTGATTGAATGTGCAAATCATCCTGATCGCCGCATCAAATCAGCTCATACCGCTTTTGACTGCTCCCCGTTTTTTCTGTAGATCACCGCACTCTTCCGACCGGCACCTCGCATGGTCACCAGGAAGAACTTTTGAATACACAAGGAAAATAATCTATGTTGTGGAATGCGATCAAAACTTCTTTGCAAGGAACCTTGCCAGAAAGTGAATTCGGCTTGTGGATCAAACCGCTTGAATGTCGACGGGAAGAGAAACAGGTGCTCGAGCTTGTTGGCCCAGACCGGTTTTTCTGTGCCTGGGTTGAAGATCGCTACCTAGGCCTCATCCGTCAGACTGCCGAAAAGTTGGGTGAGATTTCAAATATACAGCTAAAAGTCGCAGAAAATCGACCCATGCAGGTTGAAAGTGACAAAGGTGGACAGCTCCGCCTTCCTGGGATTGCCAGCGGCGGTGCCCGTCTGCGTTCGCTTCATCCGGCCTTCACTTTCGAGCAGTTCATGGTCGGCGAATCGAACCTGCTGGCCCGCTCAGCCTGCAGTGCCCTGGCCACCGGTGATTCCACTTTTGGCAACTGTCTGTTCATGAACAGTTCCACTGGACTGGGCAAAAGCCACCTGACCCAGGCGGTGGTCCATCAAGTGCTCCGCTCCGCCCCTTCTACCCGCTTGCACTATCTGACGGCCCAGCAATTTTCAGCGGAGATGGTCAAGGGAATTCGTTCTAACTCCATGGAGCAGTTTTCCAAAAAATATATCAATAACTGCGACATGCTGCTGGTTGAGGACATCCATACCCTGACCGGCAAGAACAAAACCCAGGAAGAACTCAACACTATTCTCGACTATTTGATTAAATCGGGACGACGGGTGATCTTGACCTCAGCGCTTGCCCCGAACAAAATTAAAGGGATTGATGACGATTTCCGCAGCCGAATGACCTCGGGCCTGGTAACCGGGATCGAATCACCGGATTATGCCACCAGGGCCCGAATCATTCGCCATAAACTGCAGTTGCACGGGTTGGGCGGGAATGATGATCTGGTGGGTTTCATGGCGGAAAGCCTGCAGGGTGATATCCGGCGAATGGAGAGTGCCATCATCGGCATTAAAGCCAAATCATGCCTGCACAATACCCCGGCAGACCTAAACATTGCCAAGGAAGTGATCTATGGACTCATCGGCCGCGCCGTAGAAATTACCGGTGAATCCATCCGCGACCTCATCGGTAGCCAATTCAGGGTCAGTATCGACGATCTGCGCTCTCGTTCCCGGAAACGTTCGGTCTCCTTTCCCAGGCAGATGGCTATGTATCTTACCCGAAAATATACCAAGAAATCGTTGGCCGATATCGGTGACATGTATAACCGCGACCACTCGACGGTTCTCTATGCAATCAAAGTCATCACCAAAGACATGTCTCGTGAGACATCGATCCGCGAGCAAGTGGAGCTGCTCTGCAACAAAATCAAAAAATAACCCTACCGCCGCATCCTTTCTTAGATGAAGGAGCCTTTTCGGGGAGTGCTCACAGGGTGTGATAATCCGTTTTTCTGTGCAAAAAAAAGGCCTCATGCTCGAGGGAACAATGAGGCCATTCGGGGTTACCGGTCGAAGTTTTTTCGAGGTGCGGGCACCGTTACTTTCCTTGGAAAAGCGGCTTTCGCTTTTCAAACATGGCGTTCAGGGCCTCCATGTGGTCTTCGGTGAAATGGCACAGTGACTGATAGGCGGCGGCCTGCATCATGCTCGTCTCCAGGGTGGAATGCTCCCCGAGACGCAGCAGTTTTTTAGTCAGACGCACGGCTTGCGGTGGCTTACTGGCGATTTTGGTGGCGATTTCGCGGGACTTTTGTAACAGATTCTCATGGTCGACCACATGATTGAGGAGCCCCAGGGCAAGGGCGGTGTTCGCATCGATGGTTTCGGAGGTAAAGATCAACTCGCTGGCCTTGGCCATGCCGATGAGCCGGGGCAGCGTGAAAGCACTGCCGTCGCCGGGGATCAGCCCCACGTTTAAAAACGTTTCGCCAAAGGTGGCTTTTTGGGAAGCGACGCGGATATCGCACATAAGAGCCAGACCGCAGCCGGCCCCGACAGCGGAGCCGTTGATAGCGGCGATGGTTGGCACTTCCACGTTATGCACACTCAACAGGACTTCCTGAAGATTTTTTCGATACTGTTCCACGAGTTCCGCCGGAGTTCCGGCGAACATCCCTTTCCGTTCTTTCATGTCCTTGACGTTCCCACCGGAAGAAAACGCTGGGTCGACGGCGGTGAGAATAAGCACCCGCGTGTCTAAGTGAGAATTAACGTAGTTGCATACCGATTTGATCTCGGCGATCATATCAGGATGGGTAATTGCGTTTCGAATGTCGGCTCGATTAAGGGTCAACGTGGCAATGCCCTCGTCGACTTGAAACAAAACTTCCTTGAATTCCATTCTGTTCTCCCTGTTAATAAAATAGTTACATTGCCGAAAGAAACCCGGAATACCTTTTAAGACAACGAACTTGCCCCCAAAGGCACCAACACGTCGGGTATCAACTAGCTTTTATTAATATATCAACTTACAGTTAACTGACACAAAATTCCTCTCCCCTCCTCTGGTCACGCTATCTGCGCTGTCGATCAGGGCTCTGGAGAGTCCTATACAGAAATTACAAGCGGATTACTTTTAGAAGTCAAGCGGGGGCAAACGGTTTTATTGTTAGTTAATAAGGTTTCAACGGATGGGGCGGGCAAGCTAAAGGACGTTTAACCACCCGGCAGCAAGAATCTTTTTAAAAAAATAACTGTTCAATTTTAGGGAGGAAAAATTCAATGCATAATTACAGAAAAAGAACCATGGCATCTCTTTTACTCGCTGTTTTAACGGTTGTTTTTTCAACGACTCCTGTATTGTCCGAGGATTGTGCGGCAGGGCTCCAAAAAGATCCGGGCTTGATGACTGCGGATATTGCTCTTGCTCGACCGGTAGGAGCGGTGGCAACGGTCGCCGGATTGGCAATTTTCGTGGTGTCCTCACCCTTTTCGGCGCTTGGCGGCAATAGCAAGGAGGCTTGGGAGAGTTTGGTTGCCTCGCCGGCGGATTACACCTTTAAACGCCCCTTGGGTCATTTCGATTGCGAACAGCCTCCGCGCCAAAATCAAAAATAAAACGCGCGGCAAGCCCCATCGACCGGGCCACCCAAAACGCTGACCCTGGCTTGAACCAGTGCCTAAACCGAGATCGCGCTGTTTTTGTATTTTGAATCAGGAGGGACGGAAAAACATAAGGGCTATCATCGCTAGCCTTGTTCAGTTCACCTATAACGATTCCTACTTCAACGGAAGGAGGCTTGAGCAGGAGCCGACCTGCACTCCACAATTGCACGCCACCTATAATTTTGGCCGAGGGGTGTGGCTACCGGTGAGCGGGACCTATGATTACGGCGGGCGCCCAACCGTAAACGGCGTAGAGAGGGAAGATCTGCAGAGCAATACGCGGATGGGGGCAACCCTGGCCTTACCCGTCAATACAAACAACTCGATCAAACTATACGCCAACCGCGGCCTCCCCACCCGTATCAGTAACAATTACGATCTGATCGGTGCCGCCTGCCAATACCGCTGAGGCAGTGGGCTGTAATCCCAGCTGAGAATAAGCGTGGCCGTAAAGCGCAGTTTGTCATGGCTTGTTATTTCGGCACCCCTAACATTGACAACATTATATCTACCTCTTAATTTTTACAGCAGGTTTCCCGGTTGATTCAACAGGCAACCAGGAGAGCCTCTTACCGTATTCCAAGAGTGAACGATTGGGCAGATTATCAACCCCAGCACTCATTGTTGCGAAACGAGACTGTATTATAGAGTAACCAAGAGGAGAATTGTCATGACTTACACTTGTCAGAACTGTGGTACTACCGCAAATAATTCCAGCAGCCTCTGCAATCCAGCCAGTGAAGAACTCGAAAGTAAATTTTGCGGTACCCCGGCAGCCCAGGTTTGCGAGGAAAAACTAACGACTATGAAATACGTATGCGGTGGATGCGGCAGCGTATCGGCGGACGCCGAACATCTCTGTGATCCGGATTTAATCAGACATTAAAAAAACACAAATGAGGCGTTCGTACCTGGATCTTTAATTACACAATAACATCTCACCCGCCCCAGAATCTCTGCGCAGAGACGAAAGGGCGGGTGCAGTCATTTACAGGGTCACATTTGCGCTCTTTTTCAATGATTAGTAAAAATAACCCGTCCGTTTTTTTGGACTTTAATTCGCCAAGAGATAGGCCAGATATAGTCAGATATGAAAACCTTATACCGCACAATCTCGCCGTTCTCTTCTTTTTCAAAAATATAATCCGTAAAGGAGGAATCGGAGAATGTTTTGATCTCCCCTTTACCGTCATACTTTACCGATTCGTCTCTACCAAACACTGTTTTTTTAATCTCAATGGCGTGGCCGTCTGATTCTATATTGTACTTTGCCATAATATTACCCCCTCCAAAACTCCGATACCACCAAAGGAATTTATGCTGTGGAGAGTCGCGATGGTCTCTCCACCGTCCCCGGAGAGCACCTACCTTTACGCGGAATCCTGTTGCTAAGTCCGGAAGCCAGTCCGCGCGCCCGAGTAGAATCAGCTCTTATAAAAATTGTACGAATTAGAAATGCGGTTGTCAATGTCGGCAAACAATGAAGCCGTAGATCGAAAGGGACTTGCTCAGGGAGAGCAACAATCATGACCGCTTAAATCAATTCGCATCCCTTATTAAAGATGAGGTGGCAGCTTTGTCAATCAGTGAAAATTTCAGCAAAATATTCCTTTTGCTGAAACAAAGGGATCTTGTATTGTACCGGAAATAATGCGGGTATCGTTCAGGAAAAAATCCGACATTTTTTATTTTCTGAAGACAACCTTGAACAATCTATGGAGGATCACCTCATATGAAAATCCTATTAGTTTTCATGGTCATGATGACCATCGGTACGCTGACGGCGACCGCCCAGGAGGTGACCGTGACCAAAAGGGATGTCATCAAAACATCGAGCGGTGACCTGGAAATTATCTTCATTGGACACTCATCACTTATGATGACCTTCAACGGGAAAACCATCCATTTTGACCCTTACGGCAAAATGGCGGATTACACGAGACTGCCCAAGGCCGACCTTATTTTCATTACCCACGACCATAACGATCATTTCGACATGACGGCTCTGCAGGGTATCCAAACAAAAGATACGGTCGTGATACTCCCCCCAATCTGTTCTGAAATGATTCCGGAAGGTTTGATCATGAGAAATGGCGAAACCATTACGGTGCAGGGCATTAAGGTTAAAGCTATGCCTGCCTTCAACATGGTGCATGTGCGGGATAACGGTCAAGCCTATCACCCGAAAGGCATTGGTAACGGCTACGTGCTGACCTTTGGTGATAAACGAATATATGTGGCCGGCGACACAGAAAACATAAAGGAAATGAAGGCGTTGAAAGGAATCCACTGCGCCTTCCTGCCCATGAGCGTGCCCTCTACGATGACGCCGGAGATGGTGGCCGATGCGGCCAAGGCGTTCAAACCGAAAATTCTTTACCCCTACCACTACAATGAGACTGACCCGACAACACTCACCAAACTCTTGAAAAACACGCCGGGGATAGAAGTGCGTATCCGGCCATTACGATGAAGGGTCCACGCTATCGTTTTCTGTGAGGAGCCAGCGCATGAGTGATATCCAAAGCAAGCCCATTGCGGCACGTATTGATTGGCTGTTCGAACTTGCCAGCCGTCACGGTGAGACCTATAGCAGCCCTGAGGCGTGGCTGGCGCGTGAACGATATCTCGCCGAACACCCCACGGCGATTGCTGTCTTGAAGTGCATGGACGGCCGCATCAATATTCCTGTGGCAACCAACACGCCCACCGGCATCCTCATGCCCTTCCGTAACCTGGGCGGCATGTTCGACCTTGGCTGGCCCCACCTCGGCGAAGTGCTCGCCCATCACGTCTTGCGCATGACGGCCTCCGGCCGGCGGGTGCTTATCCTCATTACCTATCACTGGTCAAAGGGCGACCCCAAGCGCGGCTGCGCCGGCTTTAAGCACGACACGACGGCAGCGATTGCCCACACCCGCGAGATTCGGAGTCAGGTCGAACACATTTTCGGGATCGGCCACGGCACGGTCTACCCCCTGGTCTGCGGCTTCGAGACCGACGAAGACGCCTTGGTGATCCACGGCACCGACGACGCCGTACTCGATCTCGCCAGCGTCTCCACTGCTGATGCCGCCACCCTGCCCCATCGCCTGGCGGCGCTACTTCCCGACATGTCGGCACAGATGCGCGCCGATCTCCTGCCATTGCTGCACGGCAACCTTGAACACATCGCCCAAGTACGGGAACAGGCGCAGCGGCACGAACGGACCCTCGATATCGAACACCGTGAGTGGATGATCTGCCTTGGGCGCGGCTTCGACTTCCTCCACACCCCCAACCTTGCCCTGATCATTGGCCCCTACAGCCCCGACCTCGCCGACCCGCTACGCAAAGCAGCGGCAATCATCGAGGCCAACATGCAGGCTGGTCGCATCCCGAACGATGGCTTTCTGCTGCTGGCCTCCGTGCCCTACGATGAGATCGGCGTCGACCGGGCCCGGGCCGAATTGAAGGCGCATTTTCTTTCCAACTTCGCAGCCGGAGTTTTACATCACGAATTCGGCGAACTCGCCCTGAAAATGAGAAAACATACCGCCGTGCTCGACTGGCGCTCACGCCGTCTCGAACAGA
>JAFLKR010000067.1:39775-48382 GCA_019163135.1 Desulfobulbaceae bacterium | reverse complement strand
GCCATTGTGGCTCCACCACTACCCGCACAGTTGGAACAACTGCAGCTAAAAGTTGAAAATATAATCACGCTTAAGGAAATCCCAAAAAACAACTTGCTCACCACTAACAACCCAATCATCACCACTAACAACCCAATCACCACCAATAACCAAATTAACTCCAACAACTATACTGATCTCCTGGCAGTTCTTTCCGAAAAAAAATTGTTCACGGACTTCGTTCAAGCTTATAACTCATTCGACAACATGAGCGAATTTCTAATAACAAACGGTTATGCTCGCCAGGAGAACATGGAGGATAAGAGAACCCGACAACGCTACCTTGAAAAGAGGACAAAAAATATCTCTGTCAACCAAAAGAAAAATGAGGACCTTGCAACCCTGTCATTTGGTGCTGATAACGCCCAAGAAGCAGGAAAACTTTTGAACGAGTACCTCAATTTCATCCAAACCAAAGAGGTGTCAACGAAGAACAAACTGTTGGCTGGTAAAATTGCTAGCCAAATCAATGCGCTCAACCTTACTTACCAAGTACAGGAAGCAGAGACTCTCAAACGACTGCAAGAAGATATTACCCGTACTGAATTTGCTTTACGTATCAGTAAGACTGCAGGTATTGAAACCCCGATTGAGAACCTCAACAACCAGAGCATCTTCGCCATTGATCTAGGGTCAAAAGCCCTAAATGAGAAACTCAAGATTTTGAAGGAAATCAAAAAACCTGAAATCATCAACCCAACACTAGCTGAGATTCGTCTGCAACTGAACAGTTGGCTAGCATTGCCACAGGAAAAGGTGAGCTTTACCTCGTATCATTTTCTCCAATCCCCCTCAGAACCACTTATCCGCAACAAGCCCAAACGGTCTTTAATAGTTGCATTAGCGACTCTATCAGGATTGATGATGGGTGTGGTAGTCGCAATGTTCCGCGCCAATTGGCTTTTTAGGAACTGCAAAAAAAACATGTGACAAATTGAGGTATTGGCCATATAGGGCAGCACGGCTTTACTCTCTATTTAAATAATTCTCAACAGTTGAAAAATAAAAAAAAAGGAATTCAGTATAAATTCATTTTTTGATCGGAAAAAATCTTAATGCGCACTCGCAAACGCACGCTTATACCTGGAGAGACCACCTTCTTTCCCTTCCAATCAAAAGTCCTCTGTACGGACCGCCACCTGCTCAATGGCCATCGAAGTGCACTTTTGTGGTTCACAGGGCTCTCAGGAAGTGGTAAATCGACTTTGGCACATGCTTTAGAAGAACGCCTTTTCATAAATGGTGTAAGAAGTTACGTGCTAGATGGTGACAATATTCGTCACGGCTTAAACAAAGACCTGGGCCTTTCTCCCGAAGATCGCAAAGAGAACATACGTCGGATTGCCGAAGTGGCCAAACTGATGGTTGACGCAGGCATTCTCACGTTTGCCGCTTTCATTGCTCCGTATCGGGAAAGCCGCAAATTCATCCGTACTTTGATGGCAGAAATGCCCTATTATGAATGCTATATGAAATGCCCTTTGGGGGCCTGCGAAGCAAGAGATCCAAAAGGTCTCTATAAAAAAGCAAAGGCTGGAATTATCAACAACATGACAGGGATTACGGCTCCATACGAAGAGCCAGAACACCCCGATCTGGTTATCGAAACTGATCAACTTACAATACAGGAAGGTGTCGATACATTGATAAGTTTTTTAGTGGAAAAAAATATCATCACGATCAAAAATGAAATATGATGGACTCCTAAAAAGCCCAGCGCAACGTCACTCCAGCGCAGGCTGGAGTCCAGAACTCATTGCAAGCACCTGATCCGGCCTGCTCCGGAATGACGGTAAGCGGTGATTCCAATCTTCTTAAGAGATTATCAAATATAAATTATGGCAATATTAGTTACAGGTGGAGCTGGCTTCATCGGCAGTAATTTTGTACTTGATTGGCTGCAGCAATCTGATGAACCCGTTATTAACCTCGATGCATTGACCTACGCCGGCAACTTAGAAAATCTCGCATCGCTTGAAGGCGATGGCCGGCATCTTTTCGTAAAAGGCGATATCGGTGATTTTGATCTCACAGCCCATCTGCTGGCCGTGCACCAACCCCGTGCCATCGTTAACTTTGCCGCTGAATCACATGTCGACCGCAGCATTCACGGCCCAGAGGATTTCATCCAGGCCAACATTGTCGGCACTTTTCGATTGCTGGAAGCAACCAGGATGTACCAAAGTGAACTGGCAGAGAGCGTTAAAGCGCAATTCCGTTTCCTGCACGTTTCCACTGACGAAGTGTACGGTTCGCTCACCCAAGATGATCCCGCTTTTACCGAAACTAATCGTTACGCTCCGAACAGCCCATATTCGGCAAGCAAGGCGGCAAGCGACCACTTAGTGCGTGCCTACCACCACACCTATGGAATACCGGTATTGACCACCAATTGCTCCAATAACTACGGCCCTTGGCAGTTTCCGGAAAAATTGATTCCACTCTGTATCCACAATGCACTGACCGGCAAGCCACTGCCTCTTTACGGTGATGGCCAGCAAATCCGTGACTGGCTCTATGTCAAGGATCATTGCAGCGCCATCCGACAGGTGTTAGCCGCAGGTACGCACGGTGACATTTACAACATTGGCGGCTGGAACGAAAAATCAAATTTGGAAGTAGTGCATACGCTCTGTGCCATTCTCGATGAACTCAGCCCAAGAACTGACGGCAGGTCCTACAAAAAACAAATAGTCTTCGTTCAGGACCGCCCCGGCCATGACCGCCGTTACGCCATTGATGCTACCAAAATCGAGCACGAACTCGGCTGGAGGCCAGCTGAAACCTTCGAGTCAGGCATTCGCAAAACTGTCCAATGGTATCTTGATAACCAAACATGGGTGCAGAACGTGACTAGTGGAACGTATCGCCACTGGGTTGACAAGCAGTACAAAAAATGAGCATGAGAATTCTCCTTACTGGAAAAGATGGCCAAGTTGGCTTCGAGTTGCAGCGAGCACTTGCATCGCTGGGTCCGATTGTTGCTGTCAACCATGCCGAATGCGATCTTGCAGATCAATCGATCCTCCGACAACTGGTTCGTGACGTTCGCCCAAATATTATCGTCAATCCAGCTGCGTACACGGCTGTTGATAAAGCTGAATCCGACCCTGAAACAGCCTTCGCCGTCAACGGTATCGCCCCAGGAATTCTGGGTGAAGAAGCGGCCAAGCTCGATGCGCTGGTTGTGCACTACTCCACCGACTATGTCTTTGACGGGACCAAGCAGACTTTTTACACAGAGAATGACCTTGCCAATCCGCAAAGTGTTTATGGCAAAAGCAAACTTGCCGGAGAACAGGCTCTTCGTCAGAGCACAGACAGCCATCTCGTTTTCCGGACAAGTTGGGTGTTTGGGGCGCATGGTAATAATTTCGCCAAAACTATGTTAAAATTAGCAATAGAGCGTGAGACGCTCAATGTGGTTGCCGATCAATTCGGCGCCCCAACCTCGGCGGCCCTGATCGCCGATGTGACGGCACAAATAATTGGCCACTATCTCCGACGAAAGCACCATAATTTCCCTTTTGGCCTGTATAACCTTGCCGCCGCCGGTGAAACCACCTGGTACGACTATGCCAAAACGGTCATCGCCGCCGCCCAGCACGCTGGTAAGCCCATCAAGCTCAAGCCGGAAAACATCCGCCCGATCACCACGGCAGAGTTCCCTTTGCCAGCTCCTCGTCCGGCCAATTCACGGCTGGACACCCACAAACTGCGAGAGACTTTCGGCCTACATTTACCAGTGTGGCAAGATGGTCTGCTTCACATCTTGCAGCAAATCCTTTAATCGAGATCGATATGCGTAAAGGCATTATCCTCGCTGGTGGCTCCGGCACCCGGCTCTACCCTGCCACGCTGGCAGTGTCGAAACAGCTGCTGCCCGTCTTTGACAAACCGATGATCTACTACCCCCTTTCCACCCTCATGCTGGCGGGCCTCCGGGATATTATGATCATCTCCACTCCACAAGACACGCCGCGCTTTCAGCAATTATTGGGAGATGGTAGCCAATGGGGGCTCAGCCTCAGCTACGCAATCCAACCTAGCCCCGACGGGTTGGCACAAGCTTTTCTCATCGGAGAATCGTTCATCGGCAGAGATGAGGTAGCTCTTGTCTTGGGTGACAACGTCTTTTATGGGCACGAATTTCACAAACTGCTCGCCAACGCCTGCATCCAAAAAAGCGGGGCGAGTGTCTTTGCTTACCGTGTCAACAACCCCAAACGCTATGGCGTGGTAGCCTTTGATGAGCGCGGTTCGGCTACCAGCCTGGAAGAAAAACCCAAACAGCCCAAATCCGACTATGCGGTAACCGGTCTGTATTTTTACGATAATGATGTTGTCAATATAGCCAAAGACATCAAACCCTCCGTCCGTGGCGAATTGGAAATTACCGACGTCAACCAGGTGTATCTCGAACAAAACAAGCTGCATGTCGAAATTATGGGGCGTGGCTACGCCTGGTTGGACATGGGGACCCATGAATCCATGCTGGAGGCCAGCCAGTTCATCCATACCATTGAAAAACGGCAGGGTTTAAAAATCGCTTGCCCGGAAGAAATTGCCTACCGACTGGGCTGGATCGATACCGAGCAGTTGGAAGCCCTTGCTCAACCGCTGGCAAAGAATGGCTACGGAAAATACCTGTTGGCAATCCTCAAGAAAAAGGTTTTCTGATGAACATTATACCCACGCTCATCCCCGATGTCCTGATTATCGAACCAAAAGTTTTCGGCGACGACCGAGGCTTTTTCTTTGAAAGCTTCAATGAGCGTGTCTTCCGGGAGGCGACCGGACTCGATGTGCAGTTTGTACAAGACAACCATTCTCGTTCAGCAAAAGGAGTGCTGCGCGGCCTGCATTATCAGTTGCCTCCAGTAGCGCAAGGCAAGCTGGTACGCTGCGTGCTGGGTGAAGTTTTCGATGTCGCTGTCGACATCCGCAGTTCTTCTCCGACATTCGGCAATTGGGCGGGAGTCAATCTTTCGGCAGAGAATAAGAAGCAGTTCTGGATTCCACCTGGATTTGCCCATGGTTTTTTGGTGCTTTCCGAAATGGCGGAGTTTCTCTATAAAACGACTAATTACTATGCTCCTGACTACGACCGAGGAATTATCTGGAATGACCCAGATATCGCCATTGCATGGCCGTCCGCTGGGGCGCCTCTTCTCTCGGGCAAAGATTGTTCCGCCCGGCGGTTTGTTGACGCCGAAATTTTCGAGTAACCCATGATAAACCATTCAGTCAATCCATTAGATCTCTTTCGCAGTCTCTACCGCAATCGACAATTACTCTGGCAGATGACCAAACGTGAAGTCGTTGGCCGATATCGCGGCTCCGTCTTGGGCCTTTTCTGGTCTTTTTTTAACCCAATTTTCATGTTGGCTATTTACACGTTTGTTTTTAGCATTGTTTTCCAAGCCAAGTGGGGCCAGAGTCACTCAGAGAGCAAAACCGAATTCGCCATCATCCTTTTCGCCGGCCTGATTGTTTTTAACCTTTTTGCCGAGGTTACAAACCGGGCGCCTGGTCTGATTTTGGGCAATGTCAGCTATGTCAAAAAGATAGTTTTTCCTCTCGAAATCCTTCCTGTCGTCGCAGCAGGATCAGCTCTTTTCCATGGGGTTATCAGCGTTTTTGTCCTGCTTGCTTTTCACGGCTTTGTGAATCATGCTATCCCGGTCACTGCCCTACTACTCCCTGCCGTTCTTTTACCTTTGCTGGTCTTGATTATAGGTGGAGGATGGTTGCTCGCTTCCATAGGTGTTTTTTTGCGCGACGTGGGGCAAACTATCGGCCTTCTTACCACGGCACTCATGTTTTTAAGCCCCATTTTCTTTCCTGCCTCAGCATTGCCTGAACAGATCCGCACCTACCTCTTTCTTAACCCACTCACCTTCATCATTGAGCAGACAAGGGAAATTCTTATCTTTGGAAATTTGCCGAACTGGTATGGTTTGGGGGGGCACTTGCTGATCAATACAGTGTTCGCCTGGATCGGACTATACTGGTTTCAGAAGACCAGAAAGGGGTTCGCCGATGTCCTCTGAGATTGCCATCAAAATCGAAAACCTGAGCAAGTGCTACCAAGTCTACGATACCCCCCATGACCGGCTCAAACAATTTGTATTCCCGAAGATCAACCGAGCCATTGCGCCGCTACAACGACTCGTCGATGGGCACCCGCTACCCGTGACGAATTACTACAAAGAATTCTGGGCGCTAAAGGATGTATCTTTCGAGGTTAAGAAAGGCGAGACGGTTGGTATCATCGGTTGTAACGGTTCTGGCAAATCCACCCTGCTACAAATGATCTGCGGCACACTAAACCCCACCAGTGGCAACATCCAAACCAACGGCCGTATTGCGGCTCTCCTAGAACTTGGCTCTGGTTTTAACCCAGAATTCACCGGCCGTGAAAATGTATACATGAACGCGGCTGTGTTAGGTCTCGGTACAGAAGAAATCGATGCAAGGTTTGAAGATATTGCTGCATTTGCCGATATCGGTAATTTCATTGAACAACCTGTCAAAACATATTCAAGCGGCATGATGGTCAGGCTTGCATTTGCAGTGGCAATTAATGTCCAGCCTGAAATTCTTGTAGTTGATGAAGCGCTTTCTGTAGGGGATGAGTTATTTCAGCGTAAATGTTTCTCACGTATTGAGGCTATCCGCGCTAACGGCGCTACCATACTGTTTGTCTCGCACTCAGGCGCCCAAGTTGTCGAACTGTGCGACCGTGCTGTACTTTTAGATGCGGGCGAGAGGCTGGCTACCGGTACGCCCAAGCAAATTGTTGGCCGCTATCAAAAAATGCTCTATGCTCCTGCTGACAAACATGCAAGCATTAGACAACAGATCAAGAATCTGGATAAGCAGCAGCAAGAAGAGAGTAGCTCACAACGAACTAATACGGCCAAGCAACTTCAATTAGCAGAAGAAGTGCTAATCGCTGATAGCCGCCTTCAAGAGAGTTTTGACCCCTATCTAATACCCAATAGTACAATTCAATATGAATCCCACGGTGCCCTCATTAATTCACCATGCCTGTTCACCATTTCCGGAGCGATGGTAAACAATCTCTGCCGTGGCAGAATCTATAAATACTGCTATACTGTGCATTTTGCCAGAAATGCATCAAACGTACGATTTGGTATGTTGATCAAAACGCTCTCAGGTATGGAATTGGGCGGAGCTGCATCTGCTGCCACAGAACGGATGAGCTTGGCTTATGTGGAATCAGGAACAACCTACCAGGTTGAATTCCGATTCCGTTGCTCCTTGAATGTAGGAACTTATTTTTTAAATGCAGGAGTGGTTGGAGAAATTAACGGAAGTGCAACCTACCTTCATCGCCTAATTGATATCGCCATGTTCAGAGTGCTGCCGGAAACGGATAACTTAGCAACCGGCATCGTAGATTTCGACTGCTATCCGGAATATAACGTTTTGGAGGCCTTATCTCTTAAACAATGAAAGTATTGAATATGGAAAAACGCAATTTGATTATCGTGCTCGGTATGCATCGCAGTGGCACAAGTGCAATTGCTCGTGGAATGCGAGTAGTAGGGATTGAGCTTGGTGAGCGCTTAGTTCCTGCAATTAAAGACAACAATAGCAAAGGGTTTTGGGAAGATTTCGACATTCTTGGGTTCAACATAGAAATACTAAATTACCTCGGACGAAGTTGGTCCCTACTTGCTCCGGTCTCTGCGACTGAAATCGATGTCTTGCGTAAAAATGATTTTTTAACACGCGCAGTTGAGTTGTTATACAAAAAATACAATGGGGCCGGAAACTTCGGTTTCAAAGATCCACGCGTATCGATCCTTTTGCCATTCTGGAAAAAAGTCTTTGAGCACTGCCAATTCAATGTCAAATACATTCTTGCTATACGTCACCCTTTAAGCGTAGTTCAGTCATTAACCAAGCGCGACGGCTTTGACCCAATAACAGGGTATGCCTTATGGTTGGGGCATGTAGTAGCGGGGTTAGCGGATACCGTTGACGACGTACGTGTTCTGGTGGATTACGACCTCCTCATTGCAAACCCTGACTATGAACTGAGCAGAATTGCTAAACAGTTCGAGTTGGTAGTCGACCAAACGGAATTGCAACAATACAAAGAGGACTTTCTTGACGAAGACCTTCGTCACACGCGATACAATTTAAATATCCTTGAAGATGATAGCAACTGCCCTACGTTAGTACATGAGATCTATAAAGATTTGTTAGAAGTTGCAACAGACAAAAAATCTATTAAATCAGATGAGCTTAAAACTAAAATATTTAAATGGCATGAAGAGATACGACGCCAAATACCACTTCTGGCATTAGCCGATAAGTTTTCCTCACAAATTAATACCCAGAGCCAAGCCGTTGTAGAAATGGACGTGCTCGTCAATAAGCTCAACCAAGCCCTAGATGAACGGGATGGCCAAATCAACATTCTCAATCAAGCCCTCGATGAACGGGATGGCCAAATCAACATTCTCAATCAAGCCCTAGATGAACGGGATGGCCAAATCAACATTCTCAATCAAGCCCTCGATGAACGGGATG
>JAFLKR010000067.1:0-39675 GCA_019163135.1 Desulfobulbaceae bacterium | reverse complement strand
TCAATCAAGCCCTCGATGAACGGGATGGCCAAATCAACATTCTCAATCAAGCCCTCGATGAACGGGATGGCCAAATCAACATTCTCAATCAAGCCCTAGATGAACGGGATGGCCAAATCAACATTCTCAATCAAGCCCTCGATGAACGGGATGGCCAAATCAACATTCTCAATCAAGCCCTCGATGAACGGGATACTGAGATTGCCTTGCAAGCTCGACTCGTAGACGAGATACTCAGTTCAAAAAGCTGGTGTATAACGGCCCCCCTGCGTTCTGCAATTAGTTTACTGCGAAAAATTTTCGTATAATTTTCATCTGGTTACCAGCTGAAGCTCAGATAATTCAGAGAGGCAACCTTGTGATGAACTGACCTGACAGTTAATTCCAAATGTCAGGTCTAGGCATGCTTTTGCAATGAATTTTTCTAGAATCAACCTACCAACTTGCTTATATTACAAAATATTGTGGTCCTTCTTTGTTTAGTGGCTGAAGTTTGAGGTTAATCAAAAAAAAAATGATAGCAGACGATCTATGATTGAAAAAAATTCTAACTCCAAGGTAGAACCCGCAGAACAGGCTTCTATCTCTCATTTTTCGCACCAAAATAACACTGATTATGGGCTTCAGGAAGACGCGGCATTTAGTGTTTTATCAGGTCTGCAGGTCGACCCTGCAAACGCAATCAAAATCCATGATGAATCGAAACTGATTGCATTCTACTTGCCTCAATATCACAGAATATCCGAAAACTCTGAATGGTGGGGTCCAGGTTTTACTGAGTGGACCAATGTGGTCAAGGCCAAACCAAATTTTAGTGAGCATTACCAACCGCATTTGCCAAGAGAGCTAGGCTTCTATGACCTTTCGCACCCTGATGTCATGCGCGAACAGGCAGAGATGGCCAAGCTTTATGGAATCTATGGATTCTGCTTCTACTATTATTGGTTTAGTGGGCACAGGGTCTTGGAAAAGCCTATCGATAATTTTATCGCCTCTGACATTGATATCAATTACTGCTTGTGTTGGGCTAATGAAAATTGGACTCGAACTTGGGACGGTGATACAAAAAACATACTGCTCCATCAAAAATACGAATCGCCCGATGCCCTTACCTTCATCACCTCGCTGCTCCCTCACTTTCGTGACCACCGTTATATTCGGGTGGATGGCAAGCCGATGCTGGTGGTCTACCGGGCAAAAGAAATCCCCAACGTTGAAAATGTATTTACCCTTTGGCGAAAGGCAGTGAAAGAGGCAGGCTTCAAAGGTCTGCATATTGCTGTCGTCGACTTTTACGACATTTCCACCCCGATGGAAGTTGGAGCCGACGCTTTAGTTGAATTCCCACCCCACAAATTCAACGGTCCGCAAAATGTGCCGGATCAGGTTCCGGCTTTTACCAATGACAACTTCCATGGCGGGGTTTTAGATTACGCCAAAATAATAGCACAGAGTGCTGGTCGCACTGTACCTGAATTTATATTGTACCGCGGCATTATTCCATCTTGGGACAACACCGCTCGCAGGCAAGACAACCCAACAATTGTGCATAAAGCGAACCCTGGACTGTTTGGTGATTGGTTGAGATATCTTCGTGCTTATAATAGAGAAAATATCGCTCAAAAGGACGATAATTTCATTTTTGTTAATGCGTGGAATGAATGGGGAGAAGGTTGCCATCTTGAGCCAGATGAGAAATGGGGACTAGCTTATCTAGAAGCTGTCACAAAGTCTGCCTACTATTTGGCTGAGGAAGAGACATTACATAAGATGAAACAACACCTGTTGTATATGACAGCGTTATCAGTTACGTCAGGCAATGGGGAACAAGATCCCTCAATAGGCCAAATCGATGAGACTGTCAACCGACTCATCAATACACAACCCGTAGGAGGACTAGCACAAAAAATAGCCTACAAACTCCGGAATCGTCCATTCTTGTATAAATGCGGAAAATTGATCTATGTTATATATCTGAAACTGCGGGGATAGCTCAAGATGAAAGCCGCTGTAATTGCCCATTACGACCCTGAGAACGTATGGGATAAAAATTTTCTCGCGATGCTTAGCGTTGTTTCGCGGTTGGTCGATAGGGTGGTCGTTGTCACGACATCGACAGAGATAGGCAATTTGCCTGCTTCGCCTCGCCACGTAGAATTGGTGCGACGGCCCAACATTGGTTACGACTTTTACAGTTACCGCGTAGGATTAACCTGTGTGTTACGTAATGGTGCGGTCGATGGCGTGTTTCTACTAAATTCAAGCGTAATCTTATTTCACGCCAAACGCTTCGCTGCCCTACTGAATGACATGGCGTCCGAAGACCATAGCACGGGTGTGCGCGGCGTCACCGCATCCAAACAGTTTGCATGGCATATCCAGTCCTACCTGATTTATTTTGACTTAAGAAAGCTTCCACCGTATTGGCTGCAGCGGTTTTTTTCAAATGTACAGCCCGTCAACTCGAAGTTTGAGGTCGTGTTGGCCTACGAGATCGGACTAGGCAATACCATAAGCTCTCAACAAATTAGATGTGCTGTTTGTACCAAAGCGTTATTTGCGTTGGCGTGGGACAATAGCGTGGATGAGAATTGTTGCACACTCTATAGGATGGCACGGATGGCTAACGCTGCAACCTTGGTTGAAATTGCATGAGGTGAACTGGACGCATTGGGGGGCCAATGCCTTGGCTCATCAATACGGTTTTGTTAAAGCTGAAGTGCTTCGTTCCAATCCCCATAACTTGCCTCTCCAAAAAATTTGGTCTGCCTGCGACAGTTCGCTCTTAGCCGAAGCAAGGTATTCTGTTGAGCGCACGAAACATAGCTACATGAAGTGCGACAATGGCCTCACTCAGATGGTGCAATCGAAAAACGCATCGCATTTTGATTACCGGATAGTGGAGACCAGTGCAGCGCGTCGACAGGGGGCCAAGGTTGCGGTTGTGGTGCACCTGTACTACCTCGACCTGCTCGGTGAAATACTTGAATATCTCAAAAATATCCTAGAACCCTTCGACTTGTACCTCACCACACCATTTGAGGCAGACGTCTGTAAGATATTAAATGCCTTGGAGCCTTACGGAAGACCGGTGACCATTATGCTCTGTGAGAACAGGGGCCGGGATGTTGGCCCGTTTCTCGCTTTGTGCCGTACAGGGATGTTAGCAGGTTACGAAGCAGTGCTAAAACTACACTCGAAGAAAAGTTCTTATAGCGAACTGGGCGCTTATTGGCGCAAACTGCTCTACGGGTCTCTGTGCGGCAGTTCGATTGTCGTGCAGCGGACACTAGAATTGCTCCGCCGCAAAGAAGTCGGCATTGTTGGGCCAGGGCGTTTTTTCCTAAGCCACACCGATTTCTGGGGCGGCAATCATGATACTGTAGCTAAAATTCTCAAATGTGCCGATGTTCCCCCTCCACATAATGTTCCTGAACTGAGTTTCTTCGCGGGAACAATGTTCTGGTTCACTCCAATGGTCTTGAAAGCAGTGAATAATTTAGAGGGGGCGGCGTTGGCTTTTGAGCCTGAGGAAGGCCAACAGGATAGCACCCTTGCCCATGCTTGGGAGAGGGTTTTTTGCATACTAGCGCGCTCCGCAGGGTATCGTGTAACGGCTATTGAATTAAATGGCGAGGACATTTTCCAGCGAGATAACTCTGGCAATACCGTGCCGGTGCTGTAAGTTTTTGCTTTGCACCGCTATTATTGAGCGTACCTCAAGGTAAGATCCTTACTTTAATTGAATATATTTTGCACAACAACAGAATAATTGCGAGATAGAATGACTACAAACAAATTATCTTCCGGGATGGCTCCAAAAACAGACTTGATCAACTCGTCATCCAAATTGGTGTTACAGGCCTTGCTGTTCATCACAGCAATCTGCACATTTGTGCCATTTTCACCGATAATGCCTAGAGAAGGCCTAGATCCATCTTGGGTCTTTGGGATGAATCAAGCTGTCGCTCAGGGATTAGCCTTTGGGCGCGATTTAGTTTTTACATTGGGTCCATATGCATCAATTTATACAAAAACTTATCACCCTGCAACCGATCAACTCATGCTGGCTGGCTCGTTATACTTGGGATTATCATATGGGCTTGCGATATTTTTTGTAACTCGACACAGCAGATGGTACCAGGTGGCAGCCTTATTGGTGACCTTAGCTGGCTTAATGTATAGACCTGACCCTCTATTTTTCTCGTATCCTCTACTCGTCGGGCTCTTCTGTTATCAATCGGTCAATGCGCATGAGGAGGTAGCATTAAGTACTAATTCGGCGCTGGCGTTAACAATAATTCTATTCCTCCCGTTTGGGCTGTACCCCTTAATAAAGGGGTCATTCCTAATTCTGTGCTCGACTATAGCAATACTTTCTGCTGTTTTTTTTGTAACTAGCAGGAGACGAAGACAGGCCATTGCTGTTGTTGCTTCCCCGATTGCGTCCATTTTCTTTTTCTGGATTGCATCAGGCCAATCAGCATCTGATTTGACCTCATATTTTATTTCTATGTCTCCGATAGTTTCCGGTTATACAGAAGCTATGGCAACAAGTGGTATTAGGCGTGAAATTGGTTTCTACCTTGTTGCTGCATTTTTTTTGATAATTGCTATTTTCCGATCTGATCGTATTGAAATAAAATCAAGAATTTTTATATCATTGGTTTTTATTGTCTATTTATTCCTATCATTCAAAGGCGGATTTGTTAGACATGATGGCCATGCAATCCTGCCTGGCACATCAATTCTAATAGCGTCACTTCTTTTCGCTATTGTTTTTTATTCACGACAAACACCTATTATCCTATTTTTTTCTTTTTTGGCTTGGATGTACATCGATAGCCACTATTTCAAGACATCACCAGAGAGTATTTCGCGCAATATTCAATCAACCTACTCTTATGCATGGAATGGATTGAAAAATCGGCTCTATGTAAACAAATGGCTTGAAACAGATTTCAATAATTCAATCAACCGCCTTAGCGACAAAGCTAAATTTCCATTATTTAAAGGATCTACTGATATTTATTCATACAACCAGTCTTATCTGATTGCATCTGGAAATAATTGGAATCCACGCCCAATATTGCAAAGTTACTCTGCCTACACACCCTCTTTGGCACTCATAAACAGAAAACACTTATTAAGCGACAAGGCGCCAGATTCTATTATTTTCAGAGTAGAACCTATTGATGGACGAATTCCATCGATTGAAGATGGTGCCAGCTGGCCGGTCCTTCTAACCTATTATCAACCGAGTGTTCTAGAAAATGGTTTTTTATATCTGCATAAAAAACAATCCTCAGTTAAGGTTCAAGAAGAGACTGTTATAAGCAATGGATCATATTCTTTTGGTGATGCAGTATCTATCCCAAGCGAACCCGATCCTATATTTACCGAGATATCCATCAAAAAAAGCGTGATAGGAAAGTTGGTGGAGATTTTCTACAAACCTAGTCAGTTACAAATTTCCATCAATCTTGAGGACGGTACAACAAAGACCTACCGAATAATCCCTGGAATGGCAAAATCTGGGTTTCTGATCTCCCCATTGATTGAGAATACGGCTGAATTTGAATCACTTTACAATGGCATAGATTCTTTACCACGAAAAAAAGTTAAATCTATCTCCATTGCACCAGTAAGTGACAAAAGGCAATGGCGCAACAATTACGAGGTAACATTTAAAAAAATATCAACACCGGCACGATCTCAAATTGATGTTTCAAAGCTAGTCAAACTTGATATAGCTTTAGACAATCCTGAAAATAAGAAAAAATCTGTTACTGAAAAGTGCGAAGGCAGCATAGATTCTGTTAATGGATTCTCGCCAGCTCCTTCAGAATTTTCCGCGTCAACCTTGCTAAATGTTCATGGGTGGCTAGCGAAGTCGGTCGACAAAAGCATACTTCCTGATTCTGTTATTTTAGTGTTGAGCGCTAACGATGGAAATAATATCTTTTTAAATACTCGGCATACAACCAGGCCTGATATAAGTGCGTACTTCAAGAATCCAACACTTGCATCTTCTGGTTTTGCATGTACGGCTGATGTGTCTACGATTCGTGGTACCTATACTCTAAGTTTAGCTTATACGGAAGATGATCATATCAAACTCTGCCCACAACCCAAAACCATCGGGCATTTTAATGGGGCCACATCTCATGAATGAAAATAAAATCATTTTGCCGGGCGGCGCAGGATTGGTTGGACAAAATCTCATCGCCCGCTTTAGAACCCAAGGCTACTCTAATATCGTGGTGCTCGACAAACATCGGGCTAATCTCGCTGTCCTCAAAAAAGTCCAACCAGACATCACTGTAGAGTTCGCCGACCTAGCTGAACCCGGTGATTGGCTGCGTCATTTTGACGGCGCAGAGGTTGTAGTAATGTTGCAAGCTCAAATCGGCGGCAATTATTATCAAGAATTTGTACGTAATAACCTCAATTCAACGCAGCTGATTCTTGACGCTATTAAGGCCAACAAAGTACCGTATCTGGTGCATATAAGCTCATCAGTGATTGAGTCTGCTGCCGATGACTTTTACACCAGATGGTTTGACCGCAAACACCTCGGTTGGCTTTCACGTTTCATGCAGAAGGTGCCGATTTTCCCGATCCCCGGTCTTGGGCGCTATATGCGCCAACCGCTCTATGTCGGAGATTTCTGCGAGATAATCATCAGCTGTATCGAAAACCGTGTGTGCGACGGAGTCTACAATATTTCCGGCCACGAAAAGGTCGATTACATTGACATCATTCGCGCGATCAAACAGGCAACTCAATCCCGCACCCCTATCGTGCGCATCCCTTACAACCTGTTCTACCTACTGCTTTGGACATGGGCTTTGTTCGATAAAAATCCGCCGTTCACCACCCAGCAACTGGCCGCACTCAGCACCAAAGACGAGTTTGAAGTGATTGATTGGCCCGGCATTTTTGGCGTCCCCTACACACCATTCCAGAAGGCTGTCGACGAGACCTTTAATGATCCTCGCTACAGCAGCATTGCGCTGGAGTTCTGATATGGAACAACGAATCGCGGTTATTGGTGCTGGGCCGATGGGACTGGCAGTAGCTTATCAACTGGCTCAGGATGGCCATCGGCCTGTTTTATTTGAAGCAGATGACCGTGTTGGCGGCATGACGGCCTGTTTCGATTTTGACGGACTGGATATCGAACGATACTACCATTTCCATTGCATTTCCGACCACGCGTTTCTAGCTTTGTTGGCCGAACTCGGCCTAGCCGACCGGATGCGCTGGATCGAGACCAAAATGGGGTACTGGTATCTGAATCGGCTGCAGCCATGGGGGAATCCTCTTGCCTTATTGAAATTCCGCGGTTTGAGCTTCGGCGCGAAGTTCCGATATGGCCTGCATGCCTTTTTAGCAACCAAGCGCATTGATTGGCGACCACTCGACAATGTTGAAGCCACTGGCTGGATTCGTCGCTGGGTAGGCGAGGAGGCTTATGAAGTGTTGTGGCGCCGGTTATTTGATTACAAGTTTTACGATTATACCACAGGCCTCTCAGCAGCCTGGATATGGAGTCGTATTCGACGGATCGGACGTTCCCGTTACAACTTGTTTCGGGAAAAACTGGGGTACCTGGAGGGTGGGTCGAACACCTTGTTGCTTGCTATGCAGGCTGCCATTGAGTCTCGGGGTGGTGAAGTCAGGCTTAATTCGCCCGTTACCAGGGTTGTTCTTGAAAACGACAGTGTCTGCGGCGTTGAGGTTAATGGCTGCTTCGAAGCCTTTGCAAAAGTGATCAGCACGGTGCCGTCTCCCTATGTGCCGCAGCTGATGCCTGATCTGCCCATTGATGTTCTTGCACAGTTTAAGGCTCTCAAGAACATCGCGGTGGTGTGCGTGATCGTCAAACTGCGCAAGGCAGTTACCGAAAACTTCTGGCTGAACACCAATGATCCGGAGATGGATATTCCAGGTCTGGTAGAATATACGAACCTGCGGCCACTCGATCAGCATATCGTCTATGTGCCCTTTTACATGCCCGGTGAACATCCAAAATATGCCGAGCCTGATCAAGCCTTCGTAGACAAGGTAAAGCGATACCTCATGAAAATTAACCCGAACCTTGCTGAGGGAGACTTCATCGACATTCGGGCAAGCCGCTATCGTTATGCGCAACCGATCTGCGACCCTGGGTATCTGCATAACATTCCTCCCGTAGCCCTGCCCGTTAAGGGGCTGTGGGTGGCAGACACCTCCTACTACTATCCGGAAGATCGCGGAATTTCCGAAAGTATCGATTTCGGCAGAAAGTTGGCCAAGGATGCAACTGCGTGATTCAACATTTTTTAACAAAACAGTTCTTAGGGTTTCTTGCCGTAGGCGGGGTGGCCGCCTTTCTGCATTGGCTTTCACGCATTATGTTGAGCAACTGGCTATCGTTTTCGTGGGCAGTGACAATTGCTTACGCTGTCGGAATATTGGTCGCTTTTACCCTAAATAGTTTTTTGGTATTCCCTAGGTCAGAAAAGCCAAGAAACAAGCAGGCTCGCGACTTTGTACTTGTCAATTTGTCTTTTTTCCCAGTAGTTTGGCTCGCATCAATAGCTATTAGTCATGCCTTGCAAGCTCTGGGTATGGTGCGCTACACACAAGCCCTCGCCCACGGAATTGCTGTTGCTATTCCCATGGTTGCGACTTTCCTGATTTATAAATTTTTTACATTCAAAGATATTCAGTATGGACGGTCGTGAGTTGTCAGAACTCTACAAGATTCGTTTTACCGATGACCAAATCCCTCGAAAAAATGCGATCTGGCAGGTTATCTGCCATGACTATCTCCAAAAATTTATCAATCCAACCGACACGGTTGTTGATATTGCATGTGGGTTTGGCGAATTCCTCAACAACATCAAGGCGGAGAAGAAAATTGCTGTTGATCTGAACCCTGACGCAAAACTCTTTTTAAACCCAGAAATCGAGTTTTATCAGTGCATGGCGACCAAACTCAGTTCTGTTGTTGTGAATGGTAGTGCTGACATCGTATTTTCTTCAAATTTCCTGGAACACCTACCTGACAAAAAAACTCTTGATGAGTTTTTGGATCAAGTCTTGGTATCTCTAAAGCCTTGCGGGAAATATATAATACTTGGTCCTAATCTTCGTTACCTGCCGGGTAAATATTGGGATTTCTATGACCATCACCTGGGGTTGACCCATCTGTCGTTAACCGAGGCATTGCAACTTAAGGGCTTTAATATTGAAGTCTGTATAGATCGCTTCCTTCCCTATACAACACAGGGTGCATTACCAACACACCCGTTCCTGGTAAAAGCCTACCTCAAATGCCCTATGGCATGGAAGTTTTTGGGTAAGCAGTTTCTCATTGTTGCACACAAGGAATCCAGATAGGTAATCTGCATCCCCAACCCGAAGAGGCTCCGACATTGTTGTTGAATACTTTTAAAATGAATTTAATCGCCATTCTTACCCTGATGCGCCCAAAGCAATGGATTAAGAATGCTTTTGTCTTAGCGCCGCTTCTGTTCACGGGCCAATTCGTGATCATGCCGGCAAACGGCAAGGCGCTGTTTGCAGCTTTCCTTTTCTGCCTCGCCTCGTCTGCAACATACATAGTAAACGATATTCGCGACCTTGAGTGCGATCGCCGCCACCCCAAAAAATCAAAAACACGTCCTTTGGCGGCAGGCACACTCTCTGTGCCTGTAGCATTCGTTGTTTTGGTTGGGCTATATACGATCCTGCTCTATGGTTGGATTGTTACCCCCCGCGCGTCCGGGGTTATACTCTGCTATTTACTGCTGAACTTAGCCTATACGTTTGTACTGAAACATCAGCCTGTTGTCGATATTTTCACCATCGCTATCGGTTTCGTTCTCCGTGTCGTTGCTGGCGCTTTTGCCTTGGACCTTGCCCTTTCTGGCTGGATGCTGGTGACCACCTTGTGCCTGGCGCTTTACCTTGCTGCGGTAAAACGCCGCCAGGAATTAAGCCAGAACGGAACTGAAGGTCGCGCGGTACTGAAAAAATATTCTATTGCACTAGTGGACCGTTATGCGGAAATGTCCGCAACCTGTGCCTTGGTGTTTTACAGTATGTTCGTTATGTCTGTTCGGCCACAGTTGGTGTTTACCGTGCCGCTGGTGCTGTTCGGGCTTTTCCGCTACTGGTACGTGGTTGAAGTGCTGGATGGCGGCGAGTCGCCGACCGATGCCCTGCTGGCCGACTGGCAACTGCTGCTGACGGTGGTATTGTGGGTCGTCGCCTGCGCCTGCGCTCTTTGGCCAATGCAGGGATAATTATGGACTACTCGTACGCTGTCACCCCTTTTCTGGCCTGGTTTGCGGCTGGGATTTTGAAGTTTTCAATCAACAGCATCAAGGCAAAACAACTGGCCTTCGGACAGATTGGCTATGGCGGTTTACCGAGTAATCACAGTGCTATCGTCAGCAGCATGGCAACGCTTGTCGGGTTGAAGGAGGGGTTTGGCCACCCTGCTTTTGGCGTAGCAATCACCGTAGCCTTTATCGTGATGCTTGACGCCAACAGTTTACGCCGTGAGATCGGGAAGCATGCTGTCGCTATCAATCAATTGGTTGCTGCAGAATCTGCCCGTGCAAACCTTCGCGAACGCATGGGGCATACGCCTTTTGAAATTGTTTCGGGAATTTTGGTTGGTTCTATCGTTGCCGCAACGGTGCACCAGCTTGTACATACCTTTTGAGGACTGAACAACACATGAAGCTTACCGCCTGGGGGCAGTACCCCGTTATCGACACAAAGGTTATCCTACCCAATGCCGTCCTGGCGCAAAAGCTTGTTCTGGAATCGTCAGTCATCCCTTTTGGTAATGGGCGCAGTTATGGGGATAGTGCGTTGGCACCCAACATCGTGCCGATGCTCTCCAACGATCGTTTTCTCAACTTTGCCGAAGAAAGCGGTTTGCTTACCTGTGAAAGCGGGGTACTGCTTGCTGATATCATCGAAATTTTTGTTCCTAGAGGGTGGTTTCTCAAAGTGACTCCCGGTACCAAGCTGATCACGGTTGGAGGGGCGATTGCCAGTGATGTGCATGGTAAAAACCACCACGTCGAAGGTTGCTTCAGCGCATGCGTCCAGGAATTCACCCTGATGCTGGCTGATGGGGCCATCGTGCGATGCAGTCGGGAAGAAAACCAAGAACTTTTTCACGCCACCTGTGGCGGTATGGGGCTTACGGGGATCATTCTTGAAGTGAGTTTTTCGTTGAAACGCATCAAGTCCAAGCACATTGATCAAACGACTATTAAGACAGGCAATCTCGAAGAGACATTTGCGGCCTTCGAGGCGTACAAGAATTTTCCTTACTCTGTCGCCTGGATCGATTGCCTGGCCAAGAAGGCCGATATCGGCAGATGCCTTTTAATGGTTGGCGACTTTGCCAATGACGGCAATCTGAATTACAAGGCCAAGAAAAACGTATCTATCCCTTTTGAATTTCCTGGGTTTGCGTTGAACAATCTAAGCGTACGTGCATTCAATTGGCTCTATTACGGCAAGGTACGAAAACGGGTAACCCAGAGCCAGGTTGATATTGACAGTTTTTTCTATCCGCTGGATGCACTTGACCATTGGTACCGAATTTATGGTAAAGGCGGATTTACTCAGTACCAGTTCATCCTGCCCAAGGAAAAAAGTCTGATCGGGCTCAAAGAAATACTGGAACAGATTTCTTCTTCTGGTAAAGGATCTTTTTTGGCCGTGTTAAAGCTTTATGGCCCAGCCAATGAAAATTATATCTCTTTTCCAATGGAAGGTTACAGCCTTGCCCTGGATTTTAAAATTGACCCCGGACTGTTTGCACTGCTTGATAAACTCGACGAGATTGTCGCTTATTATGGAGGCCGTATCTATCTGACCAAAGATGTGCGCGTCTCAAAAACTATATTTGAACAAGGCTACCCATTGCTCGATAAGTTCCGCGAGGTTCGGAGCAGGTATGGCTTGAACAAAAGATTTCATTCTCTTCAATCGCAGAGGTTGGGTATATGAGTAATGCGTGGTTATTGGTGCTGGGAGCAAACAGCGATATCGCGGTGGCAACAGCACGCAGATTTGCCAAAGAAGGCTGGAATATCTATCTTGCCTCACGCGATATGGACAACTTGGCAAAGGAGGCAGCCAATCTGCGCCTGCGCTATGAGGTTGAGGCCAGAGAAACCTTTTTTGATGCGATCGATTTCGCTTCCCATCAAGCATTTTATGCCGCGCTGGACCCTAAGCCGGCTGGTATTATTGTGGCTTTTGGTTTTTTGGGTGATCAACCAGCGGCTCAAAAAGACTTTTCGATTGCCAAGAAAATTATGGAATCGAATTACACGGGCGCAGTCAGTATTCTGGAAGTCATTGCACAAGATTTTGAAGCTAGAAGGAGTGGTTTTATTGTCGGAATTAGCTCCGTGGCGGGCGACCGGGGGCGAGCCAGTAACTATATTTACGGCAGTGCCAAGGCGGGCCTCAGCGCTTACCTAGGCGGTCTACGCCATCGACTTGCAAAATCGAGTGTTCATGTAATGACGGTCAAACCTGGATTCGTGGCAACTAAAATGACTGCGGGGATGGATCTTCCCAAGAAATTACTGGCCTCCCCTCAGGAGCTTGCTGAGGCAATTTACCATGGGATACTTGCTAGCCATAATACGATTTACACCAAAAAGATATGGCGGCTGATCATGCTGATCATCACCCATATTCCCGAAAAAATATTCAAGAAAACTAATCTTTGACTTATTTAATTGAAAAATCTTCCCCGAAGGTGACTGTAGTTATCGTCAATTGGAATGGTGAGCGATTTCTTGAGCGGTGCCTGGCTGCATTGATGGCTCAGACGATTAAGCCTCATGAAATTATTCTCATAGATAGCGCAAGTTCTGATGGTTCCGTCGAGATCGTTCGAAGGTTTCCTGTCGTGCAGTTGATGGGGCTGGATCAGAACGTTGGTTTCGCTCGAGGCAACAATCTGGCGATCAAGGCGGCTTGTTCCGAGTCGCTATGGATCGCCCTGCTGAATCCCGATGCCTTTGCCGAACCGCGGTGGCTTGAAACGCTGTTGCTGGCAGCAGAATCGAACCCGGGATTTGATGTGTTTGGCAGCAAGTTGGTTGCTGCGAGTGATCCGACGGTGCTGGATGGGGCTGGTGATGTCTACCATGTCAGCGGTCTGGTGTGGCGCATGGGGCATGGGGCACCTGCTCCAACTTCTGCGGAGCATGCGCGCGAGGTGTTCTCGCCCTGTGCGGCGGCGGCATTGTATCGGCGCAGTGCACTGCTTGAAGTGAATGGTTTTGATGAGGATTTCTTTTGTTATACGGAAGATGTTGATCTTGGTTTTCGCTTGCGGCTTGCTGGATACCGTTGTCTCTATGTGCCGTTGTCTGTGGTGCATCATGTCGGCTCAGGCACGACTGGTGGACAGCACAGTGATTTTTCTTTGTATCACGGCCACCGCAATTTGGTATGGACGTTTGTGAAAGACATGCCGGGTGTATTGTTCTGGCTGTTGCTGCCTTTGCATCTGGCCTTGAATCTGGTGAGCATTGTCTGGCTTGCCTTGCGTGGCCAGGGCCGGATTATTTGCCGAGCCAAGCGGGATGCCGTGCTGGGCTTGTCAACGATGTGGCGCAAACGGCAACAGATTCAAAAAAAACGTCTTGCTGCAATCGGTGCTATCTGGCGGCTGCTGGATAAGCGCGTGATCCCCATAAGTAGGAAAACATGACCCCCACCATTTCTGCCATCATCGTCAATTACAATGCCGGCCCGTTACTACGCGACTGCATCGATTCATTGCTGAACTGCCCGCTAGATATCGACATCATCGTGGTCGATAACAATTCAAGCGATGGCAGTCTTGATGGGCTTGCTGCTCTGCCTCAGGTTCGCATCATTCGTAATTCGGCTAATATGGGGTTCGCGGCGGCGTGCAACATCGGAGCGCTGCTTTCCTCTGCGCCGTTTTTGTTGTTTCTGAATCCGGATTGTTGTTTCCGTGCCGGCTCGGTGCACACCCTGCTTGCCGCCCTGCAAGCCGATTCCCAGGCCGCAATTGCCGGTGGTCTGCTGTTGAATGAGGACGGCACCGAGCAAGGCGGCGGTCGGCGGGCGGTGCCTACGCCGTGGCGTTCTTTGGTGCGGGCCTTGCGGTTGCATCGCTTTGCCCATCGCTGGCCAAAGCTCTTTTTTGATTTTCACCTGCATCGACAGCCTTTGCCCGCACATCCCATCGAGGTGGAGGCAATTTCCGGCGCATGTATGTTGGTCAACCGCGAGGCGGTGGCAGAGGTGGGCTGGTGGGATGATGACTATTTTTTGCATTGCGAAGACCTGGATTGGTGCATGCGTTTCCGCCAGAAAGGGTGGAAGATTCTCTTTGTGCCGGATGCCCGCATTATCCATACTCGCGGGGTGTGTTGCCAGGACAGGCGATTGTTTGTCGAGTGGCACAAGCACAAGGGGATGATGCGCTTTTACCGTAAGTTTTTTCGCCACCAGTATCCAGGCGTGTTGATGGGGTTGGTGGCGGTGGGTGTGTGGCTGCGTTTTGCCGTGGTGGCCGCTGGCGTCATGCTCCGGCGCCTGGGCAGGTTGCTGGGGCGTTGAGGGGTAATGTTGGGGCAGCCTCGCCATGTAGGGATTCTTGGTGCGACCAGTTTGGTGGGGGCATGTCTGCTGCCGCTGCTGACCGGGGCCGGATGGCAGGTGACGGCATTCTCGCGCAGGCCGGTGGCACAGGATGGGCGTGCGGTGCTCTGGCAGCAGTTGCCCGCCTCGGGTGGGGTCCCGCCGCTGGTACCTCTGTCAGAGGGATCTTTGCCGCTGTGGATTTGTGTTGCCCCCATTTGGGTGTTGCCGGAGTACTTTGGGCTGCTTGATGCGCACAGGGCACGGCGCGTGGTGGTGCTTTCTTCGACCAGTCGTTTCACCAAAGATGATTCTACCGACCCCGAAGAACAGGCCATTGCCCGCCGACTAACGGATGCGGAAGCCCGTGTACAGGCTTGGGCGGAAAGCCGTGGGGTAGAATGGGTGATTCTGCGGCCCACGCTCATTTATGGCCTGGGCCTGGACAAAAACATCGTCGAGATGGTGCGCATCATTCGCCGTTTGGGCTTTTTCCCGTTGCTTGGCAGGGCGAACGGCCTGCGCCAGCCGATTCATGCGGAAGATGTGGCACGCGCTTGTCTTTCGGCTTTGCAGGCGCCTAGTGCTGCAAACCAAGCGTACAACATTTCGGGCAGCGAGACGATTCCCTATCGCGAGATGGTCGCACGGGTGTTTACCGCGCTTGGCCGCCGCCCGTGTTTGTTGACGGTGCCCTTGTGGGCTTTCCGCCTGGCGGTGGCGGTGCTTCGCAACCTGTCAGGGCATCGGCAGTGGTCAGCCGCTATGGCCGAGCGCATGAACCGTGATCTGGTATTTGATCACACCCAAGCGAACCTGGATTTAGGCTTCAAGCCCAAGGCGTTTGAGTTGACGGCGAAGGATTTGCCGTCATGAGCCCCCCCTTTTTTAGCCCATTGAAACCGGATAGCCGCCATGCCCCCTGTCCACCAATGATGATCGAGCACGTGGAATGACCAACATTGTGACCCTCTCGCACGCACCTTCTGGACGGCTACTCTACAATGCGATGTGCAAGGTTCTGAGTCTGCCTGAATGCCGTTGGGCTATTCCGCAATCGGCACTTCGATTAGGGGCTCGTTGCAGTGATGGGCTAGAGGCGATCATCAAGCGGCGAATGCCGCTTGACAGCGAAGCCTTTGATCTCATCATCGGCTCGGCCTGGTATTCCCCGGTACGCGTTGAGCAGAAATTGGGCTGGCGTGCAGAAATCACCTTGGACGACGGCCTGCGGGAGATGTTCGGGCGATGAAACGTCTCTTCGATCTTGCGATGTGCTTAGGGGCACTCGTTCTCTGTGCGCTGCCCCTGCTGGTAGTCGCGCTGCTGGTACGGTTGACTTCCCCCGGTCCGGTATTGTACTGGTCGGATCGCGTGGGCAGATACAACCGGACTTTTCGAATGCCGAAGTTTCGCAGCATGCGCGTGGGTACACCGGCGCTTGCGACCCATCTGCTGGATGATCCGGCTCGCTACTTGACCCCGATCGGTTCTTTCCTGCGCAGATCCAGCCTGGATGAATTGCCGCAATTGTGGAGCATTCTGGTTGGACACATGAGCTTTGTCGGGCCAAGGCCGGCACTGTTCAATCAGGATGATCTCATTGCCCTGCGAACGGAACAAGGGGTCCATAAATTGGTTCCTGGCTTGACAGGTTGGGCACAGATAAACGGGCGCGATGAGTTGCCGATTCCGGAAAAGGTCAAGTTGGACGTGGAGTATCTCCACCGGCGCTCATTATGGTTTGATCTACGGATTTTGTGGCTGACCGTTGTGAAAGTATTCCGCCGGGACGGAGTCTCACATTAATCATCGGTAAGAAATGAAGGTACTGATAGAACTGTGATAAACCAGTTTCTGTCCATTACGGACCGGAGACTCAGATTACATCCTCAAGAAATATCCGGCGGAGTTTGTAGAAGTAATCGAAACCGGACAAGACGGTGAGGATCAGGGCCACATAGACAATGGCCAAGCCGATCTGGTGCAGATAGGGGATGGGCAGGACGCCTAGGGGGAAGATCAGGGTACCGAGGCCGATATATTGGGTGATGGATTTCCATTTGCCCTGATTGCTGGCGGCGACCACGATTCCGGCCGATGAGGCCACGCCGCGCAGGCCGGTGATTACAATCTCCCGGCAAATGATGATCAGCGCGACCCAGGCAGGCAGTTTGCCGGTGGGGATGAGCATGATCAGCGCGGTGGTCACCAGCACCTTGTCGGCCAGCGGGTCCATCAATTTGCCCAGGGCGGTGATGCTTTCATAGCGCCGGGCGAAATAGCCGTCGATCCAGTCGGACCCAGCGGCGATCGAAAACACCAGCCAGGAAATCATGGCCTTTTCGGTGGTCTGCTCCTGGAGTAGAAGCAACATCAGGCAGCCGGAGAGGATGAACCGGCTGCCTGTGATCAGATTAGGCAGATTAACAATCTTGGCACTGCGTTTCAATTGACTGTCACCATTTGTCGAACATTGATGCCGGAATTTGTGGCCTCACCGCTTCGGTACGAGCGGGAATCGCTGCGGTATGAGCGGTAATTCTGCAAGACCTTGGCGACATAAGACTGGGTTTCGGGAAAGTTGGGGATCATCCCATAGGGGGTAACATTCCCGGGTCCGGCATTGTACGCCGCCAGACTTAATTCCACATCTCCGTTATAGTTGTCAAGCAAGTATCGCAGATACTTGGTGCCGCCGTTGATATTCTGCAGCGGATCCATGGGATTGTTGACCAAAAGATCCTTGGCGGTGCCCGGCATCAACTGCATCAGTCCCTGGGCCCCTTTGGGGGAAATCGCATTGGGATCGAAATTGGATTCCGCTTTGATGACTGCCTTGATCAAAAGCGGATCCACCTGATGATGCATCGCCGCCATCTGGATGTACCGGTTCATGGTTTGGGGTGCCGTCTGGAACAGGTAGCCTTGCGCCAATCCGGCCCCGAATACCTGGCTGCTTTGCGAACGTCGGGTAATCGTTCTGACCAGCTGGTCTTCCGGCGACCCTACCCGCCGAGGTGTTCTATTATTCAATTTGTAGCGCCCGTCACCCGGGACATTGGTATAATGGCAAATGCCCCGGGCGTCCACATAGGCATACATTGCCGCACCTGCCGAAACCGGCAGTGATATCGCCAGAAGGAGAAAGACTGTCAGAAGGAGGCGGGATTCCATAGGATACCTTTGGTTATATTTGGTTATTTTTTCCGTTTTTCCCAGTCAGCGAGGAACTGCTGCATCCCGATATCGGTGAGCGGGTGCTTGGCCAGTTGGGCAATTACCTTGTACGGGATGGTGGCGATATCCGCCCCAAGCAGCGCCGATTCAACCACATGCATCGGGCTGCGGACCGAAGCGACAATGACCTCGGTAGCAAACCCATAATTGCGCAGTATAGTCATTATATCGGCAACCAAATCGAGACCGTTTACCGAAATATCATCGAGACGGCCCACAAAGGGGCTGACATAGCTCGCCCCGGCTTTGGCAGCGAGCAGAACCTGGGCTGCTGAAAAAATCAGGGTGACGTTGGTCTTGATCCCCTCGGCCGTCAACCGTTTCACCGCCTTCAAGCCCTCTTCGATCATCGGGATTTTGATCACGATATTATCGGCGATTTTCACCAGTTCGCGGGCCTCAGCCACCATGCCGTCTGCCTCGAGGCTGATAACCTCGGCGCTGACCGGTCCTTCGACCAACCCACAGATGTCTTTAAGGATTTCGGTAAAAGGACGCGGCTCCTTGGCAACCAGAGAGGGGTTGGTGGTGACGCCATCAACCATCCCGAGCGCAAGTCCTTTTTTGATCTCATCAATATTAGCGGTGTCGATAAAAAACTTCATTTTTCTCCTTGCTCCGGTTGCCCGGCAAATTGGTCACAGCATTGCTCGCTGCAGAAATAATAGGTAATTCCATCCCGGCGCAGACGCAGGGCCTGGTGCTTGGGTATAAGAACATGGCAGACCGGATCCTCGACCAGTACATCCTCGGGGTCCGGTTCTTCGACCTGACGAACTTCCTCCGGCGGTTTTTTCGCAAAGCTCTTACGAATAAGTCGCCAGCCGATATAGAAAAGCCCGGCGAGTATCAACAAACGAAACGGAGTCATGCGCCCTGAAAATCCGCCTCAGTGAGTGGTATCCCTGCTTTTCTCAACATAATTTATTATATACGGGTGAATTTAAATGTCTAATTGATTTGTCCGGACAGGTGACTTTTTTCAAGCAGGGCCGCAAACAAACCGCGGCCTCCTTACTCCGGCCAGAAAAAACGCTCAACCTGTTGATTATTTTCTTTTTTCAGATAATCAAGCAGCAACTCCCCCACCGGCTTTCCCTGCAGAGGATGAATCCAATCACCGGCGATTTCAGCAAGCGGCTCCAGGACAAAAAGCCGCTGGTGCATCCGCGGGTGCGGGATAATCAACGCATCGGAATAAATAACAAAATCATCATACAAGAGCAGATCAAGATCAAGGGTCCGATCCTGGCAGCCGGTTCGCTGCAACGGACGAACCCGGCCATGGCGGGCTTCGATCGATTGGAGGACCTGCAGCAGGACAAGGGGTGTCAGCGTTGTCCGGACAAGCGCCGCCGCATTGACAAACCAGTGGGTTCGGTCCATCCCCACCGGCTCACTGCGGTAAGGCGACGAAAGAGCAACGGGCACAATGGCCGGATACTCAAGCAATTGTGCCCAGGCACTCTGCAGAATCTGGGTACTCTCGCCCAAGTTGGAGCCGAGAGCGATACAGGCCTTGTGAGACGAGTTTAGAGATTCCCGACAGGCCTTCGCTGGGCCGACCTTAGAAGTCGGTAAGCCCAAGGACATCAAACATGGTGTACATACCCTTCGGCTTGCCGGCGATCCAAGCTGCGGCCAAGGCCGCTCCCCTGGCAAAATTATCTCGACTGGTGGCCCGATGCACTATTTCCAGCCGTTCCCCTGCGCCCGCAAAATAAACGGTATGCTCCCCGACGATATCGCCGCCGCGGATGGTCTGAATGCCGATTTCCTTATCTGTCCGCTCGCCGATGATGCCGTTGCGCTCCATGACGCCGACCTGAGCCAGGTCTCGGCCCAGGGCAGCAGCGGCCATCTGTCCCAACTTCAGGGCGGTGCCCGAGGGGGCATCTTTCTTCATGCGGTGATGGGCCTCAACAATCTCGACATCATAGGCATCGCCCAAAATCGCCGCAGCCTTTTCCACCAATTTAAAGAGGACATTCACCCCGACCGCCATATTCGGCGACTGCACACAGGGGAAATGGGCCTCAGCCAATTCTTTGATGGTGGCAAGCTCAACGGCACTGAGCCCGGTGGTGCCGATCACCATGGCCGTGCCATGGACAGCGGCCTGTCGAGCAAACTCCACCGTGGCCTCATGGAAGGTGAAATCGATCAGGACATCGGCACGATCAATCACCGATTCCAGGCCAGCCGTGATGGAAATACCGGTCTCGCCCAATCCGCTGATCGCCCCGGCATCCTTGCCGATGGCAGGGCTGCCCGGCCGTTCGAAGGCACCGGTCAGTTGGAGTTCCGGTTGGGCCTGCACCATGTGAATAATCCGCTGCCCCATCCGTCCGGCCGCACCGGCTACAATAACTCTGGTCATATCTGTTTCCTATTGTGCTTTGACGGTCTCTTTACAGCAGACCAGTTGCCGCCATTGTTTTTTTGAGCTGTACCAGGCTCGACTCGTCCATCTGGGTCATGGGCAGCCGCACCTCACCCGACGCGATCCTGCCCATCAACTCGAGCCCCTTCTTGGCCGGAGCCGGGCTGGGGTAACAGAACATGGCTCCCATGAGGACGAACAGTTGATAATGGAGTTCGTTGGCTCGGGGCACATCATGACCCATGGCCGCCTCGATCATGGCCGCGGTTCTGGCCGGTTCGAGGTTGGAGACCACCGAGATCACGCCCTTGCCACCGACCAGGACCGAAGGCATAGCGGTGAAATCATCGCCGGACAGCACAATAAAATCACGGGGACACAGTTGGATCACCTCGCTGATCTGGTTGAGACTGCCACTGGCCTCCTTGATGCCGATGACGCCTGGCAGCACGGCCAGTCGCGCCACCGTCGAAGGCAGCATGTTGGTCACGGTCCGGCCAGGGACGTTATAGAGGATCATCGGAATATCGACGGCCTCCAGGATCGCCTTGAAATGTTGATACAATCCTTCCTGACTGGGCTTGTTGTAGTAGGGCACCACCGATAGCACCGCATCAGCACCGCTGTCTTTGGCCGACTCGGTCAACTCGATGGCTTCCAGCGTGTTGTTGGCACCGGTCCCGGCAATGACCGGCACCCGGCCATGCACGGTCTTGACGGTCAACTCGATAACCCGCTTATGCTCATCAAAACTCAAAGTTGCCGATTCACCGGTCGTTCCGCAGGGAACAATGCCGTGAATACCGCTGGCGATCTGAAACTCAATCAAATCGACCAGGCCTTTTTCGTCAATTCGGCCGTGCGACATGGGGGTTACGAGTGCGGTTATGGCTCCCTCAAATTTCTTCATGACGTTCTCCATTTTTTTCCTTCTTATCTCGTACAGACGCAGTTCAGTCGGTGAGCGCTCGACGACCCCGAAGGGTTCAGCTTTGGTCGCTGCATTGCGACCTTTGGCGACCGCCATGTTTTAGGGCCTGGCGTCCTGTAGAACCTGAGCAGTTACCTGCTCATTCGTTTACCTCGGGCAATCCATCCACCAGGATGTTTACACGAGCAGTGCCTCTTCGGTCAATTCGCCCCGGTAAATAAGGTGCGCCGGGCCTTTAAGCAAGACCTGGTTAATCGCCCCTTCCTGGCCATTTGTGAACTGAACCATGAGTGCAACCCCCCCGGCGGTCACCATCTCCACCGGCGAGTCGGCCAGTCCTTTGGCGACAGCGATCAGCGCCCCGGCGACCACCCCGGTGCCGCAGGCCATGGTCTCATCCTCGACCCCGCGCTCATAGGTCCGCACCCCCAAACCTTGCGGGCATTGCCCGACAAAGTTGACATTAGTGCCTGCCGGCGCAAACAGGGGATGATGCCGGAGCAGTCGCCCTAAACCAACCACATCGACGGCATCGAGTTGATCGACAAAGATAACGATATGGGGCACTCCGGTATCCACACTATGCGCCATCAACGACTGCCCCGCGACCTCAACCGGCAAGTCGAACCGGAACGAGTGGGGCGGCGTCATCGTGATGGTGACCTGGGTATCGGCAACGGTGGCGTCAATTATCCCGGCCAGCGTTTCAAAACGCATCGGTGTGGCGGCAATCCCATGCATGGCTGCAAAACGGGCGACGCACCGGGCACCGTTGCCGCACATTCCCGCCTCGGAACCATCGGCGTTAAAAAACCGCCACTTGAAATCCGCACAGTCCGACGGTTCGATCAGGAACAGACCATCGGCGCCCACCGAAAATTTCCGCCGGCAGACCAGCCGGGCAAACTCGGCCATCCGTTCCCTGGGGATCAGCGGCACACGATGGTCAATAATGATGAAATCGTTGCCCGCCCCGCTCATTTTGCAAAACGGTATCGGCAGGTTGAGATCTTTTATCTGCATATCCAAACTTCTCGCGATCTCGCTCGAGACGATCATTCGAAAATTTTAATCTCGGAAGATTTGGCGCTCTCGTTAGCAGGATTCTGGGTATCGATACTGGTAACGGTGTAAAACAGTTCCACACCCAGCGGCGCGTTTTGGTCGACAAACAGGGTATACGGCAACTTGACATCGCCGACGAACTTGGCCTTATTTTCAGCCGCTGTTCGACGATAGACCCGATACCCGCCCAGATCGCCGCCCTCGACATGACTCCAGAAGATTTTCACCCCGACATCGGTCCTGAGCCCCTGGACATCGCCGGGCGGAGGCGGTGCGCTCTTGTCCGACGGGCTGGCATTAACCGAAGCACTCATCGGGCCACTGATCGCGGTTCCTTCCTTGCCGATGGCCAGCGCCTGTACCTGGTAGCTATAGACCTGGCCGTTTTCGACCCCGGTATCGTTGTAACTGGTGGCCACGATTGGTGGTCCCACCTTGGCGAAAGCGGAGTTGTCCACTTTGCGGTGAATCTGATACTGCACCGAATCGGTCAGCGGGGTCCCATCCTGGCGCCGACTGACCGGATTCCATTTGAGACCGTTTTTGCCGTCGCCACCGATGGCGGCCACCCCTTCCGGAGCTATCGGCGGGGTCTTCCACAGGAAGGAAACAATATTGGAATCCTGGGATTCGATCCACCAGCCGATTTTGCTGCGAACCTTGAAGAAATACAGGTACCCGGGCCGCAGGAGGGTTGCCTGATAACTCGCGGTCTTTGTTCCTTCGGACGCCAGCACTCCGCCGGGCAAGTTCATAGGCGAATCAAAGGGCATCGGACAGGTTTTGCAATAATTTTCTTCGGCAACTTCGTACCGGTATACTCCGAAACCGCTGATTTCGGTAACCTGATCACCGGTGACGGTTTGATTGGGATAGCTCCATTGCAGCGTGGCCCCCTTTTCATCGAGCTGGCACTCTAGATCGATGACCGGTTTGGGAATCAACCGGGTGGGGGGCACCGGTTTGTCCTTGTAACCACAGTTACCGAGGACCAAAAGGCAGCCCAGCAACGGTACCGCCAAAATCGACTTCAACAACGGCCCGATGCTGTTGCTCATCGGGGTATCCCCAAAAATTGCTCCGCCTTTTCCAGGGCTTCCGCCACCCTGACCCCGGCGGTGCCGCCGGCCGAGACGCGGCTGTTCACCGATCCTTCGACAGAGAGCACCGCAAAGATGTCGGCCTCAATCAATTCGGAGAATCCTTGCAGTTCGGCGAGGGTCAAATCGACCAGTTCGCAGTCCCGCTCCTGGCAGAGGGCAACGATCCTTCCCACCACCCCGTGCGCCTGCCGAAACGGCATGTTGCGACGCACCAGATAATCGGCCAGATCGGTGGCGGTCATGAAGCCGCCCACGGTCGCCGACCGCAGCCGGTCGACATTGAACTCGGTGTTATCAAGAAGTTCGGCGGTGATCGCCAGGCTGGCCTTGACCGTATCCAGGGCATCGAACACCGGTTCCTTGTCTTCCTGCAGATCCCGGTTATAGGTCAGCGGCAGCCCCTTCACCGTCATCAGCAACCCCATCAGCGCCCCGGTGACCCGGCCGGTTTTGCCGCGAATCAGCTCGGGGATATCGGGATTCTTCTTCTGCGGCATGATCGACGAGCCGGTGCAGTAGCGGTCGCCAATGCGGATGAACTCAAATTCCTTGGTCGACCAGAGCACCAGTTCCTCGGCCAGCCGGCTGAGATGGAGTTGAACCAGGTTGAGACAAAACAGCAGTTCCAGGGCAAAATCGCGGTCGCCGGTGGTATCCATCGAGTTGGCGGTGATCGCCGCAAATCCCAGCTCTTCGGCCACCGACTGCCGGTCGATCGGCAACCCGGTTCCAGCCATGGCGGCCGCCCCCAGCGGCATGATGTTGATTCGCTGCCGGCACCCGGTCAACCGATCCCGGTCCCGCTGGAACATCTCGACATAGGCCAGCAGATGATGCGACACCAGCACCGGCTGCGCCCGCTGGAGATGAGTGTAGCCGGGCATGATCGTGCCGAGATATTTCCTCGCCCGCCGGGTGAAGGACCGCTGCACCTCGCCAAGGAGGTGATCCAGGACATCGGCTTCATCACGCAGATACAGGCGAAAATCGAGGTTAACCTGATCGTTGCGGCTGCGGGCGGTGTGCAACTTTGCGCCTGCCGGGCCGATCCGGTCGGTCAGCGCCTTCTCGATATTCATGTGAATATCTTCGAGCTCGGGCTTGAAGACAAATTCGCCCCGCTCGATTTCCCCCTCGATCTCGGTCAGCCCGCGGACTATGGCCTCGCTCTCATCCAAGGAAATCAGCCCCTGGCGCGCCAGCATCCGGGCGTGGGCCTTGGAACCCATGATATCGTGGCGATAGAGCCGGGCGTCGTAGTGGATCGAGGCGCTGAAGGCCTCCACCGAGGCAGCGGTGGTTTCGGAAAACCGGCCGCCCCACATCTTGCCGGACGGTTGTTTGCTATCCACGCTCATTTCATCCGCTGATGGGCCTGAATCCGCAGACGCAGGGCATTAAGGCGGATAAAGCCGGTGGCGTCGGCCTGGTTGTAGACCTCGTCTTCCTCAAAGGTGGCAAACGACTCGGAATAGAGCGAGTTGACCGATTTCCGGCCCACCGGGATACAGTTGCCCTTGTAGAGTTTCAGGCGGACGGTGCCGTTGACCGTGGTCTGGGCATCATCCATGGTCCGCTGGAGCAGTTGCATCTCCGGCGAGAACCAGAAACCGTTGTAAATGAGCTGCGAATAACGCGGCACCAGGCTATCACGGATGGACAACACCTCGCGGTCCAGGGTGATGGTCTCCAGATCGCGGTGCGCGGCCCGCAGGATAGTGCCGCCCGGGGTCTCGTAGACGCCGCGCGATTTCATCCCGACAAAACGATTTTCCACCATATCGAGCCGGCCGATGCCGTTGGTGCCGCCCAGAGTATTGAGCCTGGTCATCAGGGCCACCGGTCCGAGTCGCTCGCCGTCAATAGCCACCGGGGTGCCCTGCTCGAAATCTATCTCGATGTAGGTCGCTTTATCCGGGGCCTTTTCCGGGGAAACCGAGAGCTTGAACATGTCCTCGTCCGGCTCGTTCCACGGATCTTCCAGGATGCCGCCCTCAAAGCTGATATGAAGGAGGTTTTCGTCGGAACTGTAGGGGTTCTTTTTGGTTACCGGCACCGGAATATTGTGTTCCTGGGCAAAGGCAACCAGTTTCTGGCGGGAGTTGAGATCCCAGATCCGCCAGGGCGCGATGATGGTCAACTTAGGATTGAGCGCCATATAGGTCAGCTCGAAACGGACCTGATCATTGCCCTTACCGGTGGCGCCGTGACTGACCGCATCCGCCCCTTCGGCGATGGCGATCCGCACCTGTTCCTTGGCAATCAGCGGCCGGGCCAGCGAGGTCCCCAACAGGTACGAGCCTTCGTAAATGGCGTTGGCGCGGAAGGCCGGAAAGATATAATCACGGACAAACTCCTCGCGCAGATCCGAAACCACCACCTTATCGGCACCGGTGGCCAACCCCTTGGCCGTAACCGCCGCCCAGTCTTCCTTCTGGCCGATGTCGGCGGAGTAGGCCACGACCGAGCACCCATATTCATTGGCCAGCCATTTTAAAATAACCGAGGTATCCAACCCGCCGGAATAGGCGAGGACTATCTTTTTCACACTCATAACCCTGCTCTGACCATGCCCCCAGGGGGCGGTAAAGTTGTTAACAATTATTTCGCCGCCGCACCGGTGATAAAGGACTCCAGTATCGCCGCGTGGATGTGCATTTTATTTTCAGCCTGATCGAAAACCACGCTCTGCGGACCTTCGAGGACCTCTTCGGTGATTTCCTCGCCCCGATGCGCCGGCAGGCAATGGAGCACGATTGCCTCCTTCCCGGCCTGGGCCAGCAGGGCGCTGTTGAGCTGATAGGACTTGAACAGCTCCAGCCGCTGTTCCTGCTCGGCCTCCTGGCCCATGGAGGCCCAGACATCGACATTGACCACCTCCGCCCCCCGGATCGCCTCGGCGGGATCGCGCAGCACCTCAATGGGCCGTGGACTGCGGGCCCGGGCCTTTTCCAGGATGGCTTCATTGGGCTCGAATCCGGCCGGGCAGGCCAGAGTCAGCGGGAAGCCGAAGACCGAAGCCGCCTCGATCCAGGAATTGGCCATATTGTTGCCATCGCCGATCCAGGCTGTTTTCAGCTCGGCCAGTGCCCCTTTCTCCTCGATCACCGTCATCAGATCGCTGAGCACCTGACACGGATGATGGAGATCGGTCAGGGCATTGATCACCGGGACCGTCGCATACCGGGCCAGTTCTTCTACCACTTCCTGACCAAAGGTCCGGACCACGATGGCATCGACATAACGGGAGAGGACCCGGGCGGTATCTTTCAGTGGTTCGCCGCGACCCAGCTGCGATTCCTTGGCGGACATAAAAATAACCTGGCCGCCCAGGCCGTACATGGCCGCTTCAAAAGATACTCGGGTGCGAGTCGATGGTTTTTCAAAGAGCAGGCAGATTTTGCGGCCGGCCAGCTGTTGCCGGCGAACACCGGCTCGGCTTTCAGCCTTAAGGGTCAAGGCCCGATCAATCAAACGCTGCAGCTCTGGCCGGGTGAATGCTCCCAATGCCAACAAATGGTTTTTCATAAGGCTATCCCATGGAATGCGGGAACGATGCAGCATGTCTGCATTGGAGCGTTATGCCCGCTCTGCATGCCGACCGTTCGTTCAAGTAAAAATAGAGTTGATACAAAAAAACAGGTCGTTTGCAAAGGGTTTTCGCAGAAATGCGCCTACTTCCCGGAGTTTGCAACCGGAAAGGTGTTCAGCTGACGATTTTGGCCGCAGTCTGATTGAAAAAAAGCGCGGTAATCAGGATTTTCAATCCAATCAGGATCAGAATCCCTCCCCCCGCGACCTCGACCCGTTTCCCCCACAGCTTGCCGGCCCGCGTACCCAGAAAAAGCCCCATGACCGTGAAGCAGCAGGCCACCAGCCCGATGACCAACGAGGGTATCCAGATGGTCACGTCAATCATCGCCAGGGTCAGCCCCACCGCCAGAGCGTCGATACTGGTGGCCACGGAGAGCGCCACCATGGTCAGCCCCCTACTGGGATCGTTGGTGCGCGCGACCCCTTCCTCGGCGGTCAGGGCCTCGTAGACCATGCGGCCGCCGATGGCCAGCAGCAGGAGAAAGGCCAGCCAATGGCTCCAAGCCGCCACAAACGACTGTACGGTCATCCCGGCCAGCCAGCCGATCACCGGCATCAATCCCTGGAACAGACCGAAATGGAAGGCCAGCCGGAAACAAGGCCGGAAGCTCAACGGCTGCAGGATCGATCCCGCCGCCAGGGCCACGGCAAAGGCGTCCATGGCCAGGGCCACCGACAGGGCAATCAGGGAAAGCGCATCCATGGTTAGGGTCGAGAAGTTCGACAGCTGGCTCGATTGTTCATGCCAAGTCGTCCAACACCAGGCAAAGCTTGGCTATCAGCTGGTCTATTTCTTCCCGACTGACCACCAGTGGCGGTACAAAGCGCAGGACCCGGTTGCCGGCAAAATTGATCAGCGCCCCCTGCTCAAACATTTGCTGGACGATCGTCATCCCCTGCTCGATCCCTTTTTCGGTCAGCACCAGCCCCAGGAGCAGTCCCCGGCCCCGGACGCCGGTGGCCAGATGGGGATAACGGGTGGCCACCCCTTCCAGCTTTTCGACCAGATACCGGCTTTTGTCCCGGACCGATTCCAGAAAACCATCGGCCAGCATGATCCGCAGAACCTCGACCGCCGCAGCCGCAGCCACCGGATTGCCGCCAAAGGTGGAGGCATGGGTGCCGACGGTCAGTGAAGCGGCAATAGTTTCCGTAGTCAGCATCGCCCCAATGGGCAACCCGTTGCCGAGCGCCTTGGCCAGGGTCATGATATCCGGGGTCACGCCCAGCTGCTCATGGGCAAAGAGGGTGCCGGTGCGCCCCAGACCGGTCTGGACCTCATCAAAAATCAACAGCAGACCGTGCCGGTCACAGATCCGGCGGATCGCCAGCAGGTAGTCCGGCGTAAGCGGCCGAACCCCGCTTTCTCCCTGCAAGGGTTCGCAGAGAATGGCGCAGGTCTGCGGCGTGATCAACGCCTCAAGGGCTTGCGGATCACCAAACGGCGCGTGAACAAAACCCTGCGGCAGGGGCTCGAAGCCCTGATGAAAACGCGGTTGGCCGGTGGCGGCAACGGCCGCAAGCGTGCGCCCGTGGAAGGAACCTTCCAGCGAGATGATCTCGTATTTCCCCGGGCCACTGTGGATTCGGGCGAGTTTGATCGCCGCCTCGTTGACCTCTGCGCCGGAATTGGCCATGAATACCCGGTCGGCAAAACTATGGGCGACCAACAACTCGGCCAGCTCAATTTGCGGAGGAGTGTGAAAGAGGTTGGAAACATGAACCAGGGAGGCCGCCTGCCGGCAGATCGCCTCGGTAACTTTAGGATGACAATGCCCCAGTGAGCAGACCGCGATCCCGGCGAGAAAGTCGAGGTATTCTTTACCGTCCGCATCCCAGAGCCTGCATCCGCTCCCCTTGACCATCGCCGCCGGAAACCGGCTATAGGTTCCGATAAACACCTTGTTGCCCCTGGCTGACCACTCTGCGTTACTCATGCCACCAACTCCGTCCCGATACCTGCTCGGGTGAAAATTTCCAATAAAATTGCATGTTCCTGGCGACCGTCAACGATATGGGCCTTGGCCACCCCGCCATCCAAGGCCGATTTACAACAGTTGACCTTGGGGATCATGCCGCCCTTGATTACGCCGGCAGCGATCAGATCGTCGATCTGATCGCGGTAAATGGTGGAGATCAGCTCGCCGCTGCTGTTCTTGACCCCTTCGACATCGGTTAGCAGCATCAGCTTGACCGCGTTCAATTCGGCGGCAATGGCCCCGGCCACAAGGTCGGCGTTGATGTTGAAAGCCTGACCATCCTCACCGACACCCACCGGGGCGATGACCGGAATGAAATCCTGGCGGTCGAGGGCCTCGAGGATCTCGGCATTCACCTTGGTCACTTCGCCGACCCGACCGATATCGATGAGCTCCGGTGGTCGATCCTCGCCGGTGGAGGTGCTGTGGATGGCCAATTTCCGGGCCTGGATCAGATCGCCGTCCCGGCCGGAAAGCCCGACCGCCTTGCCACCGCAGTGGTTGATCAGACCGACGATCTCTTTGTTGACCTTGCCCACCAGCACCATCTCCACCACATCCATGGTTTCGCCGTCGGTAACCCGCATCCCCTGGATATAACTGGAGGTAATATGCATCTTTTCGAGGAAACGATTAATCTGGGGGCCGCCGCCGTGAACGATCACCGGGTTGATGCCGATGTATTTCATCAAGATGACATCCAGGGCAAAGCTGCGCTTCAACGCCTCGTCGACCATGGCGTGACCGCCATACTTGATCACGACGGTTTTCCCCCTGAATTCACTTATATAAGGAAGCGACTCAACCAGCACCTTGGCCTTGGCGATTTCTTCACGTATCATTTCTCCCCCTGTCTATTTGCCCCGCGATTGCCGTTGAAAAATGGAGGGCATATTTTACCCTCGCTTTAACCCCATGTAAACCTTTCTATTTCCTTCCAGGACAAAAGAAGGGGCGTAGTGGCCCGAAGCCCTTTACAATTTCATGACAACAAAGTACTATGCCGACGCACTTGCAAAAACCAATCCCGAAACAATAACGATACCTTTTTCATCTACAATTTCGAGGACATTTCTATGGGGCAGCTCTTTGCCTTCGCCCGAAGGACCCTGGGGATAACCGCTTTGGCCATCTTGTTGGCCGTGGCCAACTGTATCGCCGCAGAGGAGCCGTCCGAGCCGATTAACATCGAGGCCAACCGGATGGTCTCGCAGGAAAATGCCAATAGCGTGGTCTTCCTGGGCAACGTCGATGCCCGTCAGGGCAAACTCACCATCCGCGCCGACGAAATGACCGTTTACTATATCGAGAAGAAGACCAATCAAGAGAAGAACGACAAGACTTCCAGTCAGATGGAAAAGCTGACCTGCAAAAACAACGTCAAAATCACCCAGGACGACTGGCTGGGGACCGGGGACCGGATGGATTACACCGCCAAAGAACGCAAGGTCATCCTCACCGGCAACGCCAAGGCCTGGCAAGGGCAGAACATGGTCGCCGGCAAAACGATCATTTACTATCTTGACGAAAAACGCTCGGTGGTGGAACAGGACGAAACCACCAAAGGCAGGGTCAGGGCCGTGCTCCATCCGGAGTCCAAGAAAAAACCATGACCGGGCAATCGGTTCTCGAAACCCGCGGCATCGTCAAGAAATACCGCCAACGACGGGTTGTCGACCAGGTCAATCTCAAGGTGCAAAGCTCCTCGGTAGTGGGCCTTCTGGGACCCAACGGCGCCGGCAAGACCACCACTTTTTATTCGATCGTCGGCTTTATCCGCCCGACCAGCGGCGCCATTTTTCTGGACGAGGAAGACATCACCGGCTTGCCGATCCACCAGCGGGCCTCACGCGGCATCACCTACCTGGCGCAGGAACCGTCGATTTTTAAAAAACTGACGGTGGAGGAAAACATTCGGATCGTCTTGGAGCCCATGGGACTGCCCCGCAATGAAATCAACCAGCGGATCGGCGACCTCCTGGCAGAGCTCAAACTTGAACACCTGGCCGACAACAAGGGACATGCCCTCTCCGGAGGCGAACGACGACGGGTTGAAATCGTCCGGGCGCTGGCCACCCGGCCGCGCTTCATCCTGCTGGATGAGCCGTTTGCCGGGGTCGATCCCCTTTCGGTGGCCGACCTTCAGCAAATTATCCGCGACCTCAAACAGAAAGGATTGGGGGTGCTGATTTCCGATCATAATGTCCGGGAAACCTTGCAGGTCTGCGATTTCGCCTATATCATGAACAACGGGCAGATTCTGACCAGTGGCGTGGCCGCTGACATCATCCAAAGCGCCGTCGCCCGAAAAATGTATCTCGGCGATAACTTCCACATGTAATCGCGAATTATTGAGGACCCGTGTTTAAAACAAATCGTAGGCAACAGACGCAATAAGCCATGGTACTTGAACTCAGACAAAGCCTGAAGCTCGCACAGAAACTGGTAATGACGCCGCAATTGCGTCAGGCCATTAAACTGCTGCAACTCGGACGTCTTGAGCTCACCGAGGCCCTGCAGGCGGAAATCGAACAAAATCCCATGCTGGAGGAAATCCCTCCTCTGCTCGAACAACCGGTCAACCCCGACGCCCTTACCGCCGAAGAAACCACCTTCCTCACCGAAGCGCCGATCACCGACCGGGTCAAAGGTGACGACCCCGCCACCGTCGCCGAGGTCAACTGGGAAGATTATTCCAACAATTTCGACGCCGATTTTTCCTTTGCCCACGAAACCCCGCCAGCGGACGCTCCCTCGCAGTTCGACTTCATCTCCGCCACCCCCGGGCTTGATTCCTACCTGCAATGGCAGTTGACCCACCTGGAACTGACCGAACAGGACATTGAGCAGACCCATTTCATTATCGGCAACCTCGACGGCCACGGTTTCCTCGAAGCCAGCATCGAGGATATCTGCCAATACTGTCACTGCAACGAGGAGGAGGCCGAAGGCGCCCTGCGGCTGGTGCAGAGCCTTGACCCACCGGGGATCGCGGCGCGCTCCATTCAGGAATCGCTGCTGCTGCAGCTCGACCGGCTGGACTATTACGACACCCTGCCCTACCGGATCGTCGAACAGTACATGCCCCTGCTGGAGACCAGAAACTATGCCCAGATCGCCCGTGACACCGGCGCGCCTCTGAAAAAAGTCAACGAGGCGGTGGCCATTATCCAGCAACTGACGCCTTTTCCCGGCAACGAGTTCAGTAACGAACAGACCAATTACGTCATTCCGGATGTCTATATCTACAAAATCGATGGAGAATTTGTCATTCAGCTCAATGATGACGGATTGCCGCAACTGCAAGTTTCCAGTCAATACCAGCAACTGCTCAAGCAAAAAAACGATCTGCCCCCGGAATCGCGCGGTTACCTCCGCGAGAGCAAGCGCAACGCCGAATGGTTCATTAAATCGATCGAACAACGGCAGCGGACCATCTTCAAGGTGATGGAGAGTCTGCTCAAATTTCAGCGTGATTTTTTCGAAAAAGGGGCGGGGGCGATGCGACCGCTGATTCTGCGGGATGTAGCCGAGGACATCGGCATGCACGAGTCGACCGTCAGCCGGGTGACCTCCAATAAATACGTGCATACCCCTCAAGGGATTTATGAACTGAAATATTTCTTCAGCACGGCGGTGGCGACCACCGATGGCGATACCGTGGCGGCGGAGGCGATCAAAAATCGCATCCGCCAACTGGTCAGCCACGAAAACCCGACAAAACCGCTCAGCGACAACACGATCTCGGAAATGCTGGCAGGCGAGAATATCACAGTTGCCCGACGCACTGTTGCCAAGTACCGGGATCAGTTAAAAATTCTGCCGGTCAAGCACCGTCGGCAGGCTCGGTCCTCCTGAACGCTCCCATGCTCCAACTCAAGAAAGCATCGATCATCCTGGAAATGAAGGCCACCAGCAAGGAAGGCGCCCTGCGGGAACTGGCGGCGCTGGCCGCGGTAGAGTGCGGCCGCTTCACTGAAGAAGTTCTCTACAAGGTGCTTCTGGAACGCGAATCGCTGGGCTCGACCGGGGTCGGCAACGGCGTCGCCATACCCCACGGCAAGATCAACGGGCTCGACGACATCCTGCTCTGTTTCGGTCGCAACCGGGCCGGCCTCAACTTTGAGGCCATCGACAACCGCCCGGTATACCTTTTTGTCCTGCTGCTTTCCCCCGCCGGCAAAGCCGCCGAATATCTGCAGACCCTGGCCTTGGTCAGCAAAATCCTCAAGGACAGCGCCAAACGGCAGCAATTGCTCGACAGCACCACCAGGGAAGCGATCGTCGCCCTGTTCACCACCGCTTCAACCGCACCCTGATTCAACCGATAGCTCCCCGACTTACAGGACACGCCCTTCCCCACCCCGATCAGGTCCGGATCATCTCCGCGATCTGGAAAGCCATCTCCAGGGCCTGCTCCGCATTAAGCCGCGGATCACAGGTCGTCAAATACCGCAAGCCCAACTGGTCGCCCGAAAGCTGACGGGCACCACCGATGCATTCGGTGACATCGTCGCCGGTCAATTCAAAATGGACTCCGCCGGGAATGGTGCCCTCCACCCAGTTCAGCTCGAAAAAGCACCGTAATTCGGAGATAATGTTTTCAAAATCCCGGGTCTTATGACCGGAGGGGGCGCTGAAGGTGTTGGCGTGCATGGGGTCGCAGGTCCACAGGACATGGAGACCCGATTTCCGCACGGCCCGCAGCAATGGCGGCAGATGTTTCTCGATTGCCTTAGAGCCAAAACGGGTGATCAGGGTGATACGGCCGGCCTCATTTTCGGGATTTAACCGCTCAATGATGGAAAGAATGTCGTCGATCTGGTAGTTCGGCCCCACCTTCATGCCCAATGGATTGCGCACCCCCCGCAAGAATTCGATATGGGCGCCGTCAATCTGCCGGGTCCGATCGCCGATCCACAGCATATGGGCGGAACAGTCGTACCAACCGCCGGCGATCGAATCCTCACGGGTCAAGGCCTCTTCGTAGCCCAGGAACAGGGCTTCGTGGGAGGTGAAAAACTGGGCTTCTTTCAGTTGGGGAATATCGGTGGAGATGCCGATAGTCTCCATGAATTTGAGCGCGCTGCTGATCTGCTTCGCCATCCGCTCATAGGAGCGCCCCATGGGCGACTGCTTGACGAATTCCTTGTTCCAGGCCTGCACCCGGTGCAGCGAACCGAATCCGCCCCGGGTAAAGGCGCGCAGCAGGTTCATGGTCGCCGCCGACAGATGATAGCCCTTGAGCAGCCGATCCGGATCAGGAATCCTGGCCTCCAGCACCGGATCGGCGGAGTTGGCCATATCGCCACGATAACTGGGAATTTCCACCCCGTTGACGATCTCGGTGTCGGCGGAGCGCGGCTTGGCGTACTGACCGGCGATGCGGCCGACCTTGACCACCGGTTTGTTGCCGGCATAGGTCAAAATAACCGCCATCTGCAGCAGAACCTTGAGTGTTTCCCGGATATTGGGGGCGGTACAACGGGAAAATTCCTCGGAACAATCCCCGCCCTGCAGCAGAAAGGCCTCGCCCTTGACTGCCTTGGCGAGCATGGACTTCAAATCCCGGATCTCACCGGCAAAGACCAGCGGCGGCAGCAGGCTCAGGGTTTGGGTAATTTCATCGTATCGCTCTTTATTCGGCCACTTGGGCTGTTGCAGGGCGGTGAAATTATGCCAGCTCGTTTTGCTCCAGGTTCCTGTGTTCTTCATAATCATCTTCTGCATTATTTTTAATATTGCGGGGCTGCTGCTTCCGGCCATCGGCAGAAGCGGCGCATCCACCCTTTATTGGTTTGCATCTTGTGCGCAGCTCATGCCCGCGCAACAGACTTCCTGGTCAAAAACATTGAGAATCCGCAAGGCCTTATCGCGCCGCCCCGGATCGGTGAACGGCTCAAAAACTAATTCCTGCACCATGGACTCCGCCCGTTGCCGGTCGGGGATACATGCCATGCCGCTGGCCAGGACTTTGCCCTGGGCGGTTTCGAGCAACTCCGCATCCCGGCCGTTGGTGACGATGGCCAGGGGGATGCGATAGGCGGGATCCAGGATTCGGGCCGCAGCCACCGCCGCAGTTTCCCGGGTCACCAGGGAACCGGGGCCGTAGCGGAGGATGAATAACCGCCGGCCATTAATCCTTACCGTCAATTCAATCAGGGTCCGAACCCGATTGTTATTGAAGCAGGAGTTGATGGTCATCCGGGGTTGCAACTCATCCTTGCAGTAGCCGAGTTGTTCCACCAGCAGACGGGCCAGCCCCTGTCTGATCCGCTCATCATCGGTATCAGGCAGGGCCTCACCGGTGAGATAGTCGTTGAGCACGCCGTAGACAAGATGATGTCCGGAGGTATCGAGCATGGGGTAACCCTGAGAAAAACGAATGGAAACAAGCGGGATAACGAACAACTCGCGCTGCCTGCAGTTGTTCCGGCGTTCTGCTCCCCACCTTTTCGTCGCAGCGGTACGGGTGGCGACTTGGTCGCAAAGGAGAGCAGATTAGGTAAGCGCATACCGATCTTTTTGTCAATCTCCAAATGAACCGAACACGCCTTTATCAGAGAATCAAGCGCTTGCCGCAGGCCACCGCCGCCTGCAAGGAAACGCTGGCCCTGATCGCAGAATCCGGGTATTTTATCCGAAAATTTTACACCCGATCCTGCAACCACGCGGTTGCGCGGGTTTTCCAGATTCTTTTTCCCTTCGAGATCCGCCCATGGCATCCCCCACCACCAATCCCCCAGACCGACAATGGCTGAAGATTACCTTTTCCTGCCCGCTCCCGCTGCTTGAACCGGTTGCCGATCTCATGGGCGTGCTCAGCGGTGTGGGCGTGGAACAGAGCCCGGAAACTGCCTCAGGGGCCTTGGTCAGCGGCTTTTTTCAACTGGGGGAAACCGACAGCGATCCCCAGGGCCAGGTTGAAACCGTTGAGGCCATTCTTGCCCGGGTCACCCAGCAGATGACCGAACTTTTTTCCCTCTATGAGTGCGTCCCGGAGAAGCCGGTGCATACCCTGCTGGCCGACCAGGACTGGGCCACCAGTTGGCAACAGTATTTCAAACCCTTTGAGATCGTCCCCGGTCTGGTGATCAAACCGTCCTGGGAAACCTATCCGCCAGGCCCCGGCCAGCACATTCTCGAACTGGATCCGGGCATGGCCTTTGGCACCGGCCAACACGCCTCAACCCAGATGGCCCTGGCCCTGCTCCAAATGAGTATCCAGGAAACCTCGCCCGCCCAGGCGCTTGATGTCGGCACCGGCACCGGCATTCTTGCCATGGCCGCCGCCCTTTTCGGGGTTGCCCAGGTGATTGCCATTGATAATGATCCGGATGCGGTGGTGGTTGCAGGGGAGAATATTGCAAATAATCGACTGGAGGGGCAGATCGAGGTCAGCACCACCCCGGTCACGCAGATCACCGGGGCCTATCAACTGGTCTGTGCCAACATCGTCCATGATGTCCTGGTGGAGATGGCGCCGACCCTGACCGGGCTGACCGCAGTCGGTGGTCAACTGGTCCTGGCCGGCATTCTCAGCGGCGAGCAGGAAAACAACATCATCAACGTGTATCAAGAGCAGGGTTGCCAACTGCTTGACCGACGATATCAGGAAGAATGGGTAGCGCTACGCCTGCAACGAGCGGACAATAATTGAACCATCCCCTGTACCTGAACGGGAACGATTCAATTATTCATCGAGACGAGCCTCAGGCCTTCACGGCCTGAGGTCATGCTGACTGATAGTTTTCAGGCGACATCATTGACCGAGCCGTTCCTGTCCCCGAACATTGAAAAGATATCTCCGGACGCCTGCTGCCCCATCCCCAGAGCTGCCATCTCCAGGTACTTTTCAATGGCCGCGGTCGTCAGGGCATCGACCTCTTCCGTTTCGGCGGTTCCTCCATCCGAAGGCGGCGGACCTTGCGGACGATTGGCCTCCAGGGCCGCCACCGCCTCATCGGTTGAGAAGGTCCCGTCGTCATCCGAATCGTAACTGCTGAGCAAATCCTCAGCCGTCAGAGTGCTGCCGTTGGCCTGGTTGATGATAGAAACCAACCCTTCCGCTTCCTCCGCACTGATGATGCCATCACCATTTACATCGGCGCTGCTCACCATATCGGACTCAGGCCCCTCCATCTTTCCCATCGGCGGAGGCGGACCTTGCGGACGATTGGCTTCCAGGGCCGTCACGGCTTCATCGGTGGATAAGGTTCCGTTCTTATCCGAATCGTTGGCGCTGAGCAAATCTTCAGCCGTCAGAGTGCTGCCGGTGGCCTGGTTGATGATAGAAACCAACCCTTCCGCTTCCTCCGCACTGATGATGCCATCACCATTTACATCGGCGCTGCTCACCATATCGGACTCAGGCCCCTCCATCTTTCCCATCGGCGGAGGCGGACCTTGCGGACGATTGGCTTCCAGGGCCGTCACGGCTTCATCCTGGCTAAGGGCTCCATCGCTGTCGGCATCATAGGTGGAAAAAAATTCGGCCAGATCAACCGAAATCCCGGTAGCCTCGCTGATTTTTTCCGTCAAGCTCTGCACCTCGGTGGACTCAAGACTCCCGCTGCCATCCGCGTCCAACTTGGTGAACAGTTGCGCCAGGGTCGGCTTCTCCTTGCCGCCGGTTGTTTCCGCCGCCTCTGATGCGGCACGATTCCGCATGGTGGACAGCTGTCCTGCATAATAACTACTCGAACCGATACTGCTGATCGTCATGATACCCCTCCTCTAACCAAATGTTTTTATATCAACGTCCTTACCAAAGCATCCTGTCTAGATGTGGATAGGACGCCCTCTTCAAGCCCCTTCGTAGCGCAAGGCGTCGGTGGCATCCTCCCGAATACCCCTTCTCATTCCGTGAACGGACTTCCTCTTCCATAGTATCGGCAAATCAGCGAGTTTTGACTGTTAATCCTCTGAAAAGTTATGTAAATTTTTGTAAATTGTCTAACCGGTAAACACTGGAAGGTTTTAAGGTAGGGCGAAGTGATAGTTCCTGGAGTCCTCACCGCCTTGACTCGCCCCAAAAAAAACCGAATAAGCACGCTTGCGCTCCGCTGAACAAAAGCGCGGCACACCTCTTTGCGGGGCTAACCGACCTCCCAGTTTATGCCTTATAACCGTTGCCGGAGTCTCCCCATCGATGCACCTCCTGATCATTGACGACGATATCGAACTGTGCGACCTGCTGATCGAATATCTCGAACCGGAAGGATTTACGATTGCAGCCTGTCACGACGGGCAGCAGGGGTTGGCAATGGCCCTCTCCGGCGAGCACGATTTTGTGGTTCTGGATGTGATGCTGCCCGGATGCAACGGCTTCGACCTGTTGCGCCAACTCCGAGTATCTTCTGCGGTCCCGGTGCTGATGCTCACCGCCCGCGGTGACGAAATCGACCGGATCGTCGGCCTCGAAATGGGCGCCGATGATTACCTGCCCAAACCTTTCAACCCGCGCGAACTCGTGGCCCGGATCAAGGCTATCCATCGTCGTGGCGTAGGTGGAGGCAACCGCCCTCACCTGCCCCCGGCGAAACTGATGGCCGATGACGTCATCCTCGATCCGGGTACCCGGACCGTATGGCGAAATAACCTCGAAATCCCGCTGACCGCGGTGGAATTCTCCCTGCTCCATGCCCTGATGCAACAAATCGGGCAGGTGGTGAACCGCGAGGATCTGGCATTGGAGGTGCTCGGTCGCAAACTGGAGCTCTTCGATCGCAGCATTGATGTCCACATCAGCAGCCTGCGCAAAAAACTGGGCCACAATGTCAACGGCATCGAACGGATTAAAACCGTGCGCAGCGTCGGCTATCTGTACGCCTGCACCTGAACCTCCACGGCTTAATCCAGAATCATGCGCAGCATCTTTTTCCGCCTTATCCTCAGCTTCTCCCTGACCATCCTCTTGTCCGGACTGATCAGCGCCTTGGTCCTCTTTTCCTTTTCCCGCCGCTCGGTTGAATCCTTCCGCCACGATTTTCTCCGCCAGCTGCAGACCAATATCGCCCGTTCCGTGGTCCTGATGGGTCAGGCCGCCTATGTGATGCACCAGCATCGCAGCGACCGGGCCTTTGAGGAATATATCCGGGAAATCCTAAATTCCATGCACACCCGGCTCTATCTCTGTATCGACGACCGCATCATGCCTAAAGATGCGGACTCCGACCAGAGGATCGGCCGCCTGGCCGCCAGCGCCGGCGCCACCGACCAACCCACCATTGAGGACACCGGCAAGGAGTTGATCGTGATTCAACGCCTGTTCACCCCGGAGGGACAATCCTACGTGGTGGTGGGGCTGCATCAGTTCAAACCGCCGCCGGGCTGGGATGGCGGCCACCCTCCTCCCAATGGGCCAGCCCCCGGAGGCATGGGCCCGCCGCCGCCCGGACCCAACCTCGGGTTTCCGCCTCCACCGGGGCAGAACGGTTTTTTGGCCCTGTTCCGCAACGGACCGGAGTTGCAAACCTTGGTCCTCCTGCTGATTGCCGGTATTGTCTGCTTCCAACTGGCCCGATCGTTCAGCGCCCCGCTGGCCCGGCTGCGCTCGGTCAGCCGACAGATTGCAGACGGCGACCTGACCGCCAGAATCGGAACCAGCCTGGGCAAACCCGGCAACGAGATCGGCGATCTGGCCCGCGACTTCGACCATATGGCCGAGCGAATGGCAGGATTGGTCAATGCCCAGAAACGGCTGCTGCTTGATATCTCCCA
>JAFLKR010000123.1 GCA_019163135.1 Desulfobulbaceae bacterium | reverse complement strand
ACGGTCGGCACAGGCGGCGCTTTGGCCTTTTCGCCCTTGTTGCACCCACTGACAATCAACGAGATAGACACCATTCCCAGCACCGTCATCAGGCTGGTAGACCGCCGGAAAAAGCCTGACCATTGAAGCCTATTTTTCAGCACACCCATACCTTCCCTCCCTGTAACTGGACAGCGCGCCCAAATAAGTGATATGAATTTTTTATATCATCTAATCAATATCATAGCAACAGGGAGTCGCACGCCCGGCTGGAAAGTAACGATCATGAGGTAGTCTCGGCCAAAAAAACCCTACGGTCAATAACAACAAAACATTCTACATCAATAAGTTACCTCAACTTTTTCTCAAAGAGCGCGCCCACCGGTTCCACGAAACGAACCTGCGAAACAATCATTGGTTCCAAGGTTGGATGCGCAGTCACGGGACCGCTCGATCGCGCCATCCCCCGCCGCAGCAGCCTGGATCGCCCTGTTTCCTGCATGAAGACTCCACCCTGCCATTGCATGAGGGTCAGCGGTTGCGACTCCAGGCTCCTTTCCGATCCTTTATACCAACGGAGGAAGTGTTGTACTCTTGAGATGCTCCAGAGTTCCCTGCTATCAGGTGCCAGGCAACTCCTAATTCTGATGGTCTATTTAGTCGAACGGCATAATCTCCGCAGTCTCGTCGTGAAGATACCGGCACCGAAATACAACTACTGCAATTCATTCACTCCTCTCCTTTTCCTGATCCGGAAACAGGCGAGTGGGCAGAGATCATCATGCTTGGTGGGAAGGCCCATGTTCAAGAACATCATGCCGATCACCTATCCGTCCTGCCAGGAAATAGTGCCTGGGAAAACCATTTTGCGTCATCCGAATACGGTTCCAATCGGGAGACAGAATAAACTGCAGCGCAACATAGGTCTTGCAATTCTGCTTGCCTGTCCTCCAGCTAGGACGGCGCTCTCATTTTTACCCGACACTTCTTGATTCCTTTGTGATCTCACCTGGAACTCCATCGCACCTACGCAGGTTGTGATGACCAAGGATTGCGGGATGAACTGAAGACTTTGATTACCCGAGATTTCCGCAATGGGGGATATTGTTGTACTGAGCAGGTCAGTCCCTACAAAGGCCTGCCTTCCAAGCGGTCAACACCACCAAAATGGCCAAAGGTTGGCGTGCATGGCCAATGCCGATAGCCGGGCAAGCACGCAACTGTTGCATAAAATGACTTTTTAAAAAAATTCTGCTAAAATTATGCTAACGTTTCGGTCTGGTTACGCTATAGACTATCAGGCAGTAAAAATCGGCGGTCAGCACCTTTATGGCCAACCCCCTGTTACCGGCGGAGTTGGCACGCTAAGCGCCTAAACCCAGACTATCCACCCCAAAAGTGGCAAAACACCTACAATTTCGAACAATCTGCACAATCCGCTTTTGTTCCAGCCGGAAAACGTCGAAAGAAGGTCATGGAAAAAGATATCACCCCCCCAAATGATCCGCCCAAAATAGAGAGCTCTGGTACCACCGCACCTGTCTCCCCACAAAAAGAGGGGGAACAGACAGCGCTGTCTACCGAAAGGCGCTTGACCAACCAGCCGGTTTTCGTGGTGGAAGACAGCTTTTATCGCTCCCGGATGCCGACCCGCCCTGCCCATTGGTCCATCGCCTGGTCCGACCTGATGATGACGATGTTTGTCCTCTTCCTCACCCTTTTTGTCCACCAGCGCACCCACCAGGATATCCTCGCCCACGGTAATCCCAACAAGATCGCCGATGAAACCATTCCGGTGCAGACCAGTGAGGCCAAATCCTCTTTGGTTTTTCATCCAATTTCCCAGGAGGTAACCCACAAAACGGCTGACCACTTGCAAGAAGCCCCCCTGCCGTTGCAAGAACAGCTAGGGCCGGACATCCGGATTCGCAACAAGGCGGTGTCGGATCAACCCCAACCCGAACCGCACCCTTCTGCGCCGGCACCGGAAGCTTTCAAGGAACAACTCCTTGCCGAGCCGGCTCCTCCTCCGCCCCAACCACAGGTCCAGCCACAGCCCGAAACGGTGAAAACGCCACAAGTGGCCTCGCCCCAGGCACAGACTCAGGCCCAGGAGCAGACCCAAGAGCAGAACAAGCGCGAAGAACTGATCACCGGTATTTTTGATCTGTCCAAGGTCACTTTAGCCAACGAGAAACTGGAACGGTTCGCCTCGGTTGAATTGGTTCCCGACAAGACCATGCGGATAATCCTCACCGGCGACCTGCTCTTCCCTTCCGGACAAGCAGATTTGACAGCCAATGCTAAAGAATCGCTGAAGAAACTCTCGAGCATCATCAAAAAGACTCCCTACATGATCAACGTCATCGGCCATACCGACTCCCAGCCGGTACGCAGTTCCCGGTATCCGTCCAACTGGGAACTATCGCTGGCGCGGGCTGGGCGGGTGGCCCGTTTCCTCATCGACGAAACCAAATTACCGGCCACCCAATTCAGCGTCTCCGGTTACAGTTCGTTCCGGCCGGTACAACCCAATACCAGCCAGGAAAACCGCAAGACCAACCGGCGGGTTGAAATCATTCTTTCCAAGGAGTTGCCACAAGCAGAGGCAGCCACACCTGCAAATCTTCAATAACCAGGCATCATTAATGAAACGACAAAATCGTATTGGACTATCTCTCTGCGCCCTCATTTTTCTCGGCGGCTTCCTCTTCAAAGGCCATCTCAGCTACTATTTCAACATCGCCAGTCTCATGATCGTCGCCGGCGGCTGCGCCACCTCTGCCATCCTCAGCTTCCAACTCGAACGACTCAAAATCGTCGTTCGAGTAGTCCGAGCGTCCTACACTCATCAACTGAAATCGGAGGCGGAAATCGTCGACATCCTCATTGATCTTTCAATTAAGTCGAGAATGGAAGGCATCCTTTCACTGCAGAAGGATGAAAACGAGACCTCCATTCTCTTCCTGCGCCGGGCGCTGGGCTGTCTGGTCGACAACTACGAACCGCATCAGATTCGCGACATCCTCAACACCGAGATGTATTTTTTTAAATTACGACGAGAAGACAGTGAGCGCGTCCTGCGCACCATCGCCGATTTCTGCCCTGCCTTCGGTATCGTCGGTTCCGTCGCCGGTTTGATCCCGATGCTGGCTGGCATCAGCGACACCAACATTATCCTCAAGACCGTACCGCTTGCCCTCACCTCCATCCTCTACGGGTTGATTTTCGCTAATTTCTTTTTCACCCCTTTTGCCGCCAATCTCCGGGAGCGGACCAATCATGAGCTGCTGCTGCAAAAGATCATCATGGAAGGAATTATTGCCATTGAAAGCGAATTAAACCCGACCGTGCTCCGAACCAAACTCCTCTCCTTCCTCACCCCTTCAGCTCGCAAGGCAGACCTGGTGCCCCTGGCCAAGATCCAGGAACGTTTCCATATCAAAGAAGACGATCGCCCAGGACCGGCCGCCTTTTAAAGGTTCCGGTCCAGGGCTGGAAACTGAAAATCAAGGGTGCAAAAAGTCACCGGCCGTGTAATATACGCCACTGCTTACAGCCACTTGCCCAGCCTTTTCTTTTTCAATCAACACTCTGTTTTAATTATTTTTAATATGAAAACGAGGCCTTCATGAAATATTGCATCCTCCTCATTCTGACCTGTTGCCTCCTCTGCGGTTGTGGCCCGACCACTGTCAATACTCTTGTGCAGGATCGAGGCGCCCAAAAACTGTCGGCAAAAGAAGTACTGGCCTTGGTCAACGGCAACACCCTCTTTCTGCAGACTTTTAATGAAGACACCACTCTCTATTTCGACCCATCGGGGCAACTTTTTGGCAAAGCTCTATCCGCCGACAAGGATAAAGGCAAGTGGGATGTCAGCGAGGGGGGGGAGCTCTGTTTCCATATGGACAAATGGTGGTACGGTGATCTCCGCTGTTTCCAGGTGTATCGCGACACCAACAAGAACAAACTGCATCTTGCCGGCAGCAACGGAGTCCTGCAGTATGCAGCGGAACAGCAGGCCGGTGACAGCAAGCAACTCTATGCCATCGGTAATCAGCAGAAAAAAAGCCTGCGCCGTTCGATCCGCACCACGGGCGAGGATGAGCCGGGCGCAGCGCTATCGACAACGGGATCGGACACCACCACACGTCCACCGTCCGTCATCGAAGAACCACGACATAGTGTTGAGGGCAAGAAGGACACCAACGTCACCATCGAGTGGATGGCCAAGGACTGTCCGGGCTGCAATCTGGCCGGCGCCGACTTGGGCAAGGCAGAACTCATCGGCGCCCGTCTGGCCAAGGCCGATCTGCACGGGGCCAACCTGAGCATGGCCAACCTCCGCCGGGCCGACCTGCAAGGTGCTAACCTGCGGGAGGCGATCCTCACCTATGCCAATCTACCCGGCGCCGATTTACGGGGCGCTGACCTACGAGGAGCTGTCCTCAAAGGAGCCAACCTGATCCGCGCCGATCTCAGTGGCGCCAAACTGGAAGGTGCCGATCTGACCGAGGTTCTCCGCGAAGGCACCAAAGGTCTCAAATAACCGGGGGTGCAGTGAAAGGTGCGCAGGCGGTTGAGTTGTAAACCGGCGACCAGCAACTGCCTTGCATCACCACTGAAAGCTCAACGGCCCGGACGGCTACAGCCTTAGCATTTACATCCCTAACCACCCACAAACATATACTTTTTCAACATATCGCTCACTATGGCCGCACCCTTTGTTCATCTTCATGTCCACACCCAGTATTCCATGCTTGACGGGGCAATCCGCGTCTCCGATCTCATCCAGCGCACCAAGGAGTTTGAGATGGAGGCAGTGGCGATCACGGACCACGGCGCCATGTACGGGGCGCTTGAATTTTACGAAAAAGCCAAAAAGGCCGGAATAAAACCGCTGGTCGGCTGTGAGTTCTATGTAGCTGAAAACGGAATGCTCCTCCACGACCGGACTGCGGGGCACAATTTTCATCTGGTCGCCCTGGCCATGGACGTCACCGGTTACGCCAACCTGATGAAACTCGCGTCCCTCGCCCAGACCAAGGGTTTTTACTATCGGCCGCGCATCGATTGGCCCACCCTCTACCAGCATCACCAAGGGCTGATCGTGCTCACCGCCTGCCTCAAGGGTGAAATCGCCTGGCGCCTGACCCACAACGATCCCGTCAGTGCCAAAGCCAAAGCCCTGGAGATGCAGGAGGTTTTCGGCGACCGCCTCTATCTTGAAATCCAGGAAAACGGCCTCCCCGAGCAGACCATCGCCAACCAGGGAATCATGGCCTTGTCCGACGAACTGGGAATAAAGCTGGTGGCCACCAACGACTGCCACTACCTGACCAAAGAAGAGTCCTACGCCCACGAGGTGCTGCTTTCCATTCAGACCGGCAAGACCATCACCGACCCCAATCGCTTCCGGTTCAACACCGACCAATTATTCTTTAAGTCAGCCGCCGAGATGGCCGCCCAGTTCCACTACTGTCCCCAGGCCGTTGCCAACACCCTTGAGGTAGCCGAGCGCTGCAATCTTGAACTCAAGTTTGGGGAGAATCATTTCCCGATTTTCCCGATAGCAGCGGACGAAACCCTTGACACCGTCTTTGCCAAAGCTTGCTGGGAAGGGCTGAAATTGCGGCTTGATCAACTCCACGAGTTGGAACAGGTGACCCCGGAACAGGAGACCACCTATCGGGACCGGTTGACTCTGGAGATCAAAGTAATCCAGAAGATGGGATTTTCCGGCTACTTTCTGATTGTCGCGGACTTCATCAACTGGGCTAAGCAGCAAAAAATCCCGGTTGGTCCGGGGCGCGGCTCCGGTGCGGGCAGTCTCGCCGCCTACGCCCTGTCGATCACCGATATCGATCCCATCCCGTACGGCCTGCTCTTCGAACGCTTTCTCAACATCGAGCGCGTCTCCATGCCGGACTTTGACATCGATTTCTGCAAAGAACGACGCGACGAAGTGCTGGATTATGTCCGCAAACGCTATGGCGGCGATGATTATGTCGCCCAGATCGTCGCCTACGGGTCAATGAAGGCGCGGGCAGTGCTGCGCGATGTCGGCCGGGTGCTGGAGATTCCTCTGCCTGTGGTCGACCGAATCGCCAAATTGGTGCCGGAAGAGTTAAAAATCACGCTGAAAAAAGCAATAGAGAAAGAACCACGACTGCGCGAGGCCATGAAGGAAGAAGGGGTCCGCGAGTTGCTCACCATCTCGCAAACCCTGGAAGGTCTCGCCCGCCATAAATCGACCCATGCCGCCGGGGTGGTGATCTCACCCCGTCCCATGGTGGAATTCCTGCCGGTCTGCGTCGGCCCGAACAAGGAGATCCTGACCCAGTACGACATGAAGTACACCGAGAAGACCGGACTGATCAAATTCGACTTTCTCGGCCTGAAAACCCTGACGGTGATCGACCGCGCCTTGAAGCTGATTGAATTCGATCTCGGTACCGCCGTTGACCTCCGCAAGATCCCGATGAACGACCCCAAGACTTACGCCCTGCTCTGCCGCGGCGACAGCCTGGGGGTCTTTCAGTTGGAAAGCGACGGTATGCGCGAATTGCTGATCAAGATGCAGCCGGAGCAGTTTTCCGACCTGATCGCCCTGGTCGCTCTCTACCGACCCGGCCCGCTCGATTCCGGCATGGTCGATACCTTTGTCGAGACCAAGCATGGCCGCCAGCCCGCCGATTATCCGCTGCCGCAGATCAAGTCCGTGCTTCAGGAGACGTACGGGGTAATCGTCTACCAGGAACAGGTGATGAAAATCTCCAACATCCTGGCAGGTTACAGTCTTGGAGATGCCGACATTCTCCGCCGGGCCATGGGTAAAAAGATCCCGGAGGTCATGGAAAAAGAACGCGGCAAATTCATGGCCGGGGCCAAAGCCAACAATATCCCGGAGGATAAGGCCAAATACATCTTCGACCTCATGGCCAAATTTGCCGGTTACGGGTTTAACAAATCCCACAGCGCCGCCTATGCCCTGATTGCCTATCAGACTGCCTATCTCAAGGCGCATTACCCGGCCCAGTTTCTCGCTGCCTTGCTCTCCTGCGACGTCGAAAACACCGACAAGGTCGTCAAATACATCAACGAATGCCGCCAGGAGAAGATCGAGGTTCTGCCGCCGGACATCAACGAATCGTTCAGCGATTTCACGGTTATCAATGACCGCATTCGTTTTGGCCTGGCTGCGGTGAAAAATGTGGGCGGAGCGGCCCTCGACTCGATCCTGGCCGAACGCAAAGAGGGTGGTCCTTATCGCTCGCTGAGCGATTTCTGCGGGCGGATAGACAGCTCGAAGGTCAACCGCAAGGTGATCGAAAGCCTGATCAAAGCCGGCGCCTTTGATTCGATGAGCGGCCACCGGGCGCAGTTCATGGAGATTCTCGATCAGTGCATCGAAAGAGCCAAGGCCGTACAGCGCGATCGTATGAGCGGCCAGATGAACCTGTTCACCATCGGTCAGTCAGCCGCCAAGCAGGCCGAGAATGTCGAGATCGGACTCCCGGACGTCAAAGAATGGCCCAAACTGCAAAGGCTAGCCAGTGAAAAGGAGACCGTAGGCTTTTTCCTCACCGGGCACCCGCTGGAAGGGGTTATGAGCGATCTCCGCCGGTTGGTCGATACCGACATAGCCGGGGCGGGGAAACTGCGGGATGGTCAGGTGGTTCGGATCGGCGGCCTGATCAACCAGTACAAAGAGCACAAATCGAAAAAAGGTGAGCGGATGGCCTTCACCATCCTGGAAGACATGAGCGACGGCATTGAAGTTATAGTCTTTCCTTCTACCTTTGCGGAATGCTCGCATCTGCTGGGCAGTGACCAGCCGCTGGTCGTGGTGGGCACTGTGCAACAGGGAGAACGGGGGGGCAAGGTGGTGGCCCAGGAGATCAAAACCCTGTCCGATAGCCTGGAGCACTATGCCGAAAAAGCAACCATTACCCTGAAGGCCTCGGCAACTTCACGCCAGCACATGCTGCAACTCAAAGAATTGCTCTATCAGCACCATGGGGCCATACCCGTGCTCCTCACGCTGCATTTCGACAATCGGGGCGAAGTAGATATCCAGGTACTCAAAGACATGAGCATCCGGCCAAGTTCCGAGCTCTTCCACACCATTACCGGACTCTGCGGCCCGCAATCCCTTGCGGTCCAGATGAAACGGCCCGAGGTGCAGCGACGCAACAGTAACGGTAACGGCAACGGTCGCTATGGCCATTGAACCAATGGGGGGAAATATAAAAAAGCGGTCCATCCTTTAAGATGGACCGCTTTTTTTTGTGTGTCAGTGAAGGCTACAGCCGTGCATAACGACTGCGCCCTACCTTGTTTCGTTAATTTTCAAACACTTCGTATTCCGTCGGTGCCCCGAGCAACTTGTCGATCTGTTCCTGCAACTCAGTCCGTTCCTTGCTAAGAGTCCATTCCCGCCAGTCATCAATGGATTGCCAGGTGCTGATAACCAGGCTGACGCCCTCCTTGTCAACCCGGTGAAAGGTTTCTCCTGAGATGTAGCCCTTTCTGCCGATGGTCAGCGCCCTCATTTTTCTCAAAAGAGTTTCCAGTTCCGGAGCCACGTTTTCCCCAACCTTCCTTTTAATCATAACTTTGACGGCCATGTGTTCCTCCTTGTGTTGATGTAGTTTTGATCTGACGTGCATGAACAACAACCAGTGAACTGCTACAGCAAACATCCTCTTTAAGAATTATTATAAGCAACTTTGACAACAGAATCAAAGAATTGTGCTGACGGATGAAAAAAAACTGCATGGGCAGTGCAACCAAGAGGCGGGAAACGACTGCCGCCCGTATCCTCTTTCGTGGGGAAACAAGGAAAACAGAACGGTTCGTTCCCGATTAAAACCTATTGAGCGTTAACAGCCCTCAGTTCTGACGAATGGGGTTGATGACAATGTTTACGCGACGATTTACGGCATCACTGGATGAGATCGGCTGCGATTCGCCGTAACCGATCGCTTCTACACGTCTGGTGTCAACTCCTTGTTGGGCCAAGGCATTCTTTACCGATATGGCCCGGCGCTCCGACAACTGTTGGTTGGATTCGGCACTCCCGCGGGTATCCGTATGGCCCTCGACCCTAATCGTGGTTTGTGGATACTGATTGAGGACGTTGGTGATGCGATTGAGTTCGTTATAAGCGCCGGGCTTGAGCTGTGAAGAACCGGAATCAAAGAAAACATCGCTCTTGAAAGTGGCCGTCAGCACGTCCTGATCGCGTCGGATACTGGCGGCGTCGGATTGAGCCACAGCATTCCGCAACTCCTGTTCCTGGTTATCCATATAAGCCCCGATCTGGTTGCCGGCGATGCCGCCCAATGCCGCGCCGATACCGGCTCCTATCAGAGTGCTTGTGGTATTATGGCCGATAGCCTGCCCTAGAATCGCGCCCACTCCAGCCCCGACCCCAGCCCCTATACCGGTGCCCTGTTGTTGTTTGGTTGCGCCGGCGCAAGCGGTTAACATGGCAGCCAACACAATAATCACGGAAAATTTAACCCATCGGTTCATAACAGCTCCTTTTCATTTGGTAAGTGACAAGCGAGACAATAGACAAACAACCTTATATTAAAATAACAATTTACCATATACCACATCAGATTTCCACGGTTCGGATACTATCAAAGCATAAAGCTACTTTAATGTAAAAAGGCCAAACACCTCAAGCAAGAGTTCTCCCAAAAATAATTTATTCAGACCTCCTCCCTATACCGCTTTAGGTGTTGCTGGCTATTTCTCCTGGAGATGTACTATTATCCGATCGCCGGGCGAACAGCCGAGAATTTCGGCGGCACTGGCCTGATTTGCAGCGATTTCCAAGTAGCCTGCGCTATCGATCAAGACGAGCAGCGCTCCAGGAGCCACCGCGTTATAGGTGCTGGCCAAGGTTGCAATCCGTCGACCGCCGATCTCAAGAAAATGGAAAGAAGCCGACTCCAAAGGGCCCTGACCCGCACAAATGGTGGTTCGAATATTGCCGAAATGATCGATCCGTTGCACTTGGCCCTGGAAGCGGTTCGCTACCGAAACCGTCAAGGGCACGATAGCCAGGATGATGGCGTGCAGGGGCACGTTCGGACCAAAATCCTGAAGAGCGTGCCCTCTGCCCAAAGCCGAAGCCACCGGAGCCATGATATCGCGGCCGTGAAAGCTAGGGCTGACGGAATCTGGAAAAAATAACGGATTTTCGAGACGATGAATGGTGCCAATTTTGCGATCAGTGACGAGTAAAGACAGAATACCGTTATCAGGGGCAATAAAAAGATGGCCGTCACCCGCAGCCACCAGGATCGACCGCTCACTGCCGACCCCCGGATCGACCACAATCAAATGGATAGAGCCCAGGGGGAAAAAAGCATAACTGGTTCGAATGGTGATGGCTGCGGTGACCACGTCCCAGGCAGGGATGCCATGGGTGATATCGATGATAGTCGCAGCAGGACATCCTCTGAGCAGCGCCCCTTTCAACTGACCGGCATAGGGGTCCTGGAGACCAAAATCGGTGGTCAGGGTAATGATGGGATGATCCGAAATGATATCCATGAGGAAAAGTTTAGAAGGAGTCCTCAATCGTTGTGGAAAAAGTAGAGTACGAACCTGCGAACTGTCCGCACCCGTCACATGTACAATTTTTCCAATAAAAAGGAATGGTTAAGTGGCCGAACCGTCATTCCCCAGGCTTGACATTGTCTACCAAACCATCCGGCATCGTCAAGCAAGTCCCACCATTTATAGCACATATACTCAGGAGGACGATGTCGGGCCACTATCGCCAAAACCGCAAGCATTTTCAGAACGCGGCGAACCCCCAAGGGTTTTAGCGCCGCACCGGATCAGGCGAAAACCCGACGCAACGTCCATCCTCCTTGGCCGTTAATGCACTTTACAAATCAAGCAAAACAGAGACCGCAATCCGGACAGGTTGTCGAACTGGTGGCAAAGCGAAAGCCGCACGCCGGGCAGATTGCCTCCTGGACATGCGCATTGTACACTGCTTCAACGAGGCTGGTGTCATGGTCCGACAGCCCGGTGGTTTGCCGATATTCCTGTTCCAACGCAGCCGCCACCTCGCGTAGGTCGCTGGTGCGTACCTGCAGCAGCAGCTCGCCGCCGCGACAGCCCTTGGTGCAGTTCTCAGCGCTCTCTTTGGTTGCCAGCGAAGGAATGCCCTGCTGGAGCAGATAGGCTTGCAACTGTTTCATCGGCAGCACCTGACCCTTACGGATAGTGGTCATCGGCTCGTCGGGGAAAATCTCCAGCGAACGGGGCGACTTTTTTTCCTGGTGGGCCTCTAACCGGGCCTGCATCTCCACGCCGGTGAGCAGTGCTACCTTGCAGGTGGCGCAGGTAACAATTTCGGCACGGTATTCATCATTGCATTGGGGACAATATTTCAGATCGGGTTCAATGTTCAGGTTCATCGTCAACTCAGGTGGTGGTTCATCCTTTTGGCGCATCGCAGGGGCGCGCCTTACAAAATATAGCGGCTCAGGTCTTCATTTTCCGAGATATCGGTCAGCTGACGCCGTACATAGTCGGCGGTAACCGTGAACTCCAGGTCCTCGCGGTCCGAGGCGTCAAAGGAGACTTCATCCAGGACCCGTTCGATGACCGTATGCAGCCGGCGGGCACCAATATCCTCGGTCTTTTGATTGACATGGACCGCAATCCGCGCCATCTCCCGAATCGCCTCTTCCTCAAAAACCATCCGAATGTCCTCGGTGGCCAGGAGGGCGGTGTACTGTTTGATCAAGGCGTTTTTTGGTTCAGTCAGGATGCGGAAGAATTCCTCTTCCCCCAGGGCGTGGAGGTTGACCCGGATAGGAAATCGCCCCTGGAGTTCGGGCACCAGATCCGAGGGTTTGCAGACATGGAAAGCACCGCTGGCAATGAAAAGAATGTGATCGGTTTTCACCGGCCCGTACTTGGTGGTGACCGTGGTCCCCTCGACGATCGGCAGCAGGTCGCGCTGCACGCCTTCCCGCGAGACCTCGGGGGAACCGGAACCCGAACCGCCGCGCGAGGCAATTTTGTCGATCTCATCGAGAAAGATAATCCCGGATTGTTCGGTGCGGCGGATGGCTTTCTCAGTGACGCTCTCGGTATCGACCAACCGCTCGGCCTCCTCCTTCTTGAGAAATTCCAAGGCCTCCGGCACCTTCATCTTTTTAGGTTGCCGTTTTTTTGGAAAAAACTTGGAGAAAGCCTCCTGCAGTGAACTTTGCATATCCTCCATGCCGGAGGCGGAAAAGACCTCCACCACCGGGGATCCCCCGCTCGAAGTCACCGCCAGTTCGACCACCCGGTCATCAAGTTCCCCCCGGCGCAGCATCTCGCGGAACCGCTCCCTGGTACTCTGGCTTCGGTGTTCTTCCGATTTCGCACCGCCACTGTCGTAACCCAGCGGAATGATATCGGGCTGTGCAGAGGCGGGCATGCCGGTCTGCTGTCCGGGTGTGCGTGGCAGCAGGAGTTCGAGCAGGCGTTCTTCCGCCATGGCCTCCGCCTTGCCTCGCACCCCTTCCTCCTCCTCCTTGGTCACCATGTTCACCGCCAGTTGGGTAAGATCGCGGATCATCGATTCGACATCGCGGCCGACGTAGCCGACCTCGGTGAATTTGGAGGCCTCGATCTTAAGAAAGGGGCTCTGGGCCAGGTGGGCGAGCCGACGGGCAATCTCGGTTTTACCTACTCCGGTCGGGCCGATCATGATGATGTTTTTCGGGGCGATCTCCTCGCGCAGCGGCGGTTCGACCTGCTGCCGCCGCCAGCGATTGCGCAGGGCAATGGCCACTGAACGTTTAGCGTCCGCCTGGCCGATGATGTACCGATCGAGTTCGGCAACGGTTTCCCTGGGGGTAAGAGAATTGAGCGCTTGCAGTCCTTTCATATTTTTTCAACAACAATGTTGGTGTTGGTGTAGACACAGATGGAGCCGGCAATTTCCAGGGAGGCCCTGGCAATAGCGGCGGCATCGAGCTCGGAATGGGCGATGAGCGCTCGGGCCGCAGCTTGAGCGTAAGGGCCGCCGGACCCGATGGCCAGGATACCGTCATCGCCCTCGATGACATCGCCGGTGCCGGAGAGCAGCAGGGAATACTTGGCGTCCACGGCGATCAGCATGGCCTCAAGCCGGCGCAGCATCTTGTCCATCCGCCAATCCTTGGCAAGTTCGACTGCGGCCCGCATCAGGTTGCCGTTGTACTGCTCCAGTTTCTGTTCCAGCCGATCATAGAGGGTGAAGGCATCGGCGGTGGATCCGGCAAACCCGGTGATCACCTGGTCGTGATACAACCGTCGGACCTTTTTAGCCTGATGTTTGATGATGGTCGCGCCAAGGGTCACCTGCCCGTCACCGGCGACCACGACCTCGCCCTTGTGACGAATGGCGACGATCGTGGTGGACCTGATTTTCTGAGTCTTCATAGTATGTTGCCAAGCAGCTCCGTAAAAGAGAAAGATAAATATGATAATGATTTGTAAACAATATATTCCGGGGAGTCAATCCCCGCCCCGGTTTTCGACTGCCGTCCTCCGGTATTTCAACTTTGGGGCCGCTTGGCCTGAGGATGGGCCAGATCGTAGACCTTGGAGAGATGATCGATATTGATGTGGGTATATTTCTGGGTGGTTGACAGGCTGACATGCCCCAGCAGTTCCTGCACCATCCGCAAATCCGCCCCCATTTCCAACAGGTGGGTGGCAAAAGAGTGCCGCAGTCCATGGGGCGTGACCGTCACCCCGATCCCGGCCCGCAGGCCATACATTTGGATAAACCGCTCCACACTCCGCGCGGTCAACCGCGTTCCCTGGCCATTAAGAAACAGCGCCGTACGTTCGGCCGCCAGACCCCGACTGATGCGGGCCAGGGTCAGGGATTCGCGTTCGGGCAGGTACTGGAGCAAGGCCTCTTTGGCTGCACTCCCAAACGGGATCAGCCGTTCCTTGCTGCCCTTGCCGCGCACCCGGACCATTTCGCTCTCAAAGTCGAAATCCTCCATATTGCCGGCCACCAGTTCGGAAACCCGCATCCCGGTGGAATATATCACCTCCATGATGGCCCGGTCCCGACGGAAATACCGATCACTGGCAATCGGCGCTTCCAGGAGGCTGAAAACCTCATCAACGGTAAGGAAGGCCGGAATGTACTGGCCGAGTTTGGGACCGGCAACCCCAATCAGCGGATCGGATTCGACCACCTTCTCGCGCTGGAGATAGCGAAAAAAAGTGCGCAAAGCCGAGAGCTTTCTGGCGACGGAGGCACCAGCATTGCTGACATAGAGGGAGCCGACAAAAGACCGCACCATGGTGGGGGTGATCGATCCAGGCAGGACAGCGTCGCCGCAAAAACGATGAAATTCAAGAATATCTCGTTGGTACGCATCAGCGGTATGCGGGGAATACCCCTTTTCGACCAGAAGCCAAACAACGAAACGTTCAATATAAGTAGTCATGACCAAACAGATGTTGAAACCAACGGGGAGAATGTTTAATATAGACGATTACCCTTGCGCCCTTTTTTCGGCAAACAAAATCGTAACAGGAAGAGCGAACGAAATCGGTTTATGGCAAAAAAGACCTTCGAAAATGCCTTAGCCAGGCTGGAACAGATCACCGAGGAACTCGAAGCCGGGGAGCTAAGCCTGGAAAAAAGTCTCGACAAATTCAACGAAGGCATAGCACTGGTGCAATTCTGCAACAGCAGTCTCGATGAGGCCAAAAGCCGGGTCGAACTGCTGTTGAAAAAGGATGGCCAACTGGTTACCGTGCCCTTTGCAGAGGAAGACAGTGGAGATTAAGACCTATCTGGATGAACAACGGCAACGGGTCGAAAAACACCTGGCCGACCTCATGCTCGAACCAGTCGGCGCTTTCAGTCGACACATTGAGTCCATGCGCTACAGCCTTTTTGTCGGCGGCAAGCGCATCCGTCCTATCCTCTGTTTGGCTGCAGCCACGGCCGTGGACGATGACGAAAAAACCTATCAGCGGGCGATGCCGGTGGCCTGCTCCCTGGAGTGTATCCACACCTATTCGCTCATCCACGATGACCTGCCGGCCATGGATGATGACGATCTCCGCCGGGGCAAACCAACCAACCATACGGTCTTCGGCGAGGCTGCCGCCATCCTTGCCGGCGACGGTCTGCTTACCTTTGCCTTTGACCTCCTCAGCAGTCAGGTTTCCGCCGGCATCAACGATTCGGTCCGAATCCGGATCATCCAGACCATCGCCAGGGCAGCTGGTTCGCTGGGCATGGTCGGTGGCCAATCCCTTGATATGCTCTTTGCGGGCGAACAGGTCGGTTACGAGGAACTGCGCAGCATTCACCGCAGCAAGACCGGCGCCCTGATCACCGCCTCGGTACTTAGCGGCGCCCTGGTAGCCAGGGCGGACGAGGCGCAAGAGGAAGCGCTCCAAGCCTATGGCGACCACATCGGCCTGGCTTTCCAGATCGTTGATGACCTTTTGGATGTCGAGGCCACCACCGAACAACTCGGCAAACCGGCAGGCAGCGACATCAAATCCGACAAGGTCACCTACCCCTCGCTGTTTGGCATGGAAACTTCCCGGACCATGGCCAGAGAAGCCGTGCAGGAGGCCCTTGCCGCCCTCGTCCTTTTTGACCGGAAGGCCGACCCGCTCAGGGCCCTTGCCAACTATATTGTGGAACGTAAGAAATAATCATGCTCATTGTGGACCCACAGACAGACCAGCGGGCCGACCTGCTGGAAACCATCAATTCCCCTCGGGACCTGCGCGGGCTCAGCCTGCAGGAGATGGAAATCCTCGCCCGCGAAATCCGGGAAACCATTATCGCCACCGTAGCCCAGACCGGTGGGCACCTCGCCCCCAGCCTTGGCGTGGTCGAATTGACCATAGCCCTGCACTATGTCTTTGATACGCCCCACGATCGCCTGGTCTGGGATGTCGGTCATCAGGCCTATGCTCACAAACTGCTCACCGGACGCCGAGACCAATTTGCCACCCTGCGCCAGTACAAAGGCATGAGCGGCTTTCCCAAACGGGCGGAAAGTGAGTACGATCCGGTGGAGGCCGGCCATAGCTCCACCTCCATCTCCCACGGTCTGGGCATGGCGGCAGCCAAGGCCATTCAAGCAGATAACGGCAAGGTCATCGCCATTATCGGTGACGGCTCTATGACCGCGGGCATGGCCTTCGAAGGCCTCAATCATGCCGGTGATCTCGGCCGAGATTTGGTGGTCATCCTCAACGACAACGAGATGTCGATCTCAAAGAATGTTGGGGCGCTGTCCAGTTTCCTCAGCAGAAAGCTGACCGGCCGGACCATCCGACGCCTGCGGGATCATATCGAGGAACGACTGATGGCGTTATCCTCGGTGGGTGAGAACATCCTCACGGTCCTTCGCAAGAGTGAAGAAAGCATCAAGGGATTCTTTACCCCGGGCATGCTGTTCGAGGCGCTCAAATTTAAATATATCGGCCCGATTCCCGGGCATGAATTGGAAGACCTAATCGCCACACTGGAAAATGTCAGGGATCACAATCACGGACCGGTGCTGGTCCATGTAATCACCACCAAGGGCAAAGGATACAAACCGGCGGAGACCCATCCGGGCGATTACCACGGAATCGGCCCTTTTGATATTGCTACCGGCGCACCGAAAAAGAGCGGAAATGGGGTTGTTTCCTACACCAAGGTCTTCGGCGACACTCTCTGTCGACTGGCACGCCAGGACTCCCGCCTGGTAGCGATCACTGCTGCCATGCCGGAAGGGACCGGGTTGCAACCCTTTAGCGCTGAATTCCCCGAACGCTTTTTCGATGTCGGCATTGCCGAGCAGCATGCAGTCACCTTTGCCGCCGGACTGGCGCTTGAAGGCATGCGCCCCTTTTTCGCGGTGTATTCCTCCTTTATGCAGCGAGCGCTCGATCAACTGATCCACGATGTTTGCCTGCCCAACCTGCCAGTGACCATTGCCCTGGACCGTAGCGGTGTGGTTGGGGCCGACGGCCCAACCCACCATGGAGTTTTTGACCTCGCCTTTCTCCGTTTCATTCCCAACCTCACCGTGATGGCCCCTAAGGATGAAAATGAACTGCAGCAGATGCTGTATACCGCCCTCCATCACCACGGACCGGTGGTGCTCCGCTACCCCAGGGGCAGCGGCGAAGGGGTGGCCATGGATGCCTCATTCCAATGCTTGGTTATCGGTAAAGGGGAATTGCTACGTGCAGGCAACGATGTCCTGTTGCTGCCGATTGGCAACCGGGTTGCCCCGGCTCTCGTTGCCGCAGCCTACCTCGAGCAACAGGGAATTGCAGCTGCCGTAATCAACCCCCGTTTCCTCAAACCCCTGGACAGCGAACTCATCACTACCTGGGCCGCCCAAACCGGCAGAGTGGTCACCATTGAGGATAACAGCGCCTTGGGCGGCTTCGGTAGCGGCGTGCTCCAACTCCTCAACGAACGCGGCCTGCACCTGCCGGTGAAAATCCTCGGCTATGGCGACACATTCATCGAGCATGGCCCGCAGGCCACCCTTTGGAACAATGCGGGGATCGATGCCGACGGTATTGTCAAAAGCGTGCTCGAACTCATGCGTCTATAATAAAAGGGGGACTAAACCTTTCGGCTCAGTTCCCCCTGACCTGCTTTCCTAAATATTAATCTGCCCCTTTGGGGGGTACGTTTCAATCGTCGAAATTACCCTGCGGTCCTTTGTCCGATGTCAGAGTTGCAGCCCGCTCACGGATTTTCAGCTCGGTCCATTCCTCGGGTGATTCGATCCGGCCGGTTTTGGGCCCGATGTCATAAGATCCGGCCTCCAAAATCGCATCAACCCCGAAACGGGCCGTATCGGCAGCATTGAAGACCTCGACCAGCAAAGTGTAGATAAAATTCTCCACCCGCCGGGCCATCCGCTCGCGGACTGCCTTGGGCTGCCCCATGATCTTGTTTTCAAAAGGAAGATTCAGACTTTTATAATCACCTTTTTTCCAGCCTTTTCCTGCGGCATAAGCCCGCATTTCCTGCCAGAGATCTTCGGTGACTCCCTCGCCGGGGATCTTAATGAAGTCTCCATTAGCATCCAGGGTGGCGTTGCCGTAATCGTTGACCAACAAACCCCAGGACACCATCTGCAAGGCGGTAGCGACATTGGCTTTAGTGGAATAGGTCTGGGCGGCGATCGCCCGCAGTCGATCTGAGTTATTGCCGGAGGTTCCGTGCTGGGCGCCGGAAACGGCATATCCGGCCAGGGCCTTATGAATCTCGGCGGTCAATTCCACTTGGATTCCCTGGGCCGTGGCCTCCAGGCCATGGGTGGTGCCGTTATTGAGTGCAATCCAGTCGGGAAAAATATCATGGGCATTGAGTCCCTGAATAATAAACAGGGCCTCTGCTGTGGTGGAAAGCCCGAGTTTCCCTTTGATCTCGCCAACCTCGGTCTCCAGGCCTGCCCAGACCGGGACCTGTCGAGCCAGTTCGATGCTGGCCAGCAGGTTGTCGGCATCGGGCATGTGCGAGGCATCAATGGCTATTGAGGTAATCCCGGCCTCGAAGATCGTCGGAATTTCGACCGCTGCCACCGGGATGTCGGTAGTTTTTTTAATACCATAATGATCGGCATGCACCGCGACCGGCACGGTAATGGCCAGTTGGTTGCAGAGGGCATCGACCTGCCGGGCCATATTCCAATAGTTGGTCGGGCAATAGGCATTAGCCCCCCCCTCGGATCGGGCGATTTCAATAATGATGGCCGCGTGCGCTCGCTGGGCAGCCTGAAGGGCACCCTGGATGATCAGATGGTTTCTGCCGTTGGCGGCGATGGTCATGGCTCCGCCCTTAGCCAGCATGGCTCGATCGATCACCTTGCCGCTGACAATCAGCGCCCGTGAATTAGGGAAGAGGGTTCTGATATTCGGTGGCCGACCAATTTCCAGGGCTTTCTCAAAATCAGCAATATAGGTCATAGACTTCCTCCTGTTGATGATGCATTCGGTTGACTGGCAACTTTGGCGACCTCCTTTCCGCAAGACCGGATTGCTTCCGCTGACCAACACCCCAAGGTAACAAAATTCCAGCAAATTCGGCAAGCACAAATGTATCCATCCCCCCCTCGTTTGGTCTTGAGGGTAGAGGCTACCCAACCCCACCTTTCCTTTTTTTCCTTATTCGGGATGGTCGGTCGCCTCGGGATCGACATCGATCTTGGCCGGAAAACCAGACAGGGGCTTTTTGGCGAAAATCGCCACCGCCACAATGCTGACCTCATAGAGCAGGATGAGCGGCACGGCCATCAGCAACTGGTTGACCACATCCGGTGTGGGTGTGAGAATAGCGGCCACCACAAAGGCGATCAGCAGTGCGTATTTTCTATTCTTCACCAAAAACGGTTTATTGACCACACCGACCTTCCCTAGAAATACCATAAAAACAGGAAGTTCAAAAATCACACCAAAGGCCAGAAACATCCGCAGAGCCAAAGAAAAATATTCATCGACCGCGGGCATGGCTTCCAAGAAGTCGCTGGAATAGCCGAGCAAAAAGCGAAAAGCCGGCGGAAAAACGACGAAATACCCAAAGGCGGCGCCGCCGATGAAACAAAGCGTGGAAACAATCGTGAAAGGTACCAGCACCTGTCGTTCATGCCGGTACAAACCCGGCGAGATGAATCGCCAAATTTGGAGAAAGATGACCGGACTGGCCAGGACAGCGCCACACACCAGGGCGAGCTTTAGATAAAAAAAAACCCTTCCTGGTAAGAGGTGAAGATGAGGGATTTACCCTCCGGCAACACCTTGATCAGCGGCCGGAGAAACCAGTCGGCCAGCGACTGGATAACACTGTAGGCCGCGATAAAACCGACGGCCACGGCGGCGAGCGTGATCAGCAGGCAGGAGCGCAGCTCCGCCAGATGCTCGGTCAGCGTTTGTTGATCGAATTGTTCCTGCGCGTCCACGTGATTTGCACCCAAAGCCTTGATACAGGAGAGAATTTATTTATATCTTTCTACCCTATCCTCGCCCTATTGTAAACTGCTTATGGATATTGTTTGACTTCGACTTCCACTTGGGGATACACTGGTTCATATATCCAATGGACTGATTTACAAGGATTTTTACAAGGATGAACATGGCCTCCATTCTCGTTGTTGACGATGAACTGAGCATGCGCGAGTTTCTCAAAATTCTTCTTGAAAAAGAGGGGTATCGGGTCACCACTGCGGCCGAAGGAAAAACCGCGCTTGATCTCGCACAACAGCAGAGCTTTGACCTGATGATCTCCGATATCCGCATGCCCGGCATGAGCGGCCTGGAATTATTGGCCCTACTCAAACAACTGCAAGCCGATATTGGCGTTATCATGATCACCGCCTTCGCCTCGCCAGACGATGCGGTGGCAGCGATGAAACACGGGGCCTTTGACTACATCACCAAGCCCTTCAATGTCGAAGAAATCAAAGCGGTGGTCCGGGCGGTACTCAAAAAAAAGCAGCAAACCGAGCCGGTGCCGGTGAACGGATTCCCGGAGATCATCGGCCAAAGCCCGGAGATGATGAGAATCTTCGAGTTGATCAATAAAATAGCCCCTACTCCGGCCAACGTTCTTATCTACGGCGAATCGGGCACCGGCAAGGAACTGGTGGCCAAGGCCATCCATAACCGCTCCCGGGTCGCCACCCATCCTTTTGTCCCCATCACTTGCAGCGCTATTCCTGAAAGTCTGCTGGAGAGCGAACTTTTCGGTCATGTCAAAGGCTCGTTCACCGGGGCGATCGCCGACAAGTCCGGACTTTTTCAGTTGGCCGATCAAGGCACCGCCTTTCTCGATGAAATCGGCGAACTCACCCCCATCATTCAGACCAAACTCCTGCGGGTTCTGCAGGAACGGGAATTCACGCCGGTGGGCTCCACCAAGACCCGACAGGTGGACGTACGGATCATCGCCGCCACCAACCGAGTGCTTGAGCAAGAAATTATTTCAGGAAAATTCCGGGAAGATCTCTACTACCGGTTGGCGGTGGTCCCGATCAGAGTACCGCCGCTGCGCGAACGCATCGGTGATATCCCGCTTTTGGTCGATTATTTTCTTAAGAAATATTCAGCGTCATTGGGCAAAGAGGTGCAGACCATTTCCTCCTACGGCATGGAAGTGCTGATGCAGTATGATTTTCCCGGCAATGTCCGCGAACTCGAAAATATTATCGAGCGCGGCGTGGCTTTGGAATCGTCCAATATCATCCTGCCGGAAAGCCTGATTCTATCTCTTCACCGTCAGGAGAAGAATAAACCGGACGTAAGTAAAACCAAGCCCCCACTCTTTGTTGCTGCACAGGACGAGCAAGAACTTTTCGATCTAGGACTGGAGGACATCCTGCAACAGGTGGAGAAGGAGATGATTCTGCATGCCCTGGCGAAGGCCGACAATTCCAAGATGCGAGCCGCCGATCTCCTCAAACTCAGTTTCCGCAGCCTGCGCTACAAAACCAAGAAACACCATATCGATTGATACTAACACCTCAGGTGAGACAGCACATGGCTCATTCCAACCAAAGTTGCCGACAACTCCATGTTTAATTTAATCAGCCGGGCCCTCACCCCAGTTACTGACAGCGAACAAGAAACCAGGCGGCATATTATCTGGTGGATTCTGATCAGGGTCTTTCTATTCACTGTGCTTGCCGGCATCACTTTGTTTTTTCAAGAAAAAGGGTATTCGGCTATTCTCCCGCCACTGCCAGTTACCGCCACCTTCCTCGCTTTCCTCTACGCGTTTTCTATTGGCTCGGCCCTGCTACTGCAAAAAAGGCCTTGGTCGGGGCGCAGATTCGGTGTGATCCAGTTACTGGCCGATACCTTGTTCACCGCACTTTTAGTCTATGCCACCGGCTGCAGCCAATCCGTTTTCGCCCCTTTACTCATCTTGCCGGTAATCGCCGGGGGACTCATCCTGTACAAGACCGGAGGCCTGATCCTCGCTTCCGCAGCCACCCTGATCTATGGGGCTGTGCTGGGGTGTGAATATTTTGGTTGGGTGCCGGAATATTTCATGACGGCTTCCTACCTCGCCCCCGGTACTCTTTTCCCAATAACCAATCTTTTTGCCATCTATGGACTCATCTTTTTCCTGGCAGCTTTATTAAGCGGACAACTGGCGCGGCGACTGCGATTCACCGAGGAAAAGCTGAGCAAGACTGCGCTTGAATATGACCGGCTATCGATCCTCTACAAACAGATCTTCGACGATATTTCCACAGGGATCATCACCACCGATCAGGGAGATTTCATCACTTCCTATAATCAGGCCGCGGAACGGATAACCGGATACCCCCTTGAAGAAATTCTCGGCCAGCCGTTTAACCGCTGTTTTTCCGCGATCACGCTCCAAGAAAGGCAGGGCCGATGTGTCTGTAATTTTCAGAAATTTGAGGGATCGGTGATCAGGATAGGCTATTCCTTTTCCTATCTCAACATGCCGGTGGCGGGTAGGGGGGGCGATCGACAGGCCCAATGGAAAGTAATTACCTTGCAGGATATCAGCCAGATCGAACAAATGGAACGACAAATGCGGGAGGCGGAAAAGATGGCGGCCATTGGTGAACTGAGTGCCTCAATCGCCCACGATTTCAGAAACCCCCTGGCAGCCATTTCCGGTTCGGCCCAGATTCTGACCATGGAGCAGGCGAACATTGCAGCCCTTGATCCAGCCACCTTTAGGACCCTTTTGAATATTATCCTGCGGGAGTCCAACCGAATGGCCAAAACCATCACTGATTTTCTCCAGTTTGCCCGACCGGCGCCAATCCATCACGAGTGGTTTGACTTGAACCGCCTGATCGATGAGGTGATTGCCCAATTGCGGTCAGCGAGCAATACGGTGGCGGCGAACAGCATCCGTAAGGAGATCGCCGGGCATCTCGCCTGTTGGGCCGATCGGCAGCAGATGCAGACCATTCTGACCCACCTCCTGGACAATGCATGTGTGGCGATGGGTGGACAACCTGGAACCGTAATGATCGCCGGTCGTGAAAGTAACGGCCACAGTCCCGGCGGAATCTGCGTGGAGATTTGCGATCAGGGGCCGGGGATACCGATAGAACTGCGCGAAAAAGTTTTTATGCCTTTTTTCTCCACCCGGACCGACGGCACCGGATTGGGATTGGCCATCGTTCGCCAGATTATAGAAAACCATCAGGGTCGGATCGAGATCGACCGTAGTACCGAGTATAACTGCATCATGCGGATCACCCTGCCCTTACCCAAGATTACTCACTGACCTTTCGAATCCTGGCGCCCAACCCCTGCAGTTTTTCCACCATCTGCTCATACCCCCGCTCAAGATGATAAATTCTCGAAACTTCGGTGGTCCCGGTAGCGGCAAGGCCGGCGATCACCAAGGAGGCTGAAGCACGCAAATCCGTGGCCATGACCGGGGCGCCGCAAAGCTTATCGCTGCCAATCCCGCGAACCACGGCTCGGGTCCCTTCGATGGTGATATCGGCCCCCATGCGTTTGAGTTCGGCGACATGCATGAATCGGTTTTCAAATATCGTCTCATGAATAATGGAAACCCCATCGCCCTGCACCATCAGCGCCATGAATTGCGCCTGGAGGTCGGTGGGAAAGCCGGGAAAAGGCAACGTGGTGATATCGATGCTGCGCAGACGACACCGGCTCTTGCTGCCCACCTCGGGACAAGAAACCGTCATGGCCTGATCCGCCACAGTGATGTCGGCCCCGCAAAGCAGCAATTTCTCTGTCAGTGCGGGCAGATGGGTCGGATTACAGTCGGTTATGGTTACCATGCCGCCGGTAGCAACTACTGCGATTAAATAGGTCCCGGTTTCGATCCGATCGGGGATAATGGTCGATTCAGTCGCCTGCAACCGCTCCACCCCATGGACCGTCAAACGATCGGTGTCTTTCCCCTCGATTGCAGCGCCCATGGCATTGAGCATATCGATGAGATTGCCGACCTCAGGCTCTTTAGCGGCATTTTTAATAATGGTCTCGCCCGTGGAAACGACCGAAGCCATCAGGACGTTTTCCGTACCAGTGACGGAAGGTGTGTCAAAAAAGATGGTGGCGCCCTGCATCCGCCCTGTAACGCTCGCCTCGACGTACCCCTGTTCGAGCCGGGTGGTGACTCCCAATTTCTCAAAACCTTTGAGATGATAATTGATCGGCCGGGCCCCGATGGCACAGCCCCCCGGCAGGGAAACCCTGGCAAATCCCGACCTGGACAAGAGCGGCCCCAGCACCAGGACAGAAGCTCGCATGGTTTTGACCAGCTCATAGGGGGCTTCGACCCCGGTCATCTTATCGGTATTGATCCGGATCGTCTTACCGCTCCGTTCCCACTTTGCCCCCAGAATCTCGAGCAGCTTCAACATGGTTCTGGTGTCGCGAAGATCGGGAACATTATGCAGGGTATGCCATCCGGGAGCCAAAAGGGTAGCGGCCAGCAGGGGCAGTGCAGCATTCTTGGCACCGCTGATGCGGACCGTTCCATGAAGCGGTTGGCCGCCTTCAATGATGAGCTTATCCATAACGAACTGGCTGTTAAAAAAAGATTATTAATAAAGGGAATTGGCAGAATTGCCAACCGTAAACAGCACCCGCTCACCTCTCGGGGCGTACCGTGCTTGCAAAACCCGCGGTCGGCCCGACCAATCGTCGATGACGCTGACCTGTTCATACTGGCGCTCAGGGGCTCCGAACAAAGCAGCCACCGCATCCTTCTGATCCGCGCCTATTTCGAGTAAGATCCAGCCGCCGGGTTGGAGAAATTTTTGAGCCTCGACGGCTATCCGCTCGATAACATCTAGACCACTAAGCCCGCCCGATAAGGCCAGCAAAGGTTCAGACCTCGCCACCTCAGGTTCCAATAGTTCGATCTGGGCCTCGGCAATATACGGAGGATTGCTGACAATAAGATCAAACTTGTAATTCTGGTCGAGCGCCGCAAACAGATCGCTGCAGATCAAAGTCACCTGATCGACAACCAGATGCCTCCGCAGGTTTTCAGATGCCACCGCCAACGCGGGAATGGAGATATCAACCGCAACCACTGGGCAACCAAGTTCCTTGGCAAGGACTACAGCAATCACCGCGCTACCGGTGCACATATCAAGGGCCCGCAAGCATCCCCTGCCTGAAGAAAAAAAGGCCAAAGACTGCTCCAGCAAAAATTCCGTTTCGGGTCGAGGAATCAAAACAGCGGGAGAAACGAGGAAGTCCATGGCCCAGAATTCCCGAGAACCGGTAAGATACTGCAGCGGAATACGCTGACTTCGCTGCTCGACCATTTGCAAATACTGCGCCGCTATACCGGCTTCCACGGTTTGCTGACCGTGCAACACCAACTGACTTCGGTTCAGTCCGCTCAAGTGTTCATACAACAAACGGGCGTCCAGTGTGGCCTCGGTCACACCAGAATCGCTCAGTCGCAAGGCGGCAACCGCCAGCAGTTCGTCGACATTCATTGGGTGCGGGTTAACGGAATACGACTAATGGGCGGATTTCAGTGCTTCGGTCTGGTAATGCGTGATGATCGGCATTACCACATCATCGAGCATACCGGCAATCACTTGATCGAGGCGATAGATCGTGAGATTGATCCGGTGATCAGTCACTCTTCCCTGCGGAAAGTTGTAGGTGCGAATCCGCTCGCTTCTATCCCCGCTGCCAACCTGACTTTTCCTATCCTCAGAGATTTTGTCATGACGATCCTGCTCCATCTTGTCGAGCAATCGGGCACGCAATACCTGTAAGGCCTTAGCCTTGTTTTTATGCTGGGACCTCTCATCCTGGCAGGTTACTACCAGGCCGGTTGGCAAGTGAGTCACCCGAACAGCGGAATCAGTAGTGTTTACCGATTGCCCGCCGGGGCCTGAGGATCGGTAGATATCAAATTTGAGTTCATGAGGTTCGATATGGAGATCGACTTCCTCCACTTCGGGGATGATCGCCACAGTCACCGCTGAGGTATGGATGCGGCCCTGAGTCTCCGTATCCGGCACCCGTTGCACCCGATGCACCCCGGACTCATATTTCAACCGAGAATAAACCTGATGGCCGCTCACCAGAGCGATAATTTCCTTAAAGCCGCCGATCCCGATAGGACTGGAACTCATTACTTCGACTTTCCAGCCCAAGGTCTCGGCGTAGCGACTGTACATGCGAAACAGGTCGGCGACAAAAAGTGCCGCCTCATCACCACCGGTTCCCGCCCTGATCTCGAGAAAGATGTTTTTATCATCCTTGGGATCCTTGGGGAGAAGCAATAGGCGGATCGCTTTTTCCAGTTCGCCTTGTTTCATACTGAACTCATCGATCTCCGCCTTGGCGAGTTCCACTAAATCGGGATCGTCCTGTTCAGCACGAAGAAACTCCTGGTTTTCGATGATATCCTTACGGACTGCAGTATACGCTGCATACAGTTCGGCTATCTTGGCCACCAGAGAATGCTCACGGACAATATCCCGATAACGGTGCTGATCGTTTACCAGCGCAGGGTCGGAAAGTTGCCGCTCTAGCGCACTCAGCTTTTCGTCAATATCTCGAAGATTATCAAACATGCCCGGGAGTCTTCAAAAAAAAAAGCCCTCATGCCGCCAACCGATACGAATACCAGACCTTGTCCGCCCGAATAAAAAAGGAGAACCGAAGGTTTCGGCAGACGCCAACGCCTAGGGACAGGAGGGTTGTAAGGAAAATCAGCGCGTACAGATTATTTCTTGGCGTTGCCTTGAAAGCCAGCGTATTTTTTCTTGAATTTCTCAATACGCCCTGCAGTGTCGATTAATTTTTGTTTGCCTGTAAAAAATGGGTGGCAAGCGGAACAAATTTCGACCTTCATCTCAGTGTTCACCGAGCCTAGTTCGATTACATTGCCGCAAGCGCACGTAGCCTTGATTTGATGATAATTGGGATGGGTATCTGGTTTCATGATCTCACTCCTTATAAAAAGATGTCCACACAAAAAATTATTTAAAAAAAAGAAAGTTAATATATCTTTTTTCGTTGTTTGTTGAAAGAAAAAACAGAGGCTACCGGTTCATTGACGCAAAAAATTCCTGATTATTTTTGGTATGACTCATTTTATCGAGCAGAAATTCCATAGCATCAGCGGGATTCATGGAAGACAACAGCTTGCGAAGGATCCATATCCGATTAAGATCTTCGGGTGCAAGCAGCAGATCTTCCTTTCTCGTTCCTGATTTTTGAATGTCAATGGCGGGATAGATGCGACGATTGGCCATTTTACGATCCAGGACGATTTCCATGTTGCCGGTACCCTTGAACTCCTCAAAGATAACCTCATCCATCCGGCTACCGGTATCGATCAACGCCGTGGCCAGAATCGTAAGACTACCGCCTTCTTCGACGTTTCGAGCTGCCCCAAAAAACCGCTTCGGCCGGTGGAGGGCATTGGCCTCAACACCGCCAGAAAGAATTTTCCCGGAGGCGGGCGTGACCGTATTATACGCACGAGCCAGACGGGTGATCGAATCGAGCAGGATCACGACATCTTTTTTGTGCTCGACCAGTCGTTGCGCCTTCTGAATAACCATTTCCGCCACCTGAATGTGCCGCTGAGGTGGTTCATCGAAGGTGGAACAAACGACCTCGGCATCGACATTGCGCCTCATGTCGGTGACTTCTTCGGGGCGTTCGTCGATGAGCAGGACAATCAGGATAATTTCCTTATGATTGGCCACGATGGAGTTGGCAATCTTCTGCATCAATACTGTCTTACCAGTCCGCGGCGGAGCGACGATCAAGCCGCGCTGACCCTTACCCAGCGGTGCGGCAATATTGAGCACCCGCATGGACATATTGCCCGAATCGGTCTCAAGATCAATCATCTGATCCGGATGCAACGGAGTCAGGTTGATAAAGGCCGTCTTGTTTTTGGCAGCCTCAGGCAATTCGTAGTTAATGGTATCGACTTTGAGCAGCGCGAAATAGCGCTCATTATCCTTGGGTGCCCGCACTTCTCCCTCTACACTGTCACCGGTGCGCAGGTTCAAACGGCGTATCTGCGAGGGCGACACATAGATATCATCAGGCCCGGGCAGATAGTTGTAGTCGGGGGCACGGAGAAAGCCGAATCCATCCTGAAGAACCTCAAGGACACCGCTACCTCGCAACTTGCCATCCTCATCCGCCTGTTCCTTGAGAATGGCGAAGATCAACTCCTGCTTAGTCATATTGCTGTACCCTTCAATATCAAGAGATGCAGCAAGGCTGACGAGATCTTTAATTTTCTTATTTTTCAACTCAGTTGGATTCATTGACCGGTCATTCCTCCATGAGGTCAGTACGATAATACCACCGACAGGATATCGGCTTTAAAAAGGGATTTTCTTTATGAAACAAAGATGATGGCGAATAAAAGGTGCACGTCATCATATCTGCGCTCATCACGCTGCAATAAAAGAAAAATAAATTTCAAAAAAATTCTGTATTTATATGCAATGAGCTGACTGGACGAAAAGGCGGGAAAGGCCTATTGATGTACAGGTATCCAGTTGGTTCAACCGGTTCAGGCGGTGCGCGGCAAGCGGTCCGGTTGAATTATATATTGTTGTGTGAAATATCAGAACAAGAAACCGAGAGTGCCAATCGATCTGTTGAGATGGTACTGAGCTAATTATTTGTTTAACGTTCGCCTGTCAAGCACTTTCTTGACAAAACAACCCCGGAATCCTTTCGCAAAGCCGCTTTCCCAAGGCAACAACCTGTTGTCGAGTGATAGCCAAAACTCCGCTGTTTTCGATGACAAAATCGGCCAGCCTCGCCTTTTCTCCTAAATCCATCTGGGCGGCTATGGCTAAGGTCGCCTTTCGCCGTGACACCCCATCACGTTGCATTATCCGGCAGCAACGGGCACCCCGACGAGCATATACCACCAAAACAGCATCGACCTCTGTCTGCCATCCGACCTCGTATAGCAACGGAATTTCGACTAAAACCAAAGGCCCTCGGCAACTGGCGACCTCGCTCAACATGGCTTCTCGGGCCAGGGGATGCAGCATTGCATCCACCTGTCGACGTATACCGGGATCACTGAAAAGTCGTTCGCGCAGTCCCACCCGATCGACCTCGCCGTCTGACTGAAAAAAGGTCTCGCCAAAAACGGTCCTCAAAGCCAGCCAGCCTGGTTGATGGCGCTCCAACAGATGTCTACAGCATTGATCAACGTCGACCACCGGTGCCTGGCAATAACTGCCGAGCAGATGGCCAACGCTACTCTTCCCGGATCCAATTCCACCGGTGATGCCGAGTAGAAAGGGCTTCAAGGATGTTTATTTCTCAGGATATCGAGCACGTTCTGCAAGTCATCCCAAATGGGCGCGGTAAAACATTGTTCTTGACCGGAATAAGGGTGCCTGAAGCAAAGTGTGCTGGCATGCAGCATCTGGCGGGCAGGTTGCACACCGCTGCCCCGTCCGACACCACCGCCATAAAGGAGATCTCCGGCCACCGGACTCTTTACTGACGCCATGTGCACCCGAATCTGGTGGGTCCTGCCGGTTTCAATGCCAATTTCCGCCAGACACCAACCATTGGAAAAATATTCCATAACATGCCAGTTGGTCACAGCGTATTTTCCGTGAGTCGGCCTGATAGTCATTTTCTTGCGATCCACCGGATGCCTGCCAACCGGCAAGATAATCCGGCCGTCAGGCTCCCGCGGGCACCGTAACAAGAGGGCGTGGTAGGTTTTCCGGACTTTACGGTCTTTGAAATCGGCCATTAAGGTACGTAAAGCCAGTTCGGTCTTGGCCACCAGCATGACGCCAGAGGTGTCCTTATCTAAACGATGAACAATGCCGGGACGCCCTTCATCACCCATGGGCAAATTTTCACATCGGTTGAGCAACCCATGCACCAACGTGCCGTGGTGGTGTCCGTTGGCTGGATGAACTACTAATCCGGGCGGCTTGTTGATGACCAGCAGATGATCATCTTCGAAAAGAATAGGGAAATCAATGTGCTCCGGAACCAAAGCAGAGGGTTGCGGTTGCGGAAAAAGTACAGTGATATTGTTATTGCCCCGCAATCGATAACCGGCTTTCACGGGTTGACCATCAACAAGAATATTGGCCTTGCTGATCAGCTTATGCAAAGATGAACGCGACTGATCAGGAAATCGCAGGGCAAGAAAATGATCAAGCCGTTGTCCGACGTCCTCACGTAAGACTATATATGCTGCTTGCCGATCGCTTTGCGAAGGTAATTCAGTCTCCAGGAAACAGTGGTCCACTAAACCTGTCATTGGGGGGACAAACAGGTAACAGGGGTTAACAAAAGAGCTTTTCGATCTGTTTTTCGATCTGTTCTTCCCCAGTCTGTTCGGCAAGCGACAGTTCTTTAACCAGGAGATTCTTGGCGGTGTCCAGCATTTTACGTTCACCGTAGGAAAGGTCTTTATCTTCTTTCAACAAAAAAAGATCTCGGAGCACAACCGCTACTTCAAAAACGGAACCGGTTTTTATTTTTTCCATATACTCACGGTACCTGCGATTCCAGGTCTGTGCCGTGATCTTAATATCTCTTTCCTTCAGGATATCAATAACTTTAACGACTTCATCGCTGGAAATAATCGCTCGCAATCCGACGTTGGCGCTGGTTGCCGTCGGAATCATAATGGTCATGTCGTTGTCGAGAATTTTCATAACGTAAAAACTCTGATCAATACCGCCGATAGTTTGCTTTTCGATGGCTTCAATGAGCCCAACGCCATGGGCCGGGTATACTGCCATATCACCTTGTAAAAACACAGGGACCTCCAAAAACAAAAAGTAGACTTACGCTGACCGGAAACAGCGAGGGGTGCTCGCATATATTCTAAAACGTTATACTAGCATATTTTTTGAATATTAGCAAAGACTGGATGAAGGAACTGACAGGTGGAAAATGAACGCTACGGAAAGTATGATTAATATCTATTATCTATCGGCTTCTCAGGTCGAGGCGAAAAAAAGAATGTTCACTTTCGTTTTTAAACGAGGCCTCAACGTCCATTGATTTTATTCATACAGGCACCGATTCCTTCCTGCACAAACAAGGCCATTGCTTCTCCGACCAAAGCTTCCCGTTGATGAAATAATAACAATTCGGCATCGGTCATCTTTGACAACACAAACTGATCGACCGGTTGCCCAAGACCAATGGCACTATCAATGGGCCGGCCAATACCTATTTTCATCCGCGCAAAATTTTGGGTGCCGAGATGCTGGGCGATCGAACGAATGCCGTTATGGCCGCCAGCGCCACCCTTACTCACGACCTTAATACGACCGGCATTTAGATCGATATCGTCATGCAGCACTAAAATGTGCTCCAGCGGTACCTTGAAATAGTCGACAAAACTTCTGACGCATGCCCCGGAACGGTTCATGAATGTCTGCGGCTTAAGGCAGAAAACCTGAGCGCCATAGGCACGTCCCTGACAGAACATTCCTTGCATTTTCAGCGTATCAACCCGCCATCCATTGACACCGACAAAATAATCAATAAAGAAAAAACCGATATTATGACGGGTTAGATGATAGTCATGCCCTGGATTACCAAGACCTATGAACAAAAATCTGGAATCTGTCATGAAAAAAACAGATGCGATAAACAGAACGAGCCGAAAATAGTTTTCGGCTCGGGACCAATAACTTTCAAGAAAGCAACAGGACTGCTTCCGGCGGTAGGGGACAATTAATGAACGATTACACAGAGAACGCCAGACTTCTCAAGCATTTCGACGTTTTCCGGAACCGGCAGATCGCCATAGGTCAAGCCGGTACCACCTTGCTCCAAACGGGTTATGTCGACCTTGATCACATCCGGTATATCCAAGGGACAACCACGAAGATGAATAATGTCTTTGAAGACCTGCAACTCTCCGCCAAGATCAACACCCTTGGCCGTACCGACATATTCAATAGGCACCGAAAATTTCAAGGCTTTCTGAAGATCTATTTCAAGGAAATCAACATGCACTAATTCCCCGGAAACTGGCTCTTTCTGGATTTCTTGAACCAGCACATTCCTTTTCTCCTTGCTATCGCCTTCAATCTGCAAGGTTACCACGGCGTTACGCCTTTGAATGAACAGCAGGTTTTTAAAAAGCTTCGCCGTATCCAACTGAAGCGGTACAGGTTCAGCACCACCGCTGTAAAGAATAGCAGGGGTTATTTCCCGCATCCGTAACTGCCGCATCGGTCCTTTACCAAAAACCGTGCGCACCGTAGATTCCATATTCACTTGTAGCATAAAAGCCCTCCCCCCCTTACTCCGGGATCTATATCAATCGTTGTAACTCATTAAATTCAGACAAACAAATAACTGACGGAATCTTCATTGTGAATCCTGCTGATAGCCTCACCCAGTAACTCCCCAACCGACAGCACCGTGATTTTTTCGCAGTGCCTGGCCTCATCCTTTAACGGAATGGAATTAGTCACCAGGAGAGATTTCAGGCAAGACTTATTTATACGTTCAATCGCTGGCCCAGACAGAACCCCGTGGGAGCAACAAGCATGAACCTCTTTGGCCCCAACCTCTTTCAGGATTTCCGCGCCGCCGCAAAGCGTGCCAGCGGTATCGACCATATCGTCCAACAATATAGCGGTTTTCCCCTTAACATCACCGATCACATGCACGGCCTCGCACTCGTTGGCTCGCTCACGTCGCTTATCGATAATCGCCAAGCCCGCATTCAATCGTTTTGCAAAGGCCCGGGTACGCTCAACCCCACCGGCATCTGGGGATACCATGACCACGTCGGTAAAACTGTCCCGGATGTATTTCAAAATGATAGGGGCGGCATACAAATGATCGACAGGGATATTAAAAAATCCCTGTATCTGACCGGCATGCAAATCCATACAGAGCACTCGCCGAGTCCCGACCACAGTGAGCATTTCCGCTACCGCCTTGGCGGTAATCGGAACCCTAGGCCGCACCTTGCGATCCTGACGGGCATAACCGTAATAGGGCATGACCGCAGTAATTCTCCGTGCGGATGCTCGCCGTACCGCATCAATCATGATCAGCAACTCCATGAGATGGTCATTCACCGGGGTACAGGTCGGTTGAATGATGAACACATCGGCGCCACGAACATTCTCGCCAATCTCAACGGAAATTTCGCCATCGGAAAACTGTTTAACCTCGGCTGCACCCAAAGGCACACCCAGGTACTCGCATATTTCCTTAGCTATGGCCGGATTAGCGTTACCGGAAAAAATCTTTATCTTTTTCGACATGGCGCACTTTTCTCTTGAGAATGGCTGGGGCGGGAGGATTCGAACCCCCGAATGCAAGGATCAAAACCTTGTGTCTTACCGCTTGACGACGCCCCAGCCCATTTCCAGAATCACTGAATGGACAATAAATTTATCGCTTTTCCGGTAACGGAGAAACCAAATAAGTGTGTTCAAACCGATGCATACAAATGGCCTGACAAATCTCAGCCAACTGTCGATCAGCAAAAAGGCCGAAGACCGTAGGCCCGGAACCCGACATCAGAGCGGCAGTAGCGCCATTTGCAACCAACTCGGCTTTCAACTGCTCAATCTTCGGGTACCTGGAAGCAGTCACAGCTTCAAGATCGTTATGCATTGCTGCCAACTGAACTGCATCGCTGGCGCCACCATCAGGAACACCAACCCCACGTAATCCTTTCCTAGAATTTTTTATGTTACTTGTTTTTTTATTTTCTGTCAACGCAAAAGTCTGATAAACCCACTGGGTAGAGACAGAAAAACCCGGATTAACCAGCAGAACGCTATAACCGCTCAACGGTGCAACCGGGGTCAATACTTCACCGATTCCGGTGGCAAATGCGGCTGAGGCTTCAACAAGAAAAAACGGAACATCCGCTCCCAAACGCAATCCCAAAGAGGCAAGTTCCTCGCCAGAACAGCCACAACCCAGCAGCTCATCCAACCCCCTAAGCGTTGCCGCCGCGTCACTGCTGCCCCCGCCCAACCCTGCGGCCACCGGAATATTTTTTGTGAGGGAAATAATTACCCCTGGCACCGAACCCACTCGCGGGCTAACCGTCTGCAAAAAAAGCTCTGCCGCTCGGTACACGAGATTACCCTTATCCTCAGGGAGCGCGCTGCCCACGCACCTGAGATGAATCCCTGGCTGCTCACACAGTCGTAGCGCAAGTTCGTCGTACAAGTCGACCTTTTGCATCAGGGTTTCAAGGGTATGATACCCATCTCCCCGACGACCGGTGACCCTGAGAAACAGGTTGATTTTAGCCGGCGCTTTCAGCGCGAGCCAATCCTTTTGCATTGTGCGAGGCCGTATCGACTGCGCTAAGAAAGCTTAATAAAACGCATCTTGAGTTCGTACAGAACGCGGGTCAGCAATTCATTTTCATTGGGATCAAGGTTGCCCTTGGTTTTTCCGGCAAGCAGGGTCAGCGTGTCAATAGTATGCTTGGCCAGTTCGCGATCTACTAATCGTTGACCGGTTTCCGGATGTGGCAGTTCCCCCATGTGATAAAGCGCGGAGGTGTTGAGCGACAGCACAAAGGAGGCAAAGGTTACTTCCGGCATTACACACCGTCCGGAGGCATCCTTCACTCGACCGTCGGGACATTCGCCGCAGTTTGAAAGATTATCGCTCATAATATTGCTCACCCTCTATCTATTCTCTTACGCCCGTTACCATTGGTGAACGTTCCTTTGACAAAACGATCAGGGCAATAATCCATTGTTTCCTGGTGGTCGGATGCAACGCGGAAAGATCAAGACCTCCCGATTACCCCGGCGCCTGTGGTTTCTCCTGAAATACATCCAGCCAATTTGAAATATAACGATATTCCTGGATACCCACAATATTAAAGTATATACTGCTCTCCCCGAACCCAACATACAGACAGCCCAGCCATAATCAGGTGCACCGGCTCAGCTTCCCCTTGAAGAGAAACCGCGCAGGCGCTATATAATTTGAACTTTCCGCGCCCAACCGGCGAGAAACAAAGAGTGTTGTTACCAACAGGAGTTATGTATGGAAGAAGTACGCGTTCGCTTTCCCCCCAGCCCAACCGGCTATCTGCATATCGGTGGTGCCAGGACGGCGTTGTTCAACTGGCTATTTGCTAAAAAACATAATGGCAAGCTCATCTTACGAATTGAAGACACCGACGAGGAGCGATCCACCCAGGCCTCGATTGACGGGATCATCGACGGTCTCCAATGGCTCGGAATTGACTGGGACGAAGGCCCTTATTTTCAGACCGAATTTGCCGCCGATCATATTGCCGCCGCCAACCGCTTGCTCGCCTCCGGCCACGCCTACAAATGCTTTTGCACTAAAGAAACGCTGGAACAAAAGCGCGAAGCCGCACTCGCCGACAAACGGGAATTCGGCTACGACGGGACCTGCCGTCACTTGACCGCCAAAGACGTCCTGCAGCAGGAACAACAGGGCATCCCCTCGGTAATCCGTTTTAAGGTGCCGGTCCGCCCGGGCGTGCTGAGCTATGACGATCAGGTGCTCGGGTGCATCGAGCGCGCCTACACCGATATCGAAGATTTTGTTATTGTCCGTTCCAACGGTAAGCCGCTTTACCTCTTGTGCAATGTGGTCGATGATATCCGGGACCGCATCACCCATGTCCTCCGCGGCCAGGATCATATGAGTAACACCACCCGCCAGGTCTTACTCTACGAGGCCCTGCAGGCGAAACTTCCAGTTTTTGCCCACATGCCCCTGACCATGGATTTGCAAAAACGGAAAATTTCCAAACGCAGCCATGGCGAGGTTGTTGCCGTCCAGTTTTACCGGGAGAAGGGGTTCATTCCCTGGGCCCTGTGCAACTTCCTCTGCCTGCTCGGCTGGAATCCCGGCACCGAACAGGAATTTTTTACCCGCGAGGAGTTGATCGAAGCCTTCAGCCTGAACCGGATCAGCCGGGTAAATTCGGTGTTCAACTTTAAGCCAGGCGACCCTAAATTTTTCACCGATCCGAAACTGATCGCCATCAACGAGCACTACCTCCGCACCATGGATCTCGGCGAACTCGGAGATCTGGTACGCACGGAATTGGAACAGGCGAACCTCTGGGATCCGGCCTATGAAGACTCCAAACGCAACTGGTATCTGGCCACCCTCAACCTGATCCGTGACCGTTTCCATACCTTGAAGGATTTTACGGCCGCGGGCCGCGCTTATTTCTCCGACGAGTACGATATCGACCCCAAACCGCTGGCAAAAAACGTCACCAAATACCCGGAGTTGGCCATCTGGCTGCCGCAACTGGCAGAACGGTTTGCAGCCCTTGCCGAGTTCAACACCGAAGAAACCGAGCGGGTCTCCCGTGAACTAGCCGACGAACTGGCAGTCAAACCCGGCGTCCTGATCAACGGCATGCGGACCGTGCTCACCGGTCAATTGGCTGGCCCCTCGATGTTTGAAATCGTCACCACCCTGGGCAGGGATAAGGTGGTCACCAGACTCCGTCGAATCGAACACCTCCTTGCCTCGGCATAACTTTTTTACAACCGGAATATCGCCCCTATGACAGCAGAAAAAGAGACCGCAACCAAGCCGCTGGATTTCATCCGCCAGATCATCGCCGAGGATTTAGCCTCCGGGAAGCATCAAACCATTGTCACCCGTTTCCCTCCGGAGCCCAACGGATTTCTCCATATCGGCCACGCCAAATCCATCTGCCTCAACTTCGGCGTGGCAGTGGAAAACAACGCCACCTGCCACCTGCGCTTTGACGACACCAATCCCGGCAAGGAATCCACCGAGTATGTCGAGTCAATCCAGCGGGATGTGCGCTGGCTGGGCTTTGACTGGGGCAGCCACCTGTACTACGCCTCGGATTATTTCGACCAACTGCACGATTTTGCAGTCGATTTGATCAACAAAGGCAAGGCCTATGTCTGCCACCTCAGCGGCGGCGAGATCCGGGAACACCGCGGTACCCTGACCGAACCCGGCAAGGAGAGCCCCTACCGCAACCGATCGATCGAGGAAAACCTTGCCATCTTTGCCCAGATGAAAAACGGCGAGATCGAGGAAGGGGCCTGCGTGCTCCGGGCCAAGATCGACATGGCCTCCCCCAATATCATCCTGCGCGACCCGGTGCTTTACCGCATCATGAACACCAGCCATCACCGGACCGGCGACCAGTGGTGCATCTACCCGATGTATGATTTCACCCACTGTCTCTCCGACATGCTGGAAAAAATCACCCACAGCCTCTGTACCCTGGAGTTTGAAAACAACCGCGCCCTCTACGACTGGGTGCTCGATACGCTCGCCACCCCTAACCACCCCCGGCAGATCGAATTTGCCCGCCTCAACATCAACTACACGGTCACCAGCAAACGCAAACTGCTCCAACTCGTAACCGAAGGACATGTTTCCGGCTGGGACGACCCGCGAATGCTGACCATCTCCGGCCTTCGCCGCCGCGGCTACACCCCGGCCTCGATCCGCAGCTTCTGCGCCACCATCGGCATCGGCAAACGGGAATCCTGGATCGACATGGGGGTCCTGGAAAACGCCATCCGCGACGATCTCAATCAAAACGCCCCGCGGGTCTTCGGAGTACTCGATCCCCTCAAGGTAGTGCTCACCAATTATCCGGAAAATCTGACCGAAGAGATGGTCGCCCAAAACCATCCCCAAATTCCGGAACTGGGGGAACGTACCGTGCCTTTTTCCCGGGAAATCTATATCGAGGCGTCAGATTTCATGGAAGACGCCCCTAAAAAATTCTTCCGCTTGAGTGTCGGCCGAGAGGTGCGCCTACGCTACGCCTACCTCATCACCTGCCAGGAAATGATCAAGGATGACCAGGGCAAGGTGGTAGAACTACGCTGCACCTATGATCCCGAAAGCAAGGGCGGGACCGCTCCCGATGGCCGCAAGGTCAAAGGAACCATTCACTGGGTCTCCGCTCCCCATGCCCTGCGCACCGAGGTACGTCTCTATGACCGGCTGTTTACCGCTGAATATCCGGACATGGACAAGGACAGGAGTTTCAAAGAGTTCCTTAACCCCACATCGTTGACTATCCTCCAAGACTGTATGCTGGAGCCGGGATTGCTCAACACCACCAACGAAGACCGTTTCCAATTCGAGCGGCAAGGGTATTTTTGCCTCGATACCGTCGAGAGTGCCCCCGGCAGACCGGTGTTCAACCGGATTGTCACCCTGCGCGACAGTTGGGCGAAACTCAATGAACCCGTCTAACAGGAAAGACCATGCCTCTTATTAATCTGCGCAACATGGCGATCAACCAGACCGGCACCATCGTCGCGGTCAAGGTGAGCGGTGAACTCGGTCGCCGTATCCGCGAAATGGGGTTGGTTCCCGGCACCGAGATCACAGTAAAACAACGGGCCCCTTTAAACGATCCGGTGGCTCTCCGGGTCATGGGGGGCACCCTGACCCTGCGCAACAACGAAGCGGATTTTATTGAAGTAGAAATCGCCCCTTGACGTTCCCGGCAGAGGGCAGCCTCCTGTCCTCTGTCGGGAACGTCAACTCACATTCCTATCCGCCTGCCATCACCGGCATTTGGTGTAGTGTATCGCCTTCTCCCCCTAAAACATTGCCGCAATTCAACCGCCCCACCTTGGCAAAGCTGTTGACAGTGCCCATTGTTTGGTGTACCTAACAAATTAAAATGCAACGACTGCATCTTCCCAAACAAACCCTTTTTGAACGCTTGCGATGATCACGGTGAATTTGCAGGCGAGATAACAACTTTCAGGCATTGGTACTGTTCATGCCCAAGGACCACCCCATAAAATCCTGCCGCCTGCTCAGCGATATCGCGGCCCAGTGCCATCGCCGTCAACGATGCAGCCACGGCCCGGCAGTGGCAGGAACGCCTCTTCCCGAAGCCTGCTGCAATGGACGGATGCGGGTTTGCGCCATCAACGGCGACCGCCAAACCTGTGCGAAGATGGCAAACCTGGGGGTACGACCAGGCTCTGAGCTGGAACTGCTCTGCAAGGGGGGCGGGCAGCAGTGCATGATCAAGATCAATGGCGGCACCCTCAGCCTTGATGCGCCCACCGCAGCCCACATTTTGGTAGCCCCGGCTTGAACACTTGATGGAGCCCTGTTGCGGATATCGAAAATTTGCCCCCTGCCTGAACCCGCTTTTCCCTTGAACGGAGGCCAACCATGCAAAATTTTATCGTTTTCATAGCTATTGCCGGGGCTGCTCTTTTTACGGGCTGGCGCCTTTGGCAAACCTACAGAAACCCCAAAAATATCAACTGCGGTTGCGGTTGTTCGGGGTGCACCTCTGACCCGACCTGCTCCCCCGCCCAGAAGACCCTTCCTCGTCACAAACCCTGAGTGCGGCACAGCCAGGGCCGGCCTGCTCAAGGTCTCTTATCATCTGTAATGGCAAGGGGTTGCACCAACCAAGAACAGGGAAAAGATAACTTTTAAGCCCTGATAGCAGCCTTCGTCAGTCCGCCACAAACTGCGAAAAACGACCACCGCCTGCACTGGTTCTCCACCAACATCAACACAAGTCCCCTACATCCCATGGATAACGCCATCACCGTCGCCTTAGCCGGCAATCCCAACGCCGGCAAAACCACTTTGTTCAATCTCCTCACCGGGGCCCGTCAGCATGTGGGCAACTATCCCGGAATCACGGTCGAGCAGAAGGAAGGCTGCTGCCTGCATCACGGCCAAGGCCTGCGCGTCGTCGATCTGCCGGGCACCTATTCCCTGACTGCCTATTCCGTGGAAGAACTGGTGGCTCGCGATTTCCTGGTCAATGAAAAACCCGATGTGGTGGTTGATGTGATCGATGCCTCGAACCTGGAGCGCAATCTCTATCTCGGTTGTCAGTTTCTCGAACTCGGCGTGCCGCTGGTCATCGCTCTGAACATGATCGATGTCGCCGAAAAGCGCGGCATCACCATCGATGCAGCCGCCTTAGGCAAACGGCTCGGCGTACCGGTAATCCCGATCGTCGCCCGCACAGGCCGAGGCGTAGACCAACTTCTTGATGCCGTCCTGAAGGTTGCCGCCGGCGAATCACGCCCGCAACCCGCCTTTCTCCGCTACGGTTCGGATATCGACGAGGCTCTCACCGACATGATGCCGTTTATCCGGCAATGCACCGAACTGACGGCCATCTATCCCGAACGCTGGATTGGAGTGAAACTGCTGGAAAACGACACCCAGATCGGCCAGAAAGCAATAGCTACCCATCCGACCGCGAGCGCAAAACTCAACGAGCGCTGCGAAGCTGTGGTCAATCATCTCCAAAACACCCTGGGGGTCTATCCGGAGGCGGTGATCGCCGATCATCGGTACGGCTACATCAAATCGATCCTCCACCAAGGGATTGTCACCAGGAAATTTGTCGCTGATCGTCTCTATGCCTCGGATAAAATCGACAAGATCGTCACCCACCGGTTCCTCGGACCGCTGATCATGGCTGGAATCCTGTTCGCCCTTTATACCTTCACTTTCAGCTACAGCACCTTGCTGGTGGACTGGTTGGCCTCCTTTTTCGCCCTCCTTAACCACGGCGTCGACACCCTGCTGCCCGACGGCCCGCTGAAGTCGATGATCACCTCCGGTGTGATTGATGGCGTTGGTGGAGTACTCGGTTTTGTGCCGATCATCATGTTTATGTTTTTCGGCATCGCCGTGCTTGAGGACTCCGGCTATCTTGCCCGGGTCGCCTTTATGATGGACCGAATCTTCCACTTTTTCGGCCTGCACGGCTCCTCGGTCATGCCGTTTATCGTCTCAGGTGGAATTGCAGGCGGTTGCGCCGTACCCGGCGTCATGGCCACCCGCACCCTGCGCTCTCCCAAAGAACGGCTGGCCACGCTGCTGACGGTGCCCTTCATGAACTGCGGCGCCAAACTGCCGGTGCTCACTCTGCTGATCGGCACCTTCTTTTCGGATCACCAGGCCCGATACATGTTCCTTGCCACCTTGGCGGCCTGGCTGGTGGCCCTGTGTGCCGCCAAATTCCTGCGCATGACGGTGCTCCGCGGGGCTTCGACCCCCTTTGTCATGGAACTGCCGCCCTATCGGTTCCCCACCCTCCGGGGCTTGGCAATCCATACCTGGGAGCGAACCTGGCAGTATATGAAAAAGGCGGGAACCGTGATCCTGGGCATCTCCATTCTGCTCTGGGCCTTGATGACCTACCCCAGCCTGCCGGACGAGCGAGTCGCCCATTTTGAGCAGCAACGTCAGCTGGCCCATACGACCCTCGCACCGGGAACGAGCGAAAATCAGTCCGAAAAAGAAGCTTTAGACAAAGCGCTGCAGAAAATCAAGGCGACTGAAGCCATGGAGGGATTACGAAATTCCTTCGGGGGACGCATAGGGATTGCCTGCGAAGTGGTCAGTCGCTACGCCGGGATCGACTGGCGCACGAACATTGCCCTGATCGGCGGATTTGCGGCTAAAGAGGTGATCATCTCGACTCTGGGCACGGCTTACTCGTTGGGCGATGTCAGCTCCGAAGATGCGACCTCGCTCAGTGAACGGCTAGCCAAGGATCCCGGCTGGAATCCGGTGGTGGCGCTAGCGGTGCTGGTATTCATCATGTTCTATGCCCCCTGCTTTGTCACCGTGGTCTGTATTGCCAAAGAGGCGGGGTCATGGAAATGGGCAGCCTTCTCCATCGTTTTCAACACGGTGTTTGCCTATAGCATGGCGGTAGCGGTTTACCAGATTGGCACCTGGCTTTATTGACAATCTATCGAATTCGCACCTGGATCTATTAATCGGACGCCTTGCTGTCCGGCTAGTTGTTATTTTAGGTGCCTTTGCCGCCATCATCCGACAACTCAGCATCAGATAGAAATTTTTCCTCTCCAACAACACCAAATTAATAAAGGCAGCGACAACACCCCTTACTTATTATAAATTTTTAAGCTGACGGACTCATAACCCAAACCTCCGCTAGTAAAAAAACCAGGCAAGAGCCCGGCGAGCCGGAACCAATCAGGCCTTGTATCCCTTGAATAGAAGCAGCACCTCGGCCATCTCCGCATCCGGCAACACCGAGGGTTCGGTAATCTGCAGGGCCTGCAGGTAGATACGCGCCAGGGTCTCAACCTCAACAGCCAGGGCCAGTACCTGATCGAGATCAGCGGCAAAGCAGATCATGCCGTGATGGGCAAGCAGTGCGGCAGATCGGTTGTCCAGGGCCTGAATCACTGCATCCGACAGTGCCTGGGTGCCGAAGGTAGCGTACGGAGCGCAACGAATGCTATCGCCCCCGGCCATGGCCACCATGTAATGAAAGGCCGGGATCGATCGTTCCAGACAGGCCAGGGTGGTGCAGTACAACGAGTGGGCATGAAGAACGGCACCCGCCTGGGGATATTGGCAATAGATGTCGCGATGCATCCGCCATTCCGAGGAGGGCTTGCGGCTCCCCTGGGGCTGGCCGGACCAGTCCACCCGGACCATATCCTCCGGGGTACACCGGTCATAGGGCAAGGCTGAGGGAGTGATCACAAAACCCTCCCCGTTCCGAACGCTGACATTGCCGGAAGTCCCCTGATTCAGCCCCTGGCTGTTCATGGCTCGGGCGGTGGCCAATAGATGCTGCCGCAATCCATTCTCGGTCATTGGCCCTGCTCCGGATAGAGGCCGAGCAAACCTGGCCGACTCGCGGCACAGATGCCTCGCTCGGTGATCAGGCCGGTCACCAGTCGGGCAGGAGTAACGTCAAAGGCCGGATTGACCGCCCGGGTTGCAGGGGGCGCTATTGACACCCTGCGCATCGTGCCCTCGGCATCCTGCCCCTGAATCTGCAGCACCTCTTCCTCCCCCCGCTCCTCAATAGGAATCTCCGCCACCCCGTCACTCACCGTCCAGTCCACCGTGGATCCAGGCAGGGCCACATAAAAAGGCACACCGTTGTCAAAAGCGGCCAGGGCCTTGAGATAGGTCCCGATCTTGTTGCAGACATCGCCGCTGGCGGTGGTGCGGTCGGTGCCAACAATGCAGAGATCCACCCGGCCATGCTGCATGAGGTGGCCGCCGGCATTATCGACGATCAGGTCATGATCCACCCCGGCAGCCACCAGTTCCCAGGCGGTCAAACTGGCGCCCTGGTTGCGGGGCCGGGTCTCGTCCACCCAGACATGAACTGGAACGCCCGCAGCCACCGCTTTGAAGATCGGCGCCAGGGCCGTACCCCAATCCACAGTGGCCAGCCAGCCGGCATTGCAGTGAGTGAGGATGTTTACTGGGCTACGGGCCCCTTTCTTCCGCCAAATCGTGTCGATCAAGCCCGCACCGTGCCGACCGATAGCCTCGTTGGTCGCCACATCCTCTTCGCAGATTTGCCCGGCCTCGCGGTAGCCAGCGGCCAGACGCTCCCCTTCCGGCAACGGCAACAGCACCCGCAGCATCCGATCCACGGCCCAGCGCAGATTGATCGCGGTAGGCCGGCAGGCAATCAGCGCTGCGGCCATGTTCTCCAGGGCGGCGGATGAAGCGCTCCGGCGGAGTCCCAGACAAATACCGTAGGCCGCCGTGGCTCCGATAAGCGGCGCTCCCCGGACCAACATCCGACGGATTGCATGCATCGCCGCCTCCAGGGTTTGCAGACGAGCCACCACCAAACGAAAGGGCAATTCGGTCTGATCAATAATTTCAACACCAAGACCATCCGCTGCCAGCCAGATCGACCGGTACTCCCGCCCGTTAACCTTCAAATTGCTCCCCCTTGAAAAGAAAAAATCTTACGCCGGTCCTTGCACCCCACACCCCATGTTCGCGACACTACCTAACCAGGATGGAGAGGGTCAAGGTAATTTTTCCAGAACGACCCGTTGGGTACTTGGCCGATTATGCAATCAGGTGAACGCAGTGTAAATGCAACTTTCCCCCTATGGTTGCTGGATTTTTCTTTTTTGCTCTGCTATACAGCTTAGAGTCTGTCTTGTTTTAGAAATCATTGTTTTTTCTTTGCCTTCAGCCCAGCGATGACCAACGCCCACAACATCCTCAACAACCTCAAGGTCTCCGGGAACCTGCCAAGCATGCCGCAGGTACTGGTGCAACTGATCGACAGCTGCCATGATGCCGACATCAAACTCCAGACCATTGCCCGGATTGTCGACAAGGATGCCGCCATCAGCGCCAAATTGCTCCAGTTGGTCAACTCGGCTTTTATCAGCGCCCGCAAAGCCTTCACCGACATGGAACAAGCGGTGGTGTACCTGGGAGCGGATACGGTCAGAAATCTCGCGATCAGCGTCTCGGTGCAACAGGTCTTCCGCCGAGTGGAGACCAACGGCCTGCTGTCCATCGATCGATTCTGGCATCATTCTTACCTCAATGCCCTGCTCGCCCAAAAGATTGCGGTCGCGACTGGTTACCCGGAAGCGTCGGAAGCCTACCTGACCGGGCTCCTCCACGACATCGGCAAGTTATTATTATGGATGGCCTTCCCCGGCAAATACGCTCCCCTGCTGCTCAAAGGGGTTCGTTGCCATAACGGGCGCCTGGCCTTTCTCGAAGAAGAAAAACTCCATGTCAACCACTGCGAGGCCGGGGCCTGGCTCTGCGAACAGTGGCGTCTGCCCGCCCTGTTGGCCGACGCCATCCGCTATCATCATCATCCCGTCGACGAGGTTGCCCAAGCCCTGCCGCTGACCAGAATCGCCAGCCTGGCCGATCTGCTCAGCCACAGCGATCCCCCCAGCCAGGAATGCCTGGATGCGGGCAAGCGCTTCTTCCACCTGTCTCCCCCGCAGGTCAGCGCCCTCTACGAGGGAGTGGAAGAACAGATCACACAGATCGCCGACCAGTTCGGAATTCATATCCCCCGCAATGCCCGGACCTCCCACGACCAGGAACCGGAAAGCCAGGAGGTCCACAAGGAAACCTCCCTGGGCCTGATTAACCGTATCCGGGATATCACCCAGCTCAGTGGCGCACTAGACAATCTGCTACGGGCCGAGAACAGCGAACAGATCATCAGTGCGGTTGAGCAAGGCCTCAAAATTCTTTTCAACGAAGACACCTGCCTGATCATGCTGCTCGATCCTCAAACCGGTGAATTTCACTGCCACGCTTCGCCCGACAACAAACTGGCCAGGGAAACCGGCGGCTTCACCCTTGCTCCGGAACGACATCGCGAGAGTTTGCCCGGAAAGGCCCTGCTGCAGCGCCGCCCGCTCCATTCCTTCCAAAAAAAGTCGGTGGCGAAAGGTCCGGTGAACCTGCTTGATGCCCAATTACTCCGTCTTCTGGGCACGGATGGCATGGCGGCGATTCCAATGAGCCACCGGGACGAAATACAGGGACTGCTCATCATCGGCCTCAAAGAAAAATCGCACCACTCCCTGGTAAGCCAGTGGACACCGCTTCGGCTCCTGGCTAACCACGCCGCCATCTCCTTTTACCTGGAACGTCTAAAAGCACGGCAGGCGGAACAAATCGCCGCCGAACGATTGCAGGCCGCCAATATGGTTGCCGGAAAAATTGCCCATGAGATCAACAACCCTTTAGCTATTCTCCGCAATTACCTCTATATCCTCGACAAAAAAAACAGCAAAGGCGAGGTCATTTCCGAAGAGCTCGCGATTATTGACAACGAACTGGAACGGATTTGCCGCATCACTGCGCATCTGAAAGATCTGTCCAAGGAACAAGAGGACCTCCATCTGGAGCAGGTGGACCTGCACCAGCATCTGGGAGAGATCCTCGACCTGTTCCGAGCCTCGCTCCCCGGTGACAACCAGGTCACCCTGACCATTATCCCATGGGAACAGCCTATTGTGCTCCGCGCCGATGCCCAGTTGCTTCGCCAGATCATGCAGAATCTCCTGGGCAATGCCATGGATGCCGTGGCCGGGCAAGGCAGCATCACCGTCCGGACCGCCGCGCATTTAAACACCGCGATCATATCGGTAACCGATAATGGCCCCGGTATTGCCCCGATCGTTCAGGCTGAGCTCTTTAAGGAAGGCACTTCGACCAAAAAAGAAGGACATAGCGGGTTAGGCCTGGCGATTGTGCAGCGACTGATGTATCGGATGGGAGGATCGGTTGCCTGCGAATCAAACCGAGGTGCCACAGTGTTCTCTCTCACTTTCCCCGCCTGAGCCCCTTACTTTCCCTGCCTGAGCCCCTTGCACTGATTGAAGTATTGTTTTTTTATTGGACAATTAGCTGTAAACACGCTTCAATAATTTTTATGTATAGTTCGGCAAGATTCCTTTACCAACTCCGTTGTCCGTTGCAGGCGACCCACCTCGGGCGACGACACGCATCTTCTGACAGAATATATTGATACCTATGATGCACTCTGTGCTCATCATCGACGATGAAATTCGCTTCTGCACCAGCCTCGAGATTCTACTCAAAGCCGAGGGATATCATGTAGATATTGTAAATTCAGGCGTCCAGGCCTTTCATTCCCTGCAGCAACAGGCCTATTCAGTAGCCCTGGTGGACATCAACCTGCCCGATATCAACGGCAACCACATCGCCGCCCGGATCGGAGACGAGCATCCCGGAACTGCGGTCATCATGCTGACTGGAAACGCCACTATCGACAATGCTGTGGAATGCCTTCGCCTAGGCGTTTATGACTATATCCGCAAACCCTGCAGTCCCGAACAACTGATCAGAACCGTCGCCAGAAGTATTCAACACAAACAACTCAAACAGGATCTGCACAACAGCGAGAAACGATTCCGCCAGTTGGCCCAGGCCACCTGGGAAGGAATCATTATCTATGAACGCGGTGAACTCCTGCAGACCAACAGCCAACTGTGCCAGATGTTTGGTTACCAGGAAAACGAACTGCTGGGTAAACAGATCTTCGATGTCCTGCTGGACCGTAATTCCGTCCGCTCCATGACCTTGCCGGAAGATCCCGACACCATCGGACCGTTCGAAGCGCGGGGTGTTAGAAAAAATGGTGCCACCTTCCCGGTCGAAATCAGGGTCAAACATATCGATTACCAGGGACGCCAAGTACAGGTCGCCGCCATTCGCGACGTCACCGCCAATGAAACCGCCCTGCACCAAAAAATTGCATTGACCAAAAAACTGGCCGACGCCCAGCGCATGGAGTCGCTTGGCCTGATGGCCAGTTCGGTGGCCCATGACCTTAATAACATCATGGCAGGGATTATCACTTATCCCGAACTGCTGCTCATGGATCTAGGCGATGATTTCAAATACCGCGAAGAGCTCATGATGATCCGTGAAGCCGGTAAAAGAGCGGCCGCCGTCGTTAATGACCTGTTGACCGTTGCCCGGGGAGCCACCTGCAAAAAAGAGGTGCATAATGTCAACACACTGGTTTCCAGCTATCTTAAATCCGTTGAATTCAAAGAGCTCAGCCATCGTTACCCGGAGGTGAAGCTCACTCCCTACCTGGAAGGCAAACTGCAGACTATAAGTTGCTCGGCCATGCACCTCTCCAAGTCGATCATCAATCTGGTCAACAATGCGGCCGAGGCAATCCAGATTAAAGGAGAGATCGTCCTAACCACCAAAAACGTCCAGCTCCACAGCACCTATCATGGGTATGAAACCATAGAACCGAACGAGTATGTGGTGATTTCGGTCGAAGATGACGGCCCCGGCATTTCGCCCCAGGACATCAAACAGATATTCAGTCCATTCTACAGCAAGAAGGTTATGGGCCGCAGCGGCACCGGCCTCGGATTGGCGGTGGTATGGAACACCGTCCATGACCACAGCGGCTATATTGATGTGATCAGCACCAACAAGGGCTCGCTATTCGCGCTTTATTTTCCGGTGGACCGCTCGGAGGCCTGCCAACCGGCACAACCGGCACCAACGATCAGCAGCTATCAGGGCAATGGTCAAAAAATTTTGGTGGTCGACGATCAGCAAAGCCAACGGGAAATAGCCCGCCGCCTGCTCTCGCGGCTTGGTTACCAGGCCCTTACGGTAAAATCGGGCGAAGAGGCTATCGAATTCATTAAAACGACACAGGTGGATCTCGTTATGCTGGACATGCTGATGGATCCCGGGATCAACGGTTGCGAAACCTATGAGCAGATCATCAAATATGTGCCGGGCCAGAAGGCCATCATTACCAGCGGCTATTCCAACCTCGAGGATATCGACCGAGCCATGGATCTTGGTATCAGTCAATTCATCAAAAAGCCTTACTCCCTCCACGAACTCGCCCAAGCCCTCAAAACGGAAATCAAATCCGAGCGTTCTTCGGCTTGATCCGACCCCCGAACATATTCCGCATTACCGGAATATAATTCCATTTTATCGGAATAATCTCCCTTTACAACAACACCTATACCTGGCAATAATGCATTCGTATAATTGTCGTATCCTTAGAATTCATCCTCCTTTCCTCATTGATTCACAACCATTTGCCCACCGGTACACCAATGCCCCTCGGCAATTTCCTTACTCACGTACCCCGTCTACCAGCCCGCTGGATCGCCCTGCTCCTGGTGATGGTAACGGTGGTTCCGGTCTTCACCGGGGAATCGTTTGTCATCAGCGAACGGTCACTCCGCCAGGCCGAGGAGCAATATGGATCGTCTGCACGCAAGCGTCTGCTTGCCTGGCAAGACCTCATGCGGATGCAAGGCGGCAATGATTTGGCCAAGCTCGAAAAAGTGAACCGTTTTTTCAATAAAACTCGATTTTTAAACGATTCAACCCATTGGGACGTTGAAGATTATTGGGCAACGCCCACCGAATTTCTCGCCAGTGACGGGGGCGATTGCGAGGATTTTGCCATCGCCAAATATTTCACTCTGATCAGTCTCGGGATTAAGGAAAACCAGTTGACTTTGACCTATGTCACGGCCTTGCGCCTTAATCTGGCCCACATGGTACTCACCTATTACCCGGCACCCGGCGTGGAACCGCTGGTCCTCGACAACCTCGTTGACGCCATCAAATCTTCTTCCGAAAGAACCGATCTGCTGCCGGTTTACAGCCTCAATGGCTCCGGCCTTTGGGTGGCGAAACAGCGAGGAAAGGGAGAGAGGGTCGGCGATGGCAGTCGCCTCACGCGCTGGCAGGATCTGTTGACCAGAATGACCGAAGAGCTTCACTAAAATGAGAGTAAGCCATGACCTTGTATAGACAACTGCTGCTCAGCACCTTACTCATCCTGCTCTGCCTTTGTACCGGACTCTGGATGGGCGAACTCAAACGCACCCGTGATTTCCTGGTCAACCAGATGGAGACCCATGCCCAGGGTACAGCCACCTCGCTTGGCCTCTCCCTTACTACCCTTGCCAAAGGGATTGATATCCCGACCATGGAAACCATGATCAATGCCCTTTTTGATCGGGGCTACTACCGGATTATCGAGTTGCATGACGTTACCGGAAAACCGCTGATCGAACGCCGCGCCGACCTTACCCTGGAACAGGTGCCGGCCTGGTTCATCCGCCTCGTACCGCTCTCCGCTCCCCAGGCGACGTCTCTGGTCATGCACGGCTGGCAACAGGCCGGGAAAATCACGGTTGAAAGCCATCCCGGATACGCCTATCTGACACTCTGGCATGCTGCCCAGACCACGGCCCTGTGGTTTTCACTCACCGGTGCGGTCGTGGCCTTGCTGGGCGGCCTCGGCCTGCGGACTCTGCTCAAGCCCCTGCGCAGGGTCGAAGAACAGGCCATGGCATTGTGCGATCGCCAGTTTTCCATCCAAGAACAACTGCCCCGGACCAGGGAACTCCGACGGGTGGTCATCGCCATGAACCGGATGACCGACAGGATTCGGGAGATGTTCCACGAACAGGCGGCCATCGCCGACACCCTGCAGCAGCACACCTACCAGGACCCACTGACAGCTACCGG
>JAFLKR010000066.1 GCA_019163135.1 Desulfobulbaceae bacterium | reverse complement strand
ATCTGATCAAGGAAATGTTCCTCGATCCGATTATACGGTATCATCTGATACTGAGACATGTAGACCGCATTGACCTTGACGCCGATCCCGTACTGCACGGGCCGCAAGACCCCATCCGGGAAGGGCGCGACATACCGTTTTCCCTGCTCATCCGTCAGAACTTCAGCGCGCCATTCGGTCACAACCGTGGTGATGTCCAGATCAATTACCTGTCGCACCTCATACCCGACCGAGCGGTATTGCCCGGGAGGCAGGTGATTCCTGTTTACCGGAATCTCCTTGACGATATCGGGGTCAGGCACCTGTTTCAGCGTGGCACCGATATGTCCGGGCTGGCCACCGGGTTTACGCCCATTCGTTTGCCGCGATTCTTTTTTGCGAAAAGGGTCAGTCGAGGGCGGCTTGCTGCTGTTTTTGCTGTTGAGCCCTAAACGATTCAGCAACAGCGAGACCAACATCAGCAGCACGTCAAGGCTACCCTTAAGCGCCGGCGATAGACCTTTCTCCGCCGCAATAAGGTCGGCAACCTTCCGAACAGTCTCTTCTGCATTGATATTATTGATCGTCACTCCAGCCCCCGTGATTAAGTCCTGTCCTACTATACCACGGGTTTTAAAACCGAATTTTTTGTCCTTATATTGAGCTGTGTTGCATTATTTATTTTTGCGCAATCCCCCACTCGCAGTGGTTTGGCTCATCGACACCTGAAGGCAAACAAAGGAGGCCCATGGGGCAAAATGAAACGTGCATGCTTTAACGATGATTTTAAAAAATCAAATAAAAACCCTGTCAAAAGCTTTTTAAAAAAAATAGAAAAAAAACTGGCTAAATAGTCACTATTATTATTACTCTGCCATTTCCAGAATGCGAAAATCAAGTATTTTTAGGCGCAACAGCACGGCCAGTATCTCCAGCATCAGGCCGCAGAGAGGACGCTGCCTCGCCGCCAGATCGACAATTCGTCGATGCCGCCGATGTTTGTTGGCCAACCCGATTAATTCGGTGGCCGGATATTTCGGATCAAGGATCATGCGCGCCACAGCCTGCCCCGAAACCAAGGCCGGATAAATGCCCTCGCCGGTGAGTCCGGAGGCCAGCCCGGCAGCATCGCCGACCAGCCAGGTACGGTCAAAACGGACCCCGCGATAATCGAAATTAACCCATCCCGCCCGCATAGCCGCAGGATCGAGCTGGAATCCCCGTTCTGCCGCCCAACTCAGTAACCGCTGCTTCAAAACCCGGGCCGATAGGTTGTTGACATCGCCATACGCACCGATGGAAACGACCTCGGCGTGCGGAAAAATCCAGCCATACCCGTACCCGAATCTACCGGTGTGGAGGTGCCATTCCATCTGTGGGTGACGGCCGGGCAGCATGCAATTGAGGCCGATTCCCATGGCGGTTGTCGGCAGGCCGAGGAAGCGGCGAACCAAGGAATGCGAGCCGTCAGCCCCCACCAGATGGTCAAAACCGAGGGTTCGCCTTGAGCGGGCTCCGGTTTCCAGGATCACCCTATGCTTTTCCAGTGCCAGGGCCCGGGTCTGGGTGAGGATCGTGACGCCGGCCTCTCTGGCTTGGTCCGCCATCCACTGCCCGAGCCGCTCCCGGCTGATGGTGGCGATGATCGGATTGGTTTCGGCAACCACCACCCGCTGCAGACGGGTGATCACATGCTGCTGGGGAAACCCGCGCTCGATCAGTCCGGGCGGAACATGCTTGATCAACCCGCCCCAGGTAATACCGCCAGCGCAGACCTTGGGCCCGATGAAGGCCTTTCGCTCCACCAACGCAACGTTGGCCCCTTGCTGGGCCAGCAGGGTTGCACAGGCCAGGCCGCCGGGACCAGCACCGATAACCAGAATGTCGATGTTCTCCGCCATCTGCTTCAGTTTCCGGGTATGAGGGCGTACCAAAAGGGGGCCACAGATCGCTGCCGGGGCATTTCTATCCTGGAAACAGAGGAATTTGGTCTTATGCTTGCTTTCATCAGATCTTTACGATAGCTTTGGACGGAACCTGAACGTTCCGCTGTCAACGGACGCGTTCCATCCATTTTCTTTTTAAAAAAAACCTTTCCCACGGAGTCTTCCATGGCGCATGGCGCTGATTCATTGAGGAGCATACTGTACGCTCTTGCAGCCAATTTCGCTATTTTTTTGGCTAAACTCTTTGCCGCGATTTTTACCGGTTCAGGGGCCATGCTGGCCGAAGCCGTCCACTCGCTCGCCGATACCGGCAACCAGGGTCTGCTCCTGCTCGGCCTCCGCCAGGCTAAACGCCCGCCAACTCCTGACTATCCCCTCGGCCACGGCAAAGAAATTTATTTTTGGTCCTTCATCGTCGCCCTCATCCTGTTCAGCATGGGCGGCCTCTTTTCCATCTATGAAGGATACCATAAGCTTCTCCATCCCGAGCCCCTGAAAACCCCGGCCATCGCCCTGACGGTGTTGCTCTTCTCCCTGGGCGCCGAGGCCATGTCGCTCTGGGGGTGCGTGCGCGAGGTCAACAAGGAGCGCGGCACCCACAGTTTTGTCCACTGGTTCCGCACAACCCGCAACTCCGCCCTGCTGGTGGTTTTCGGCGAAGATATTGCCGCCTTGCTCGGCCTGGGTGTTGCCGCGGCAGCCATCCTCCTAACCCTGCTCACGGCCAATCCGGTCTACGATGCATTGGGGTCGATGGCTATCGGCCTGCTCCTGGTGACGGTAGCTTTCTTCATCGGTGTGGAAACCAAGTCCCTGCTGGTGGGTCAGGGGGTCGACCCGGCGATCAAGCAGCAGATGGTGACCCTCTTGCAGCAACGTTCCGAAATAGAAACCGTGCTCAATATCCTCACCCTGCAACTGGGCGACGATGTCATGGTGGCCATCAAGGCCAGAATGACGACCACAGGCTCGAGCCAGCAGTTGGTCGCTGACATCAACACCTGCGAACAGGCGCTGAAGGCAGCTTTTCCTCAGGTGCAATGGCTGTTTTTTGAACCAGATTGTCTTGATTAATTTTTTCAACTTTTTTTAATTCCAGAGGTTATTCCTGTGACAATGCATAAAAAAGAAACCTTCCTCAACGATTACACCCCTCCGGCCTACTTGGTCGACAGCGTAGCTCTGCGGGTCGAACTTGATCCCCAGGCCACCCGCGTCCATTCCCGGCTGCAGTGCCGCCCCAATAACAAAAATCGGCAACCGCTGGTGCTCAACGCCAAGAAACTGGAACTGGTGAGGGTCACCCTGGAGGGCACGGAACTGACCGCCGAACAATATCGATTTGCCGAGGGCATCCTTACCATTGCTCCTGTGCCGGATGAACCCTTTGTGGTGGAGATCGAAACCCTGCTCAATCCAGAGGGCAACACCGCCCTGGAGGGGTTATATCGCTCCTCGGGCAACTACTGCACCCAATGCGAGCCGGAAGGCTTTCGCACCATCACCTGCTTCCCCGATCGGCCCGATGTGATGAGCGTATTCACCACCACCGTGGTCGGTGACAAGGCCGCCTGCCCGGTCCTATTGTCCAACGGCAATCTCATCGACAGCGGCGACCTGGCCGATGGCCGCCACTATGCCACCTGGCACGACCCCTTCCCCAAACCCTGCTACCTCTTTGCCCTGGTAGCCGGCAATCTGGAACAAATCAGCGATACCTACACCACATGTTCCGGCCGGACTGTCGATCTCCATTTCTATGTGGAAGAACGTAACCGTAACAAATGCTTCCATGCCATCCGCTCCCTCCAAAAAGCGATGCAATGGGATGAGGAAAAATTCGGGCGCGAGTACGATCTTGACACCTACATGATTGTGGCGGTGGATGACTTCAACATGGGTGCCATGGAAAATAAAGGGCTCAACGTTTTTAACTCCAAGTACGTGCTGGCCCTGCCCGAAACCGCCACCGACGTCGATTACGAGGGCATCGAAGGGGTGATCGCCCACGAATATTTCCATAACTGGACCGGCAACCGGATCACCTGCCGCGACTGGTTCCAGCTCAGCCTCAAGGAAGGCTTGACCGTCTTCCGCGATCAGGAGTTTACCGCGGACATGACCTCCCGCCCGGTGAAACGAATTCAGGACGCCAACATCATCCGTTCCTTCCAGTTCCGCGAGGACTCTGGCCCTATGGCGCATCCGGTCCGACCGCCGTCTTTTGTCGAAATTAACAATTTTTATACACTGACGGTGTACAATAAAGGGGCGGAGGTCATCCGCATGCTTCATACCCTGCTCGGTGCGGAAGCCTTCCGCCAGGGCATGGACCTTTATTTTGAGCGCCACGACGGTCAGGCGGTGACCTGCGACGATTTTGTCGCGGCCATGGAATCGGCCTGGGGTTGCGACCTGCAACAGTTTAAACGCTGGTACAGCCAAGCCGGAACTCCGGAATTGACGGTTCGCGCCACCTATGACGAGTCCGCGCAGCACCTTACCCTGCACGTCGTCCAATCCTGTCCGGCTACCCGGGAAACCGTGGCCAAACAACCGTTTTTCATGCCGCTGGCCGTAGGGCTGCTGGATGACCAAGGCGCCTCGATCCCCCTGGAGGATTCAGCTACCGGCCCCACCACCAAGGTGCTGCACCTGTCGGCCCAGAAGCAGGATTTCGTTTTTCCCGGCATCAAGCACCGGCCCACGGTCTCCTTTCTCCGCAATTTCTCGGCACCGGTACGGGTCAATTTCGCGCAGTCCGATACCGAACTGGGTCTGTTGATGGCCCATGATCCTGATCCGTTCAACCGCTGGGATGCCGGGCAGCGACTCGGCCTGCAGGCCATGCTGGCCCAGATCGGGCGGTATCGGCAAGGCGAGCCCGTCCTGGTGCCGGAGCAACTGGTCAGGGGGATGGCCAACCTGCTTGCCGATCAGGACAGTGATCCGGCCTTCCTGGCCATGGCCCTGATCCTGCCTTCGGAAAACTGGGTCAGCCAGCAGCTGGCGGAGATCGACCCGGTGGCGGTTTTTTCGGTCCGGCAACAGTTCCGCGCCCTGCTGGCCCGCACCCTCCAGAATGCGCTGCTGGCCCGCTACCAGGCTTTGCAGGGTACCGGTCCCTACCACTACAGTGCCCATGAAGCCGGGAAACGGGCACTGCGCAATCATTGCCTCGCGTATCTGCTTACCCCGGATCAAGACGGCACCCTTGAACCCGCACTGCTGCAGTTAGGGTTGCAGCAATATGCGGCCAGCGACAACATGACCGACGCAATCGCTGCCTTAAACGGCGTGGTCAATGCCGACCTCGAGGCCGGAACCACACTACTCGCCGATTTCCATGCCAAATGGCAGATCGACCCGCTGGTGGTCGATAAATGGCTGATCCTCCAGGCCGGCTGCACCCTGCCCGGTACCCTGGACCGAGTCAAGGCCTTGACCACCCACCCCTCTTTTACCTACAAAAACCCCAACAAGGTACGGTCCCTGATCGCCACCTTCTGCGCCACCAACCATGGTCAGTTTCATGCGGCCGACGGCAGCGGCTACGCCTTCCTGGGCGACCAGGTGCTCCTGCTCGATGACCTTAATCCGCAGATCGCTTCACGGATGATCACCCCATTCACCCAGTGGCGACGGTATAATGCGGCTCGGCAGCAACTAATGCGGGCGCAGCTCGAGCGTATCGGCAACCAGCCGTCGCTCTCCGATGACGTCAAGGAAATCGTTGAAAAAACTCTGCGTTGAATCATACTACCCCCGTTAAATGCAAACTCGCTGCACTCTCCCGCGCATCGGGTGCAGTGAGTTCAGGGGTGGTCCGACTCACTCGCACAACGGCGGGTTGGAACACAGGATGCCGGTCCAGGCCATGGTGCTTGATTTGCAGTCCACTTTTGTCTTAATTTTTTCAGAGATGCAGAGGGAAACGAAGGGATGACAACGGTTTCAATCATGCCGCAACCGACCGCGAAACATGGAAAAGTAGACCCCGACGGCGCACAACAGAGCGGAGATGGCAAAAATTGTGCGGACGCTGAGTAAAAATTGTGGATAATTTGCGGGTCCAATCGCCTGTCGGCCGACCAATAAGGCCAGCACCACGGTAGCAATCGCCATGCTCACCATCTGTCCCATCAACCGCATGGTGGCTGAGACCCCGGAGGCAATGCCATACTGCTCCTTGGCCACGGCCCCCATGATGGCGCTCATGTTCGGCGAGGAAAACAGCGCAAAACCAAACCCCAGTGCAACCAGATTGCAGACGATGCCGGTCATGTGGGTGTCGGCGTCGAGCCGGGTGAACACCAGCATGCCCGCCACGGTGATGGCCATGCCTGCCGAGGCCAGCAATCGCGGTTCTATACGGTCCGATAGTCGACCGGCGATAGGAGAAAATGCGGCCATCATCACCGGTTGCGCCATGAGGAAGACCCCGGCTGTCTGCGGCGACATGCCTTTGATGTATTGCAGATAGAGGCTCATCAGGAAGGTGACCGCAAAGGTCGCCGAGTAATTGAGCAGGGCCGCCAGGCTGGAAAAGGTAAAGGTGCGGTTTTCAGTAAAGAGGGCCACCTCGAATAATGGATAGTGAGCCTGCGCCTGCTGCCGGAAAAACAGGACCATCCCGAGCAGGCCGATGCCAATAAGGATGCTGCCGGTCAACGAAGGCAGGATGGTAGCGCCGTAGACCAGCGAGAGGATGGCCACGGCGTAGATCAGGCTGCCCGAGATATCGAGCCGATGACTGCGGCTGTCAGCCCATTCACCTTTAAGAAAGGTCAAGGTGATGACGACGGAGCCGATTCCCAGCGGCAGCATCAGTAAAAAAATGGAGCGCCAGCCGAAATGCTGTGTCAGCATACCGCCGACCAAGGGGCCGACCGAAAGGCCCACATACACCGCGGCCACATAGATACCGATCGCCCGGCCCCGTTTTTGCTGCGGAAAAATGGAGGTCAAGATGGCCACGCCCGTGGTCACGAACATTCCCGCCCCTAAGCCCTGAAGTACTCTGCAGATAATCAACCAGGTGGCATTGCCAGCAAAGGCGGCAGCCGTCGACCCAAGGGTGTACACTATCAAACCGGTGCAGAAGACTTTTTTTCGGCCATGGATATCGGCGATCTTGCCGGCCGGCAGCAAGCCGACCGCAACCGCCAGCAGATAGGCGGTGGCTATCCAGCTCAGTTGGACGGCATTCATCGCCAAGTCTGCCTGAATAGTCGGCAGGGCGACATTGACCGAGGAAATCATGAACGGCCCCATGAACGAAGTCAAGGTGGCAACAAACAGTGCCGAACGTTCAAGGGTAGCGCTCTGCTGTTCTGGCGAAAGCTGGGAAGGGTTAGGGGGCATGGAATAAAAAAAAATAGAGAGTAAGGTTCAGAACGACCTGAACCAGTTCAATCAGACTTAACCGCAGGATTGCACCCAAACCGCCCTTTCCGAAAAACCCTGCATGATATTCAAAAGCTGCCAGATTTATTGAAAGACAGGGGGCCTTCCCAGTGGTCATCAGCCCTCTGGATAAGGGAGGGAGCCCATCGTTGACGAGCGCGAGGCTATTTTACCTGAAACCGCGCAGGAATGGAAATGTATACGCCGGCAATTGGATGATGCTGTAGCTGCCGGGTATGACGCCGGCCTCTCAATCCTTTTCCGGGTGCCAGCACTCGACAAGCGACCGGAGCCAAGCCCAAACCACCTTGAAAACGAATTATTTCTGGCTATCACCAGGCCTCCATTGTGCACCGAAAATATCCAGAACGCCGCCTTTGTCGATGTAACACAACGTTTCCCCATGCGTCTTTACCAATTTACGGTATGCGGCCAAGCTTCCCCAGTCTATCGATCCTATTGAACAACCTTATCGTCCCGTCTCATTTGACAACGTAGCAACCATGCCTTTTGCAAAATTCTGGCACTCAAAGCCCTATTCGGTCTTTCGAACAGCACATCAAACAGGCAATTTGCCTCCCGCCGGTCTCCATTGCCCAAAAATAACAGTAAAATAGATACGTTTTTAGATACGACACATTTTTTGCGTTCAATCAACATATTGCAACGCAGGTTGCGATAGTAAAACAGCAGATCGATGAAAAAACATCGCCGTCCACCGCAATGTTCACCTTTTGACCGACAATCACAAAACCTGCACCCAATCGACAAACAATCAAAAACATCTGGATTTTAGCGGGGACGGCGGATCAAATCGGTGCCAGGGGCAGGAAATTGGTATTTGCCCTGCCCTCGCGTTCGAGCAGACAAGATGCATTCTGCCTCAGTTGGATATTGCGTGACCTTTCATGCACAAGCGCACGATGCGCATGTGCCAAGCGCTGACCAAGGGCTTTCGGTTTGGTCAACAGCCCCAGCATTTCATTGTTTAAGATCTTTGGTGCCTATTCACGCCAGAGTCTTTCCCAATGCCTGATCAACGACACCTCTGGCTCCCAGCTGTTTTATTCTTTTACAATACCCTGTTTATTCTCGGCTCAAACCAAATCATGACGTCGCAGCACAATCAGCGGGTGCATAAATCGCTGATACTGGACGGTGCCCCCCGGAGCTAATTTGCGATATTCCAGATGAATTTTTATTGGCTTTTCAGGCCTTGGTTATCGCGGCGCGCCAGAATTTTTTGCGACTCTATTCGACTGCGTGTGACTGATCTCGAGAGCGACCGACTCGACAACCGCAGGTAAAGTGGTCCATGTACTCAGCCCAAAAAAAAGGCGGAGATAAGATTATCGCCAGTTTCTCCAGGTACGAATAGCCATGGGAACAACATAAGCGCTATGAGTCCGGGAGCTTGATTAGGTCAGAACCTTTCAGCGATGATGACAATAATTAATGTCAGGTATTTGAAAAATTCTCTTTTGCGTCAACATCTATGATGATAAGATTTTCAATAACGGTTTTATAACCAATTCAAGAGGTGATGTTGTCATGAATGTCTTGAGCAGGGTTTCCTTGAAACTCAAAATAATGTGCATGGTCATCCTTCCGATTGTCGTTCTTTGCCCGGTGATCATCCCTCTCTACCTTCAGGGCACCAATGCTTTGAAAGCCGAACGCGATAAAGCCATGGGCACCGCCAATACCATCGCCCTCGACAGTGTCATCACCCATCAGAAACAGCGCCTTGAGAAATCATTGACTACCGTATTGATGATCGATGAACTCGCCAGTCTGGCGCTGGACCCCAAAAATAAAAGCGCACGCATGGTACTGGATGGTCTGTTTCTCTCACTGGCAGAGGAGAGCATTGTCCGCTTTTCTGTGTTTGACAAAGACAGAAGCCTCATTCTCCAGCAGGTCAAAGGTCCTCCAGCCAGACCCCTTACCCTTCCCCCAGAATTCAAGGCAAAATTCGATCAGGCTGCTACGGATTTTGCCTTTCATTATTATTTCCGTGGAACCGACACGAATATGGAGTCCTGCCCGGTCGAATTTTGCATTCTCTCGATCGTGACGGATAAAAAAGACAATCCGGTGGCCTTTGTCGAGCTTGCGGTGAAATCCTGTCTGTGGACCGATATGATTGCCCAACTGACTGGCGGCAAGGTGTTCCTCTACGATCCGATACACAAAAAGATACCGATAACCGAAGACAGGGCCTTTGCCGACCAGCTTGTGGCACACCTCCCCAGCGATCTTACCCGCAACTCGTTTTTCCAAACCGATACGGAAAAATCGCATTTTTTTACCAATGTCATTCCCCTCACCGGCCTGGACGACAAGACCGTAGGCCATCTCCTTATTTCTTCCGATGCTTCCAGCCTCGTCCAGAACGAACGAAAACGATGGCTCTATGCGCTGATGGTCACGACATTCATCCTGCTCTTTTCCCAAGTGCTGGCTTTTTTCATGATCAGCCGAGGCATTTCCGCGCCGATAGCCCGGATCATCACTTTTGCTTCCTCCCTAGCCTCGGGTGATGCATCCACCACACTGAACATAAAGTCCTCGGGAGAGATATTAAAAATGACCGAGGCCCTTAACACCATGGCCGAGCATATACGCGAAAGGGCTGCCCAAGCGGAGAAAATTGCAAACGGCGACCTCACCATCGATATTGTCCCCGAGTCAGACAAGGATATTTTGGGAGATTCACTGGCCGCTATCACCAACAACCTTGGCGAGATGATCGAACAGATCAGCGTAAATGCCAACGACCTTTTGGGTGAGTCGAGAAAAGTGGCGAATCTGTCGGGGAAACTACAGAACTCTTCGGACATTATTGAATCCCAGGCGGGGAAACTAACCGAAGCCTTTACCTCGATCTCAGGGAATCTAGAAATTGTGGCCCACGCAACCGAAGATCTGTCCTCTTCGATCAGAGAAATCAGCAAAGCCAGTAATGACGGTAGCGAAACCACCCAAAAGGCCATGGAACATTCTCTTGAGACCTCGAGTACGATGCGACAACTCAGCAAGGTGGTCAGTTGCATCAACGAAGCCAATCAAGCCATCACCGATTTTGCCGATCAGACCAACCTCCTGGCGTTGAACGCAACCATCGAGGCTGCACGGGCCGGCGAGGCGGGAAAAGGGTTTGCTGTGGTGGCCACCGAGGTGAAGGATCTGGCGATCAAGAGTATGGAAACCGCCAAAAATATTCGAGTCAACATTGAAGACATTGAAAAATTCACCATCGAGGCCGTAACCAGCACCAGCACCATAGCCGAGGCCATCGCCCATGCCAAGGATGCTGCCTTTGGCATTGCCTCGGCAGTGGAACAGCAGGCCGCGGTGGCGGTTGACATCTCGCAGAATATCTCTAAAGCCCATACTATTACGGGAGGCTTTTCCAGCAGCCTCAATGATCTCAATCATGCGGCTTCGGTCACTAACGAGACCACCTCGTCGCTTAACAAATCGGCTGACCAGCTATCCAAGTTGTCGGAGGCACTCAAAATGAGCGTAGACCGGTTTACCTTGCGACCCAAAAACTAAGGAACTGAAATCGGTATCCAGTATGCTCCACGCGCACCGAGAGCCGAATTGTTACAGAACTGTAATCTCTGTTTTTAAAAAGGCGGCAGTATCATCTCAAGGCCCCTGCGGGCCCAAAACCACGGAGGACAAAATGACAACATCCAAGTTCACCAAAATTCTTTTTTTCTCATGCCTGTTTCAGTTGCTGGCTTTCACTTTGAGCCAGACGCCCTTTGCCCAAGAGGTGGACAAAGGTAAAATTCCTCCGGACGAGTTGGCCACCTCCTTTAAAAAATTGGCCTGGGGCGCTCCTATCTGGGATGTGAGCGAGGCCGTAACCAATCTTAATGCTGGGGGAAATATTCTCTGGGTGGATACCCGGCCGGAAAGTTTTTTCAAGCAAGGGACGGTCAATGGGGCGGTGCTCCTGACCTATGACAAAAAAGGCAAGGAGGAGAATACCCTGACCAAGGAATCTCTGGAGAAGGCCATTGCGGCGGCCAACTTTTCAAAAGATTCGGTCATCGTCGCGTTTTTCTGCCAGGGTCCGGAATGTCATCGCAGCTATAACGCTACTTTTATCGCCATAAGCGAGTGGGGCTACAGTCCTGATAAAATCGTCTGGTTCAGAGCCGGTTATCCGCTCCTGCTGACCGATGTGAAAAACGACCCAAAACTCAAACGCAAGGCCAAGGTTTACCTCAGTGAGGCTGGAGTCAAGCAACTTTGACAAATCCGCAAAAAATGGAAAAATACCCGTTTTGTCATTTCGCGCGCAGCGAGAAATCTCTCTATTATTCCAGAGATTTCTCGTTGCTGCACTCCTCGAAATAACAAAAATCGACTTTTTGCGAGACTATCAACTTTAACCGCTAAAAGCCCACTTACCCCACCTGCCCCACTTACCCCTCATTGCCCTGTTCAGCAGGCCTCAGAGCGGTGCCAAAATTCTCTCGCCGGCACGATAGGCGGGAAACCGAAGGCCCTCCCACTGGCGTAATCGTTGACCCGACAACATTGCGGCTCGACAATCCTTCCACACTCATTTTCGAATGAAACTTCTCGATGCAGGACCAGGTTCGCGAACGATTCGCCGGGGCATGGCGGCATAGGTCGAAAAACCACTGGAGCGGCAATCAAAGAGGGTGTCGTTCCATAATCTGCGGTGGATGGCAATGTTGGAGTGTCGGGGTCTTTGCGGATCGACAATTTCCAGCACCAGATCGACAGCCACCGCAAACAGCAGATAGGCAATGATATATCCCATGTTCTTTTCCTCCTGATGAAAAAGGGTTTGGTGTTTCTCCTGCATGCACGTTACCCTAGACGGTGTGACAAATAGCGTCCCACCAAAAAATTAAAAAATATTATTTGGGGAAACCAATGGCCAATAAATACAAACCCCAACATGCACGCCTGTTGTTTATCGATCGAAAAATCCGGGAAATGCGGTACCCAACCCGCGACTCCCTGGCCGAAGAGTGGGAGGCGAGCATCAGAACAATTCAACGCGATCTCGACTATATGCGTTACGAACTTGATGCGCCGATAGAATATTCGGCCAAGCATCGCGGCTACTTCTACACCGAAGAGCAGTACCAGCTGCCGGCGATCAACATCCGGGAAAGCGACCTGTTTGCCATTTACCTGGCCGACAAACTTCTGTCACAGTACGAAGGCACGCCGATCTTCGAGAGCCTGCGCTCCGTGTTCCGCAAAATCGAGGATGCCCTGCCGGCCAAGGTAGCGACCCGACCGGGCAACGACCAGGGGCTGTTCACCGTGTTCCCGCCTTTTGCCACGGTCATCCTGCCGGAAGTGTTTGAAACCGTGCTGGATTGTTTGCGGACCTCGACCCGGCTGGAGATCGAATACATGAACCCCGGCCAGGCCGCGGTTACGCGGGCAGTCGATGCCTACCATGGGGTGCGGTTCGAGGGAGATTGGTATGTGGTTGGCTATTGCCACCTGCGGCAGACCATCCGCACCTTCAGCCTGGCACGGATGAGAACGGCCAAAAAACTGAAGGAGCGATTTGACCGGCCCGAAGATTTCGACTTCAGGCGACTCTCCGGCAGTCAATTCGGCATGCATTGGGGAAAAGATGATATCGAGGTGCAGATCCGATTTGACCGCTCGGCGGCCGCCTACATCCGTGAACGAATCTGGCACCCTTCCCAGATCATCGCGGATGATCCCGACGGCTCGCTGGTCTTATCGATGACGGTTAACCATCTCCTGGAATTGAAACGCTGGATTTTGTCGTGGGGCGAAGCGGCACAGGTGCTCGAACCGCCCGCGTTGATCGATGACCTGCAAAAAACTGCCCAAGGTCTAGCCGGGATGTATGCTCGGCATTAAGGTATAACAAATTGTTCGCCCTTCCCCGCTCCTGCGCCCAGATGGCGGTGCCAGGCCACAGGGTACAGACCTGCCGCCTTCAACCTTATTACGTTGAGACCGACATGAACGCCGTTTATCATCTTCATGGTGATTTATCCCAGTTGCTCCGTCATCGATGGCGGGAGAGACAGCCCATCGTGGCACCGGTCACCCGCATCGCCTCGATCAAGGATATGCTCGAATCCTTCGGCCTGCCGCACACCGAGATCGACCGGATTGCCTGCAACGGCCGGACAATAAATTTTTCCCACCGAGTCGAAGCCGGCCAGCAATTCGATATCTACCCGATTCCGTCTCCCTGGGATCTCACGACCCCGACCCTGCTGCGTCCCGACCCGCTGCAGAGCCTGCGGTTTATCGTCGATGTCAACGTCGGCCGGCTCGCACGCTACCTGCGGATGGCCGGGTTTGATACCCGCTACGATTCCTCCTGGGATGACCAGCGGATTTTGCGGGAAATAGCTGCGGACCGGAGCATACTGCTGACCCGCAATCTGGATCTGCTCAAAAGAAACCAGGTCGAATTTGGCCGCTACATCCGGGCGACGGAACCGGTATCCCAGTTGCGGGAGATGCTGATGCTGTTGGGCAGAGTGATGTTGCCCAAGACGTTGAGCCGCTGCCTGGAATGCAATGCCCTGCTGCTGCCAGTATCCAAACAGGCTATACTGCACCGACTGGAACCGCTGACCATCCAGTATTTCGAGACCTTCAGCCGCTGCCCCCGCTGCAATAAAATCTACTGGGCCGGCAGCCATGTCGACCGGATGCAGCAATCTCTGCAAGCGGCCCTTGGCTGAAGAGGTGGAGCATAACGCCTTCCCGCATCCTTGTATCCTCGCCCATAGCTGCCGGCCGCATCTCGGCTAACCAACCTGACGTGATGGCCGCGAACAAGCGTTCCGCCAATTTGCACAAGCCGTTCAGCGGAAAATCTGCTATCAGTAAGGCTTCGCTAGAGTCCACGCTGGGTATTGCCATTGCTGTTGGCTGCTGCTTATCACCCTCTGCCCCCACCTATTATCACCACTGTGCAACTGCCGCTCTTACCGATCCACACAATCCTGCCCGCGCTGCAAGGCGCACTCGCCCAGAGTTCCGCGGTGTTGAGCGCTCCTCCTGGTTCGGGTAAGACCACCATCGTGCCCCTGGCGCTGCTGGGGGAACCCTGGCTGGCAGGCAAAAAGATTTTAATCCTCGAACCCCGACGGCTGGCGGCCAGGGCAGCGGCGGCCCGCATGGCCTCGCTGCTTGGGGAGCGGGTAGGCCAGACCGTGGGCTACCAGATTCGTTTAGACCGGCAGATCGGTCCCAACACCCGCATCGAAGTGCTCACCGAAGGGATTTTGACCCGACGACTGCAGAGCGATGCCGACTTGAGCGATACCGGTTTGATCATCTTCGACGAATTCCACGAACGGTCCATCCATGCCGACCTGGCCCTGGCGCTGTGCCTGGATTTATGCCAACTTAAGGAAGAGCTGCGTCTCCTGGTGATGTCAGCCACCCTGGATACCGCGCCCCTTGCCGCCCTGCTCGGGGAGGTGCCGGTGATCACCGGCGAAGGCCGGAGCCATGAGGTCCGGATTGAATATCTGGATCAGCCGCCCACCGGCCGCATCGGCGAAACCACTGCTTTAGGGGTTCGCCGGGTGCTTGATGCCCAAAGCGGCGACGTCCTGGTTTTCTTGCCCGGCACCGGCGAAATCAGCGAAGTGCATCGACTGCTCAGCGCCGAACCCGCCTGCCGCGGCATCCTGATTGCGCCGCTGTTTGGCGATCTCTCGCAGGCCGATCAAGACCGCGCCCTGCTTCCCGACCCGGACGGACGGCGGCGGGTGATCCTGGCCACCTCAATTGCCGAAACCAGCCTCACCATCGAAGGCATCGGCTGCGTGGTTGACAGCGGTTGGTCGCGACGACCCCGTTTCGACCCCGGCAACGGCCTGAGCCGGCTGACCACCACCCGGGTTTCCAAGGCCGCAGCGCGCCAACGGGCCGGACGAGCCGGACGGCTCGGGCCGGGATACTGCCTCCGGCTGTGGACCAGGGCGGACCATCATGGTCTGTCCCCCTTTCATCCCCCTGAAATCTTCGATATAGATCTTGCCGGTTTGGTTTTGGACCTGGCCCTGTGGGGAATCAGCAATCCCGAAGAGTTGCGCTGGCTCGACCCACCCCGCACCGGCCCTTATCAACACGCCCAGGAACTCCTCCGCTCCCTGAACGCCCTCGATGCCGCCGGACGGATCACCGCTGCCGGCCGCCAGGTAGCGGCCCTGCCGATCCATCCACGCCTTGGCCACATGCTGCTCATGGCACGAGACAGGGGCCTGGCACCGCTGGCCTGCGACCTTGCCGCCATCATATCGGAGCGCGACCTGATCCGGCGCGATGGCCGTAATCCCTCGGCCGACCTGGGCATTCGGGTCCAACTCCTGGAGTTGTGGCGTCGGCACGGCGATGCGGCGATCAACCGGGAAGGCGGCGATCCGAGTGTCTGCCGCCGCATCGATCGGACCAGCCGCCAATGGCAGCAACTCCTCCATGGCAAGAACTCTCCGCACGACCTCGCGTTGATCGGCTCTCTGCTGGCCTGGGCCTATCCCGACCGCCTGGCCCGCAGCCGAGGGCAGGATCGGGGCCGATACATTCTGACCACGGGACGCGGGGTCACTCTCCCCCCCGCCGATCCGCTGGCGGCCAGCGAATTCCTGGTGGTGCCCCAATTGGATGCCGGTCGGACGGAAGGACGAATCTTCCTGGCCGAGGCTCTGGATCTTACCGATTTACAACGCGATCATGGTCATCTTTTTTCGGAAAGCAAGGAAATCTATTGGGATGCGGCCACCGCCAGGGTGACGGCAATCTGCCGCCTTAATTTAGGCGCGATCGTGATTGAAGAGCGACTGCTCGCCCAGGTCGATCCCGATGCGGTCAGGGCGGCACTGCTGGACGGCATCAGCCAGATGGGTTTGATTTGCCTGCCCTGGGATCGGGAAGCACGGCAGTTCCAGGCCCGGGTTCATTATCTGCGGGACCGGCAGCCGCAACGGGACTGGCCGGACCTGAGCGACAGCCGACTGCTGGAAGACCTCAGCTGGCTGGAACCCTATCTGACCGGCCTCGGTAAAGCCGATCAACTCAAAAGAATCGATCTGCAGACTATTTTTAAAGCTATGTTGAGTTGGGAGAAGCAACAGCAACTGGACCGCGATGCTCCGGCCAGTTTCACGGTACCCAGTGGTTCCAAAATCCGGATCGAATACCGCATGGATGAGCCGCCGCTGCTGGCGGTCCGCATCCAGGAACTGTTCGGCCTGGAACAAACCCCCACCATCTGCAACGGCCAGGTGGTGCTGCTGCTCCACCTGCTCAGTCCGGCCCGCCGCCCCATCCAGATCACCGCCGACCTGGCCGGATTTTGGCAGCGCAGTTACCCGGAGATCAAAAAAGAACTCAAGGGCCGCTACCCCAAACATTTCTGGCCCGACAACCCCCTGATCGCCGAGGCCACCAGGGGGGTCAAACGAAAAACCCATCAGGGATCGCACTCATGAGAAACATCGCCTTCGGCTATTCCACCCGCTGCAACCTCCGGTGCGCCCATTGCGTCGCCGCCGATACGCTTCCCGATTACCAAAAGATGGAGTTGACCCGCGCTAAAGAAATTATCGGGGACATGGCTGCGGCCGGGGTGACCGGCATCAGCTTTACCGCAGGCGAGCCGTTTATCTACTTTGAAGACCTGCTGGAACTGGTGGCCCTATGCCGGGAAGAGGGCATCTATACCCGAATCGTGACCAACAGTTATTGGGCGAAGACCGCCGATCAGGCCAGCCAGCGGTTGGACCGGCTCAAGCAGAGCGGTCTTTGCCAGTTGCGCCTGAGTTACAGCCGGTGGCACCAGGAACAAGTGCCCCACGCCAATATCCGCCACGCGGCGCAGGCCTGCCAGCAGATCGGGATGGACTACTTCATCTCCTTTGTTACCGATTTTTCGGCTGCCGATGATACCTGTGAACAGTTTCTCCGAGATCATGCCCTCAAATTTTTCCCGGAACCGATCATCTATTCCGGACGGGCCGACGGATTCAGCCGCACAGCCCTGCGCACCGATTACCAGGACAATCGCTGCGCCATGAATCCCTACCTGGCGCCGGATCTGAACCTGTACGCCTGCTGCGATGCGGGCAGCCATTTCCGCACCACCAATTTCTTTCTGCTCGGCAATCTCGGCAACCACGCCCTCGATCAGTTGCTGACCCTGAGCGAACGCCATCCGCTCTACAACTGCATCCGCAACATGGGGATCTCTCCCATCGCCTCTTTTGCCGGATTCAAGGCCAGCGAGATCGTTACCCTCCGTAAATGCGAACTGTGTAAAATGCTGTTTGATGTGCCGGAGAGATTGCAAATGCTCCGCGAAGCCGCTGGCGGGAGGTTGCAGCGGTGGATCAGATGAGCGCCCCTTGCCAGACGCCGGTAGCTGAACTACCGGTCATCTGGAACGGAACGAAAAAACGGAGGCAGCGGGGATCGGCAATAGGCCCCCGACCAACTGCGGCTAAAAAAAACCACTCCGCCGGGAATTCACTAGAGCGGGCTGTGCAGGCGGAGTAGAGCTGGCATTAATCCCCCCATGCCAGCAACCATTCGGATCAGGGTTCGATAACCGGTGCATCCGGCCGATATTTGAGTTGCATCCCTCTCAAGAAATTTCGCAGGACCTGATCTTTGCACAGACGATAATTTTTATGTTCCGGCTTGCGAAAGAAGGCACTGATTTCATGCTGGCTGATATAAAAACGAGCCAAGGCCATGATCTCCAGGATACCGTCGCTGTGCAAATCTAAAGCGATGCGCAATTTCTTGAAAACTATATTATTGGTCAGGTGCTTTTCCGGAGTGGGTAACGGCCCCTCCTGCTTGCCCCGCCGATCGACAATCAATCCATTGAGAAAAATAGCCAACTGGGTGTCGTTGAGATTCTGGACGTCGGGATTGTCTTCTTTTTTCAACCAGGCGCTGACCTGGGCTCGATTCACCTCAAGACCTCCGAGGCCAAAGATGGCCATCATCTTGGAATCATTCAAGTCAAAGGTGTAGCGGATACTTCTTAATATTTCATTATTTTTCAAAAAAACCCCCAAAACGCAATGGATGTTATACTATGCTTGTTGTTTGCCTGCTTCCCCGGCGAACGGGCCCCTGCTTGGCAGGGCACAGCTTCTCGAAAGGTCGGCCCTTTGCAGCGGGTACCTTGATTGCAGATAATACCGCAAGGTCTCAGTCTCCCTCATACCGGAAATGGCGATAAATTTCCAGGAATCCCTGGCAAAACCAAACGGATCGTTGCCAAAATGGCAGGGTCCCGAAGGGCCGGTGTTTTCCGGGGGGGACGAGACCGCAAGACAAGATCGCCGCTTTCCCCCGCAGGAGATGGATGAAACCCAAAAATCGCGTCACCTCGAACCGCAACCTGTGCAAGGAAAGGTACTTGAAATTTTGCCTGATCGGAGCCAAGATACTTTCCAGGGTGGTCTTTTTACCCGATCAGTGATCGGATTACCGCGATCGATCCCCAGCCAGCAGGAAAAACTGCCCGGAACCTAAGAGCCCGCCAGCAGACTGGCGATTACGGCATCAATATCAGGGTTGCAGTGAACAGCAATCCAGCAAACCGCACCACCCAGGCAAGGACACCATGAATAAATTCATTTGGCCCCTCACTGCTTTTGCACTTTTCTGCTTCATATCGATGGGAGCATCGATTGCCCGTGCAGATCTTGACGGATTCAGAGGCATGAAGTGGGGCGCTCCCCTGGCTGAGATTCAAAGCACCAAGATTCTCGTCCTGACCAAAGACAATGGCGAAAATGACTCGGCTCTGTATTCCGTCCAAAACGAAGAATTGGAATATGGCGAGGCCAAACTGACCGGGATTCATTGTTCTTTTGTTAAAGGGAAATTGGACAGTGTTATCCTGTTAACAAAAGGCGCCAAAGATTTCAGCGCATTGAAAGCGGAAGCCTTCGCAGAATTTGGAGCGGCCCCCAAAGACAGTCAGCAAGAGGAAGAACTCTACAACTGGATCAAAGATGCGACCAACCTTGTGCTCTCTTACAACAAAGATTCACAAGACGGATTTTTGTTCCTCAAACAAAGGAACAGCCTCGATCAACCAAAAATACCCGAGGTCCAACCTGCGCAAAACACCCCGGTGCGGGAAGTCGACAGAGCACCGGTGACCCAAGTTGACAGAGCGCCGGTGGCTCAACCGCGCGAGGCCGCAACCGAAATCTTTACTCCGGAAATCCAGCGACGTATCGCCATCGACCTGGACTTAACTCGTCTTTGCTGGGATGGGGTTGGCCGGGAAGCCGATACCGCATGCGGTCATATGCGAGACAACGTCCAAAAGCTTACCGAACTGGGCATGTGCATGACCCCGCGGAATCCTGAAATACCAGGGCCTGACATTACCTGGAGCCGATGCCAACCTCAGGCCGCAGTGGAGGCGGAGGCGGAGGCGGAGGTGCAAACCTGGAGCGACAATAGCGATGCGGTCTGCCATCTCATCGGAGGGATGTTTGAATCCGCAGCGCAGCTGCGCAATGAAGGTGCCCCGCCAGAAACCGCTGAAATGGTATTAACCTCGTATCAAATTGAGTGGGCGCCGGAAATAACCAAGGAGCGCGTTCGGGAAACGGTGGCGCTGGTGTACTTCAATCCGGATTTTGCCCAAGCTGGGGGGCGTCAATTGCATGAGCGTATATATCGAAAATGTTTGGCCGAAAAGGAAACGAAACCGCGACCGCCCAGGTAAGGCCAGGCGATGGCGGCCCGACGGTCAATGCTTTGCACCATCAAGCTGAAAAATCCAGAGATCCCCGGTAATCCAGGCGTCCCGCTCTCTGCGTAGCTTGGTCGACTCAAGCGCCAGCACCGCCCATCCCGTGGAGGCCGCAATTTTGCGCACATAGGCGGAAGAGTAAGCGAATCTCCCGGTTTTCCTCAATGTATAGACTTCTGCATCCAGATGTTCCGTCGAAAAACAGAAGAGGGCCGCCGGGCGGGCAATGGCATGCGCTGCCGTGAATATTTCGCGCAGATCGCCCACATAGATAAAGACATCGGTGGCGAGGAAAAAATCATAGGTCTCGGTGGTGGCCGCCAGGTGATGGCTGATGCTGTCCGGGTAGAGCGTGGTGTAACAGCCCTTGCGCGCGGCCTGGGCCAACATGTTCCTGGAAAGATCGACCCCGTCCATCACCGTGACCGCCGCCATGAAGGGAACGCCGCTGAGCCCTGTGCCGCAGCCGAGATCAAGGCCGTGATCATAACGATTCTTAGGGCCGGCACAGTTCCGAAAGCACGCATAGAGCTCACGGGGGTTGTCGTACCCCAGTTCCACCACCAGGCTTTGCTCGAAGCCTTCGGCGTAGGTATTGAAAAAATCGCGGATATAGGCATCAGGGGCATGATCAAGAGGCGCCCCGGTAAGGGAAGCGAGCATATATTGAACGGCGTCGTCGTCGGGCCGCACGACCAGGACCTGACGGTAGTAGACCAAAGCTTGATCGACATCGCCGGCGCGGTGGTAGAGATACGCCAGATTGTTGGTGGCCGGCAGGTAGGCGGCATCCAGCGCCAGCACCCGATGGTAGCAGGTCATTGCCTGGGCATCGTCGTGGGCATCCCGATAGCATCCGGCCAGATTGTACCAACAGTCGGCATGGTCCGGCGCGACCGCCAGAACCTGCCTATAGGTGGCGATCGCCGCCTGGGCATCCCCGGTTTGCTTGTAACAGAGGGCCAGATTGAACAGGGTATCCGAATCGTCCGGCCCGCAGGTCGACGCCTTGGTAAAGGCGAGCAATGCGAGAGGAAAATCGCCGAGACCGTAGTACACCAGACCGATATTGTAATGCAGCGTCGTGGCCTCGGGAAGATAGCCCAACAGGAGCAGATAGCGCTCCCGGGCCTCTTCAAGACGTCCCTCGGTTTGCGCGAGACAGGCCTCGGCATAGGAGCGGTTAAGGTCGTTGGCAGAAATACCATGGGGGGGGCTATTCATTGGTGTTCCGGGGTGGTGTGGCTGAAGATTTTTCAAATATCGCAAGGCCGGATGCCACCCAATGACCTGCCGCTGAAAGAGGAGACAGCATACCTCTTATGGGAGAAGGTGGCAGGAAAAAGCGCGGCTCGTTTTTTCCTGTCTCAGGATAGGGCCTATGGCAACTCCCGTTCAGCAAGCGAGGTGCTCCATCCCCCCCCCGCGACCTCAACCCACCTTTTTTGAGGGAGTGACCACCAGGGCGATTCGTTCGGCGGCCGCGTTGGAAAACTCGGGGTAATTCTTCTTTATCCATTCCAGTATTTCGGCCTTTTTGATAGTGGAACCGAGGGGTTGCGGCGGCATAAACAGGGATTGCCAGCATTCGACGGCGACATGGAGTTCTCCGGCAAAGCAGGGGTGCCCTTTGGGATTTAAAGGAGCCTGCGTCCCGGCGGGGGCTTCCTTTCGTTCCGAGGCAGCAAGGGGCACCTGGTGCGGAGTAATTTTGTTTTTGCGTTCAAATCGAAGGACATCGTCCAACTTGGCGAACAGGTCGATGGGATTCAGCCCGATCATGCTTGAGTCGCCCCATTCCTCGCCGACCGAATTGGTCAAGGTCACCAGTTTATTATTGGCATCCAGGCAGGATAATTCGGCGGCAATCATCATCCGGTCGAACCTTCCCTGCACTTGCATCAGCACTTCCGGTAACAGTTTCACGGCCACCAGACTGTTGAATTCCACGACCGGCACCTTCTTTTTCTTGGCGCCGGGCTTTCCCATCTTCTGTAGATAGACATCGTTAAAAGCGGCCCACAGCCCCAATTCCCCGGCAATCGCCAGTTCTAGAATCTGTTCAGCATTATTTTTCCATCTCTTGCACAGCGCTTCTATAAAGAGGTCCTGATTGTCCTGCATCGTCATAATAGTTCCTTTTGTCTCCGACTTGTTCAAATGAGTGGTGTTAACTGGGGTGCGGCCTGACAGTGTACCAGCAGCACCGGGGCAGCGACCTTGCCCTTGCAATTACCGGGCGCCGACTTGGTCGACGATCGCTTGAATATCAGTTCGGGTGATGGTCTCTTGTTCAACCAAGGCGGTGGTGAGTGCTTCAAGGATGTCTTGATGATCAACGACAACCAACCGGGCCGTGTCGTAGGCAGACTGGACCAATTTTTTCACCTCGGAATCGATCAGCATTGCGGTCTGCTCGCTCATAATCTGGGCGGGTTGGCTGCTTAACGGATTCGAAGCCCGGAAAGTCATGGGGCCGACGGCCTCACTCATCCCCCATTCGCAGACCATTTTCCGAGCCAGATCCGACACCCGGTCAAGGTCATTGCCCGCGCCGGTGGTCATTTGGTTAAATTTTATTTCTTCGGCAATTCGACCTCCCAGCAGGGTGCACAGCGTATGAAACAGATAGGTGCGGTCAAGGGCATTCCGCTCTTCTTCCGGCAGTTGCATGGTGACGCCGAGGGCGCGCCCCCGTGGAATAATAGTGACCTTGTGGACGGGGTCGGTGCCCGGAAGCATCCAGGCCACCAGGGTATGCCCGGCTTCATGGCAGGCGGTGATCCGTTTTTCCCGGTCGGTGATAATCAGGCTGCGCCGTTCGGCACCCATCAACACCTTGTCTTTGGCTGCCTCCAGAATCTCCATGGTGATCGCCCGACTGTTCCTTCTGGTCATGAGCAGCGCGGCCTCATTAACCAGACTGGCCAACTGCGCCCCGGAAAACCCCGGCGTCCCCTTGGCGATGGTCTGCCAGTTGACATCCTCGCCAATTTTAGTGTTGCGAGCATGCACCTTAAGGATCTTTTCGCGCCCGCCAACGTCGGGCAGGGGCACCATGACCTGACGATCGAAACGCCCGGGACGCAGCAGCGCCGGATCCAGAATGTCCTGGCGGTTGGTGGCAGCGATGACAATCACATGATCATTGGCTTCAAAGCCATCCATTTCCACCAGTAACTGGTTGAGCGTCTGTTCCCGCTCGTCATTGCCGCCGGAGCCAGCGCCGGAACTTCGATGCCGGCCGACCGCATCGATCTCGTCGATAAAGATGATACAGGGCGCTTTTTTCTTCCCCTCGTTGAAGAGATCCCGCACCCGGGAAGCGCCGATGCCGACATACATTTCCACAAAATTTGAGCCGCTGATCGAAAAAAACGGCACTCCGGCCTCACCGGCAATGGCCTTGGCCAGCAGGGTTTTGCCGGTGCCGGGTTCACCGTAGAGCAATACGCCGGTCGGAATTCGCGCCCCGGCTTCCACAAATTTTTGCGGCTTTTTTAAAAAGTCGATGATTTCGGCAACCTCGTCCTTGGCCTCGTCGATCCCGGCCACATCATCGAGTTTAATCTTCGACTCCTCCGGGTTAATCAGTCGGGCCCTGCTTTTACCAAAGGCCATGACCCGGCCGCCGCCACCTTGACCGCCCCCCTTCTGTGAATAAAAAAACCAGCCAACACCCAGCAGGAGGAAGGGCAGCCAACTGAGGAGGGCTAGCAGGAACCACGGGGGTTGGGATGATGCTTCCGCACGGACGGTGACGTTTTTCCCCAGGAGACGCTGAAGCGCATCACTGGTCAAGGGGACAACTGTCTGCTGCAGCGTACCGTCGGTAGCCTTCCAAGAGACCGTATTATCGACGATGGTAACACTGGTAAGCGCCCCGCTATCGACTTTTTTGAGAAACTCAGTGTACGCAACAGCGTGATGCCGATCCGGTGATTGCTTGCAGTAATGGAACAGGAAGAGCGATGCCAGGGCAACGATCAACCAGAGAGATAAATTTTTATAAAATTTCTGCACGGAACTCTCCTTTAAAAAATAGAGAAGGCGAACCCAGGGGCACAATCGTTAAAAGAATCATTTTTGACGCAATAACATGGCATTGAGCCGACTCAAAACAGAAAGGAAGCTTTACGGTAACGCTGCAGGAGCTACCGTAATTTATTGCAAAGGTAAAGTCAGAGGATCGATCAAAAGAATTTCCCTCCAAGGCCGCCACCTTGGAGGGAAGGGGGAGAAGCTTGCTCGTTATCCGTTTGAAGATGGAGGCGAGTAGCGTAATATCTCTTGCACCGATCATACCAGGATCGACTTTGCCTCGCAAACAGGTGCCTGCTCTCTTACCTGTTGAGATCAAACAACATATCTCTCCCCCTAATTACATTACTTCTTGGCTCAACGTCAAGCACATCCTCAAATGGAAGCAATACCATCCCTAACAATCAAAAATTCGACGCAAAATGCGCATACTGTCCGACAACCGTCATCGTCAGTCCCCAAAAAAGCTGATGCCGAATTGAACCACAAAAACAACGCTATTGCCTGTTCTTACCTTTCTTAAAAACAAGTTTTCGGGAAATTTAAACTTACAGGATAATCGAAATAAGTTTAATGGGCGCAAATTGATCATACAATTTATAAGTTTTTTGACAATTGATGCTAGTTTTGCTTGACACTGGTCATAACAGCGGCTAAAAAAACAACACAAATGTGGTTCTACCAATCAACCAGACCCTTCTTCAAATACTGACTAACGGGTCGACGAACAAAGGAGGTGCTAAAAAATCGAGAGAGTGCCGGGTGTTTATCCGCCAATAGATCCTGGTGCAACACAACTGTCCGGGGGTTCGGAACAAGGAGAAGCAAATGGAAGCTATACTGTTTTTCGTTATCTGGTTGGGTGGTGCTGTCCTCCATACGCTGTTTGATCTGAGAATCAAACCGGTTCTTCAGTCCGTCAGGGAAGAAAGCGATTTACCCTAACCGAAGTCATTTTTTTCGGGATCGAGTCTATTTTAGAATTACAACCAATGCGTGACGATCACTGCCATGATCGCTTGCATAGCTTATGGAGGAAAAGTGCCATGGAAAATATATTAACCAAGGTTTTACCCCAGGAAGGCGGGCTCGAAGGCACCCGTTCCAGGGTGTACAATGGAGTGATCGGTCTGTTAGGCGTGTTTACCCTGGTCGGCATTGCCTTCGGGATTCATGCCATGTTTGCCGGTCATGAACATGTATACAGCGTCACCCGCGAGGTTCCTTGGGGCTTGATGCTCGGCGCTTATGTCTTTTTTGTCGTTACCTCGACGGGTTTATGTCTAGTTTCGTCCATTGGCCATGTTTTTGGGTATGAGGCCTTCAAGCCCATCGCCAAACGTTCCGTTTTCCTGGCCATCGCCACCATCGTCGCCGGATTTCTGGTCATTGCCTTTGAGATCGAAAATCCATGGCGCATGGCGATCTACAACGTCATTTCCCCCAACCTTAGCTCGAACATCTGGTGGATGGGAACCCTGTACGGCGCCTATCTCTTCTTCATGCTGATCGAATTCGCCCTGCTCCAAGCCGGCAAACACAAAACCGCCGGAATCCTCGGGATGCTCGGGGTAATCGCGGGGGTTGCCGCCCATTCCAACCTGGGCGCGGTCTTTGGCCTGCTCAATGGTCGCGAGTTCTGGCACGGACCTTACATGCCCATCTATTTCATCACCTCGGCAATGATGTCCGGTTGCGCTACAGTGATTTTCTTCCATTGGCTGGGATACAAGATCAATGGCTGGAAGATGAGCACCCAACTGGAAAATTCGCTGTACTCGGTGGGCAAACTGGGCGCCCTGCTCTATATCATCATCCTGTTTTTCACCACCTGGAAGATGATTTCCGGCTATACCGGGCAGCAGCCTGGAAAATACGAATCGATCATGACCCTGATCAACGGTCCTTTTGCCAATAATTTCTGGTACGGCGAGGTGGCCATGGGCTTGGTCATTCCCCTTGCGATCATCCTGGCAGTGCGGGCTAAAAATGTGACGGCCATGGCCATCGGATCGCTGATGAGCATCATCGGCATCTTCGTCATGCGCTACGATCTGGTCATCGTTGGTCAGATTATACCGGGATTTCATGAATTAAATATCGTGGACCTGCCCCATATTCTGCCCTACTCGCCGACCCTGCACGAATGGGTTATAACCCTGTCCGGTTTCACCTTCTGCGGTATTTTGTTCATGATGGGAGAACGGATGTTCCGTGGCCATCTGTCCGAAGACCATTGATGGCACCTATGTCGACCAGCAAGGCGGGGCGCAGTAACAACTCCCCGCCTTGCTCCGGCATCCCACTTTGCCAGGAGACCGGTATGGCTAGAAAAAGAACGGAAATTAAGGCGATCCGCTCAGATGTCGCCATTTATCCGATCGGCGTCGCCGCCAAGTTGTTAAATGTACATCCGCGCACCCTGCGGATCTATGAGAAGGAAGGGTTGGTGCTACCCACGCTGGTTGGGAATCGACGAATGTTTTCCGCTGATGACATTCAATGGATCACCTGCCTGCGCACTTTTATCCACGAAGAGGGCATCAGTATCCCAGGACTGAAAAAATTACTGGCATACGTGCCCTGCTGGGAAGTTGCGGGGTGCCCTACTTCAATCCATCATCATTGCAACGCCCAGGTGGACCGAGCCGTGCCTCGGACCTTGCACCCGGTAGGTGACGTCGCCGCCAGCATGGAGGCCAAAGAACAAGACCGGCAGAAGAAAGGAGTTCCCGGGCAAAAAAAAAAGCTCAGTTCCTCCGGTTGATCGTTTCCGAAAAACCACGACTGCAGCCCAACGGCCCGTTACGACTTATCTGCGGTTAGCAACGCGTTGCCTTGGCGGATAAAACCAGGGCAAGCGCGTAAAAGTTACTCGCTTTTCCCCCATGAATGAACAAAAAAAGGTGCCCCGAATTGATCTGGGACACCTTTTTTGTTTTTGGCCGACCGCCTGACAATAGAGGTTATTCGCCCTCATCGCCATTGTCGGCCAGAGGATTATGGAGACCGTAACGCTCGATTTTGCGCCGCAAGGTATCTTTTGATATCGCGAGCTCCCGACACGTCACCATCTTCTTCCATCGGTTGCGCTCAAGACTGAGCATGATCGCCTGCTTCTCAATATCCTCCAGCGTTTGCGGGCCAACATTGCGGACCGACTCTTTGGCCGCTTCCTCGAAACCGGCGGCAAACGGTTCCGGCAGGTGCTGCGGTTGAATATAGCCGCCCTCGCAGAGAATAAAGGAATATTCAATAATATTTTCCAGTTCCCGGATGTTGCCAGGATAGTCGTAGCGCATCAGAATGGCCAGCGCCCCGCTGGAAATACCGACGATATCTTTGCCCTGCTGAGCGCCATACTTTTTGATGAAATGGTCAATGAGCAGCGGAATATCTTCCTTGCGTTCCCGCAGAGGTGGAAGGCTTATTTTCACCACATTAAGACGATAGAACAGATCGTCCCGGAACAATCCTTCCCGCACCAAGGCCTGCAGATCACGGTTGGTCGCGGTAATTATCCGCACATCAGCCTTGACCGGGGTGTTGGATCCCAACGGTTCGTAGACTTTTTCCTGCAGGACCCGTAAAAGTTTGACCTGAACACTGCCGGGAAGATCGCCGATTTCATCGAGAAAGAGCGTCCCCCCCTCGGCGGCGGCGAAACGGCCGATTTTGTCTTTACGGGCATCGGTGAATGCTCCGGCTTTATAGCCGAACAACTCCGATTCCAGCAGCGTTTCCGGCAGGGCTGCGCAGTTGACGATGACAAAGGGCTGGTCCTTGCGTTCGCCGGTATTGTAAAGTGCCCGCGCAATCAACTCCTTGCCGGTGCCGCTTTCGCCGAGGATCAGGACAGTGCTGGGGCTCCGGGCGATATCCGGGAGAATATTGAATAATCGCTGCATGGCAGCCGATTTTGAAATAATGGCGTCAAAGGTGTATTTCTGACTGAGTTGCTGGCGCAGGGTGGTGATCGCGGTCAGGTCGCGAAAAGTTTCGACTCCGCCGATAATATTGCCCTCATGATCGGTCAGCGGAGCGGCACTGATGCTGATCGGCACACTTTCGCCTTGAGCGTTGCGGATGGTGATGGAACGGTTGGCGACGGGTGCGCCGCGATACAGACTCTCGGCAATGGCACAGTTTTTGCCGCAGATGGAGGAATGAAAGATATCCGAGCAGGACATGCCCAGGGCGTTCTCGCGAGACCAACCGGTGATCTCCTCGGCTGCCCGGTTAAAAGAGGTGATGTTCCAGTTGCGGTCTACGGTGAAAACGCCGTCGGCAATGGAATCGAGAATCAAACTCTCGCGGATGGAAGAGGTATTGTCGCGGAAGGTCTCGATGCCGCCGATGATATTGCCAAAGTCGTCAAAAAGCGGCGCGGAACTGACGGTGACCGGGATGGAATCCCCTTTCTTGCTTTTAATAAAAATGGCGCGGTCGATGTACATATTGTTGCAGTCGATGGCCTTTTGCAACAGGCAATCGTTGCCGCAAACGCTGGAGTGAAAAATCTCACGGCAGGGTTTACCAATTACCTCCTCCTGTTTCCACCCGGTGATGCTTTCCGCTGCCCGGTTGAACGAGGTGATGATCCGGTTACGGTCAATGGAGAAGACGCCATCGGCGACCGAGGCCAGGATCAAGGCATTGTTAAGGGCATCGGAACAGTCATGAAAGGTCTGGACTCCGCCGATCACCTGGCCGTTGAGGTCATAAAGCGGAGAGGAGGTCAGCGTAAGGGGAAAAAATCGTCCGTCCCTATGGGTCATAAAAACGGTTTGGGCGACCAGAGATTTTTCATCTTCGATTGAGGATTGGATCAGGCACTTGTTTTCACAAAGTTCCGGCGGGAAAACCTCCTGACACTTTTTCCCCAGCACGTCCTCCTGCCGCCAACCGGTGATCAATTCGGCGGCCCGATTGAACGAGATAATTTCCAAGGAACGGTTGACGGTTAGCACCCCCTCGGAAAGGGAGTCGAGCAGCAACTGATGGTAAAAGGACTGGTTGTTGGTGTCGAGGGTCACCAGGGCTCCGGTTATCGCCCGGCTCAAGCCCCATAATGGCATGACCGTGACCAGCACATCAACTTGGGCGCCGTTTTGCTCGGCATTTAAATGAAGGGTCTGCCGGGAGAGTGTTTCCCCCCACCCGGTTTGCTCGAAAAGCTGCGTAAGCGAGCAGGTTTCTTCTTTGAAAACAACTATTTCATCCATCGACTTACCGAACAAATCGGCAAGCGGTTGCTTGGTCAGAAGCTCGGCATTTTTATTGAGCCCGATAATACGACAATCGCGGTCGAGGTGGAAAACCGCCAGGGTATCCTGAAAGTTATGGGGTTTGTCAGGTATCGTTTTTTTCATTTAGGGACGCCATTCTCGACAAGCAGTGATCTCTGGTTAAACAAAATAAAGTACTCTGCCAGCGACGGCAACGCTGCCATCGAAAAAGTTGAACAACATAAATTCCGCCATCACAAACACGGGGGGATATTCCGCTGGATAGGGGGACCCTTTTTGATGTTTCGTTACTATACCATATATTTGAAAACTTGCTCTTCTCATGGTTTTAGGGTATGTTCGCACGTTGTTTTTTCTACTAAATGAGCGGTTATTCATTTTGAAGTTTTTTCTTTTGCCATAACAACACATTGTAGCACCGCGTGCCGATGTCGTCTTCGTTACTTTTTATTTGAGGGTATGGAATGAACATTAAAGAGTTGGAAAAGTTAAAAAATGAAGGAGCGGAACGCTTGCCTTCACTTGAACGGCGCACTTTTCTTCGTGCCGGACTCGCCATCACCGGGTTGTTCATGAGCGGAACGATACTGTCACTGACCTCCGTTCGCAATGCCGAAAGCGCCGCAGGAGCCCTGCCGAAGATCGGAAAATACCCATACAGCCCTCATTACAGCATGGTTATGCGGCAAAACCTTTGTGTCGATTGCCAACTCTGCATGGAGGCCTGTGTGCAGACCAATCACGTGCCATCCTATGGCTGGCGAACCACCATCCTCGAGCGGACTAAAGAGCTAAGCCCCACCGAAAAAGAAACTATTTTCATGCCGATACTCTGCAACCAGTGCAACGAACCGCCCTGTGTCCGCGTCTGCCCGACTGTAGCAACCTACAAAGACAAAAAAACCGGCATCGTAGTGATGGACAGCAAGAAATGCATCGGTTGCAAAACCTGCATGGCGGCTTGCCCTTATAATGCCCGCTATTTTAACGAGGAGGTCAGAGCTGTCGATAAATGCAATTTTTGCTACGACACCCGTCTCTCCAAAGGGAAAAAAGATACTGCCTGCGTGGAAGCCTGCCCCGCCAAAGTCAGAGTATTCGGCGATATCAGCGACCCGCAAAGCGAGGTGTATCAGTTGGTGCATCGTCCTGAAACTACCGTATGGGTCCTGAGACCTGAAACCGGCGCGTTGCCAAACGTTTATTACATGAACGCCTAACCGGCGGAAGGAGAGATTTACATGAAACTGAAAGCAAAATTATTGCCAGCTCTTGGCCTGGTTGTGGCTGTGGGGATATTTTTCGTCTTGGATATCCAGGCCGCAGCTCCGACAACTGCTCCGGTTGCGCCCCCTGCCGCCAGTGCCGCGCCCGCAAAGCAATATGAATCCTTCGGCAACACCCGGATCATTGCCATGGATCCGGTCAAAAGCATGTTCAGCCATAGTACCCATGCGATCAAGGCCGGCTTGACTTGCGACAGTTGCCATCCTGATCTTTTTGATCGAAAACGGGGTTCCGCAAAAGCTAAGGGCGACTACACCATGGCCTCGCTGGATGCAGGAAAATACTGCGGAGCCTGCCATGACGGAAAAACTGCGTTCAACACCACCGGCCCGGAAACTTGTAAAACCTGCCACGGCAGCGACATGAAACAACCGGAGATGATCGTTTTCAATCGCCCGGTTAAAGCCGTGGTTTTTGGACATAAGCAGCATGTGGACATGGGCCTTGATTGTTCCAGTTGCCACGACAAGGCTTTCGAGATGCGCAAAGGTGCAGCTGAAGAGTCTCCTGAAAAGTTCATCATGAAAGCACTTTATGCCGGCAAATATTGCGGTGTCTGCCACAATGGCAACATAGCTTTTGCTTCCGATACCCGTTGCACCTCCTGCCACATCGGCGTCAAAGGTCTGAGCCGGATGCTCGAGAAATCCGCAGAGACCAAAGAACCGGAAAAACACGGTAAATAATAACTCGCTCTTCTTCGCTGTTCCTGGGAGTGGGCAAAGTTTCCTGCCCACTCCCCTTCCTTCCCCATCGTTCTCCGACTTGTCGTTACCAGCCGATCTTGACAATGACCATATCCAATACTAATCACCCCTGAAAGTATACACCGCCGATATCCAGGCCCCCCACTTGAGTACAACAATACGAGAATGACATCCACGCAGATTGGTGCGCAAGGCCAGGTGGCGTCTTTCCCGACGATTTTCGCGCAGAGCCGCATCCCTAAAACACCCAGCCCAAATGGCTCAAAATGCGCCCATTTAGCTAACCCCCGCAGCTAACTGTATAATTTTACGAACAATACTATTCTACCTCCCCCCATGCCGTAATGCCATTCGACAAAAAGGACAATCTCAATTTGCACGAGCCATTCCTGACAACTCCTTTAACTGCCTAAAAAAAGGTGCTCTCCGGAAATTTTTCCTAAAAAAACCAACAAACATCGCCTCTGGAAAAGGCGCATTATGCGTCATTACCTAAACCAAGTATGGGCGCAACTTGATCATCATTGTCTATTATAGTTACAATTGCCACTACCGTTAAAACCTTAACACCATTATTGGTAGATAAAAAGATAGACGAGGCTTCAATGATTTACCTGTTTTAGCCTGGAAAGAATTCCCCGAATTGCGGTAATGGCATGTCCCTTGCGATATCAATGGTAACGAAACGCTCCAGCCAGCGAAAAACAAGTAAAGGGGAACACCATGAATATCCTGCAACACTACCAAACCAAACAGTCCGGAGATGATGGCGGTCATTTTCAGGCTACATGGATCCGGGTGCATCTAGCCCAGATTTTAGAATCATTCTGGTTCTGTCTGACCTTTGTCCTTTTTCTTCTCCTGGGTCCGTTTTCAGCCATTGCCGTCCTTATCGGCCTCGGCTCCCTGGGGAATGCAGAGAACAGAGAACGGATGACTGAGCCGGCCAGTTTATAATAACTAATTGAAATTTTAACGAAATGGACAGGAGGAACCTTAAAATGGCAAACGAATTTTCACTGACCGCTGTAGCTGAACCAGAGGTGGCGAATGCTCTGGTCAAAACATTATCCGGAATATTTGGATTGTTATTGATCGTCGGAGTTGGCGTCGGGATCGCCGGTTTTTTTATCGGCCATGAACACGTTTACAACGTCAACAGGGAAGTACCTTGGGGCCTGTTGATTTCGACCTATGCATTTTTCGCCATTACATCCACCGGACTCTGCCTGCTGGCAGCCATCAGCCATGTTTTTGGCGGCAACAAACTCGCCCCACTGGCCAACCGCATGGTATGGGTTTCACTGATCACCATCCTCAGCGGTTTCACCGTCATCGGCATGGAGATTGTGAGCCCGTGGAGAATGGTTATTTACAACGTCATTTCGCCCAACATCACCTCCAACATCTGGTGGATGGGCACCTTATACGGCATGGCCCTTGGTTTTATCCTGCTTGAGTTTTGGTTGATCCTCACCAAGCACTACACATTGGCCTTGGCGCTTGGCATACTCGGCGCACTCGCCGAAGTAGCGGCCAACACCTGTCTCGGTGGCGTCTTTTCAACCTTGGCAGCCCGTCCCTTCTGGTACGGATCCCAACTCCCGGTCTATTTCCTCGCCTGTGCTTTTCTTTCCGGGGCAGCGGCCGCCGTCTTCTTTACCCACTATGCCTATGTCATCCGTGGGCGTAAAATGGAACAGCATGTCTTCGAGGGCGTTCAGGCCGCCGGCAAAGTGTTGCTGCTGATGTTGATCCTCGTATCGGTTTCCTCCTTCTGGAAGATGGCCTCTTTCTATGTCGGCGGCTCCAGCGATGGTCGGGTTGCTGCCGAAGCGCTCTATTCCGGACCGTTGGCTTTCAACTTCTGGGCTATCGAGATCGGCGTCGGCATCATTGCCCCAATTGCCCTGCTGCTACTGACCCGGTTCAAAAATCTCGCTGCCATGTCTACCGCTTCACTAATGAGCCTGGTCGGCATGTTTATCGCCCGTCTCAACATGGTCACCGCTGGCCAGATGGTTCCCCAGTATTCCGGCTTTGACAATCTGCCCACCTACTTTAATTATACACCTTCAGGTTATGAATGGATCGTGGCCCTGGCAGGTATCGGATTCACCGGCTTCGCCTTTTTGCAGGGAGAACGGTTCTTTGGCAAAAGTTTTACCGAAAGCAATGCGCATTGAATCTACCGGGTTTTAATTCCATCCTGTGCCCCGCAAACTTGATCTGCCGGGCACAGGATTAGCACATGAGGGTTAAAAATGGTTGATGAAAAGAAAGCTATATTCACCATCGGGATTGCCGCACAAATGCTCGATGTCCATCCCCGCACTTTGCGGATTTATGAGGAGGAGGGATTGATCACTCCTCTGCGCAAGGGCAAGTGGCGATACTACACCATCAATGATATCAAATGGATAGAGTGCCTGCGGGAAATGATTCACGAACACGGCGTTTCCATCGCTGCCATAAAAAAACTGCTGCAGTATACCCCGTGCTGGAATATCACCGATTGCCCCTTTGAAAAACGCAAACAGTGTACGGCGTTCATGGCCAACGGCCTGATCCCAAAAAAGATCGACAAACAAAAATCAAGAAAGGTACAAAACATCGATTCCAAGGCGGCTTGAATACTTTCTTCCCCCAAATTGTTTCTTTAAACCGTACACTTCTCAACGCCTCAACCGAGATGTGCTGGCCAATGAACCAGCACATCTCGGCCTTTTTTTGGCATTTCTCCAGTTGATCGATATACCTGACCATTCAAACAGCAGCTGCCTACTGGCTCGCAAGGGAGTTGATCCTTCGACGTTGGTCGGGTATAGAGAAAACGCTCTATTCCTGTTTCTTATCCATCTTCTTGGCAATAGCCTTATTGCAAAATTAGAGGGGTGAACGGTTCGCCATTGGCTTGTGCCTGATCCCCCCTGTTCGGTCCCCCCACTGGATCGATATCGCATGGTTGTTGCCACACATTGAGGGAACAGAGCCCCTGGTTACAATTGATCATTCAGCGGAAATCCCCTTGATTGACTCGAAAAAAACGATAACCAGCGGTGGAGTTTTACCGACCCGATCCCGATGCCCATCCCCGTTGTTTAAATAAGGAGGAAACACAAAATGTTGACCATAGAAAACGATTTCGTTGTCGTTGATCAGGATTCCAGCAAACTGCTCGGTTTTCGCCTGGAAGATACCGTACGTGCCCCGGCGATTATCGTCTTTGTTGACGACAACAAACCTGAACTCTTGCCGCTTCGGCAAGGGCAGACGCCCCCAACCAAGGTCAAATCCAAAAACATGGTGGCAGATATCCAGATCATTACGTATGGTGAAATCAACGAATTTATGCAGAACCCCTGAAAGTAGCTCGATCCAATCGGATACGGTCGGCAAGGTTTCAACCGCATCCACGCTTGCGACCTGCCAGCATCATCAACACTTCTTATGGACCAGATTGAACCACAGTGACAATGACCGATGAAAACAAGCAGGACCCGTTACATGGCATGACCCTTGAACATATCCTCACCGAACTCCACATGCAGTATGGTTGGGACGGCTTGGCTGAAAAAATCAATGTGCGCTGCTTCAAAGACAATCCTTCCATCACCTCAAGTCTCAAGTTCTTGCGACAAACGCCCTGGGCCAGAGCTAAAGTTGAACGCTTATTTATTAAGCACATGAAAAGAAAGTCGCCAACTCGCCGGCCTCCCATTAAAAAAAGCTAACGGACGCTTTTGTGGACTATCGTAACCTCATTCGCTACATTTTGAGCCAGATTGCATCCTGACAAACTGGCATCGTGACGATTCCTTTAAACGAGAAGAAAACACCAAAGCCTATGCGTTCTGATCGTTCAGGTGGAAACACAACGAACCCACAACCAGGGGCGAGTTTCAGCCTCGGAGGGATTATCTCCAGTCCCGGTGACGGGTCCTGCCTTGACACCGTGCAACTCAACCAGTTGGAGCAGGCTTTTCGGCAGTGGGTGGAGGCTTCGCCGCGCAGCCATGTCCAGCTCAGCCGTCGCCGGATTCTACTGGTGTTTCTCCTCATTCGCTATACCGGGGCCAAACTCAACGAGGTTCTAGCCCTCGACCCCTTTACCGATATTGATGCCGCCAAGCAGACGGTCTGCATCCGTGACCTGGAAGGTGGAACGCAGACATGCGCTCGTGAAATCTCCATTGCCGCGCCTTTGAGCCAGGAGATCCGGGAGGCGCTGGCCGATCCACGGTTCAGGGATTCCCTGACCAACCTCTTTGCGATTGACCCCGCTTTTGTCCGTCGCAAATTCTATGAACGTGCCGAGATCTGCGGCTTTGCCAAACGGTTGGGTGGTCCGGAAATGATCCGGAGGGCCCGGGCGGTGGAACTTATGCAGAGCAACATGCCGCTCCCGGCGGTGCAAAAGCTGCTGGGGCACTCAACTCCCAATCTGACTTCGGCCTACTTTTCCTTCTCGGCTGAGGAACTCCAGCGCATCACCAAACTCTTCGTAGAGCGGGAATCTTCCCGGAAAACGAGCGCTAGAAACACTTTTTTCGGAAAAATAGCGGAGATTCAGCGGGGAGACATACAATCGCTGGTCTACCTCATCAATCATGCCGGGTATCCGTTGATCGCGATGATTACCAACAATAGCCTGGAACGGCTAGGTTTGCGGTCAGGCCGACTGGTCACCGCCGAGGTCAAAGCGCCGTGGGTCATCCTCCAACGAAGTGACACCGAGCCCCGCTCCAGTGCCGAGAATCGGTTCATGGGGGAAGTCATCCTGATCAACAAAGGAAAAGTCAGCGCAGAATATGTTGTTTCCATCGGCAACGGGATGGAATTGTGCTCGGTGGTTTCAACCACTGCCGCCAAGGAACTTAATCTCAAAGTGGGAGATTCTGTCCGGACCCTGTTCAACTGTTTCGCGGTCATCCTCAATGCTGACTGATTCCTGGCAAGTATCTGGCTTCTGCCTCTGCCTGATTACTGTAAATCTGCCAGCGATCGCGGTCAGCCTCCATTGGGCCTACTGTAACCGACGATAGGCCGAGGCCTTGATCACCGCCCCACCTCTTTCTTCACCGCTAGGAGCATGTCGACGTAAGGCACGCAACGATTTGTAACTATATACTACATAGTATTATTGAATTTTCACAGATGCCATCCTGGTGGAATTTAATCGTGCAAAATCAAAACGTTGCATTTTGGGTGTCTTGATACTTCGACAGACGCCTAGGGATACGAAATGGACCAGGAAAACTTACAACTTAATGTTTCAAAAATTTAGTGTCAAGTCCACCAGATGATCCGCTTGGGCGGATTGCCAAACGATTCGAAAGAATCACCTGATTCCCGTAACACATTGTCCAAATCCTGTATGGAAAAGGCATACCCATCTGCCAGGGCCAAGGCGACAAATTCCTCTTTAGTTTTCAGTGCATCGTATCGCATCCGGAATTTCTCGCTAGCGCCACCTGCAATCAAGAGTTCTTCAACGTTCGTTTTAGACATATTCTTCTCCGTCGATTATTTTTTTTCTTTGGACTGTCGGTCAACTTTTTGTGGTTTAAGCCGACATCTTGTCGACAAAGGCTGACCTGCCCGATGCCGTACCAAGAGTTAAGCAACAATTGGTCCAACCTTGAAGTCCACCGAAATAAACAACCTAACGACTTATATAATCGAGACAAACCTCCAACAATCAAGTCCGTCCCGTGAGGAAGAAGTTCGTCTTTTGAATTTTTCACAACCTACTATAACGTAGACAATTGTTATATATTCTTCATTTTTGCAGTACTTCCGACAAAGAGACAAGTACGGGACCGGCAGAAAAGCCCCGGCCCGGGCCCGGAGAAATCTCCAAGAACACCTGAAATATAATCGGCAAACGGTCCGTATTCCGAACCGATCACGTCAAATATTTTCTTATTAAGATTCCAAGGAGAGGGGGAAGGACAGAAGGCCCATCATGCATCCAAGTTTGGCAACGAACTAAAAGATACGCCTAAAAACATTGCTGTATTTCTGGGCGGTTATCGGAACTAAAAGCAAGTGCTGTTTGAACACTTTCCTGCCTACCTGCCCACCCAGGCAGGCCTTAATAGAGCTAGATTCTCTTAAGATGGAGGGTAGGCAGTGCGGCAAAGAAAGGCCACAAACAGCAGGCCGGGAGTTGGGCGTGGATCACTCAACCAATTTCCATCGTGCATCCGAGTATTCGACCATGGCATTACCGCAAGGACGCAACTCAGCATTGTTTTTTTCGGTGGGGGCGTAACAGCGTTTGGCGATTTGTACCCGACTTGCATTTAGCCAATGTCCCACGTGTGGTCCCCATTCAGGTTCGAAATTGGCGTCTTTGCTAAACCGACCCGAGGTGACCCTCCAAATTTCAATATTGTTCGGGGTGTTCCCGGTAGTCAAATCTTCTGCAATTGACAAAAAATTCTTCCCGTCAGGGGAGGCGATCGGATAACCGCAGGGGAGCGCCCGTTGACCAGAATAGTGATGGATGACCATATAGCCATCGCCCTCGTCGCGTTGCACGTGAATAATGTGGATATCGAGGTTTTTATCAAAACCAAGATAACTGTAGGTAATCAATTTATCACCAGTCTTCGTGGTGGCGTCAATGAGTTTAACCATCCGCTTTGCCAATTGGATTCGCAAGGTATCTTTCACCCGCGTAACCGAATAGTTTTTTCTCCCTATTATTTTCCGTTCGATTCCCCTCGCGCAATTAACGGCATTGAAATGAAGCGCGGCACATTCTTTGACTTGTTGCTCAATCGCCTCGGGAGCAATTAAACCGGCGGCAAGGGTCTCTGATGCAAACCCTGCGCCGAACAGCACGAAACTGCTGATAAATCCAAAGCGGACAAGGGCCAAAATATTCTTAAATGGTTTTTCAGTATCTATCATTGCTAGAAAAAAAGGTAATGGTTCTGTTTATAATATATCGTTATTATTGATCGTATCGTATTCAATCCAGGAATACTCTCCCAACAACCGGAGGATACTTTTCGCGGACAAAATACTGCAAGTGGTGCTTGCGGACAACAACAGAAAAGACCTCCGGCATATTAATCTGCGAGATAAGCACTATTCCTTGTTTGGTGCGCCGCACACCCAAGGCGAGACAATCACAAGTGTGTGAACGACCAGATACCCTGCAGACTTAAAAAATGGAAGCAGATTTCAGTGTCCCTCGTTATCTCGTCTCGTTTTCAGGGGTGTTCGCTATATTTACCGTTTACGTTTACGTTTGGCTGGTCTTTTCAAAACAAGAAAAATTGATGCGAGGCGCCCCTCATCTTGACCAAAGGGGGAAGCACTCCTTTTAAAATAGCTTATCTATACGTCTACACGCCTCTTTTGGGCCGCAACCGCTTCTTCAGCACCCTCTCTACACCTTACTTGCGGGGCAAAATAGTATTTATGTTGAAATATATCATAAACACCATAGAATTTTCTTAAAAATCAAAGGATCTTACTTGCTGATTTAAAACAAAATCCTGCCTGCCGACCGAGCACCCCGACGAAAGGGCCGAATCATTGCGGGTACGGCTCAATCTTATCAGTCATTTGCTCAGTTCCGTGGAATGTAAAAAACTGGACACCAAAAAGATTGAGCTGCCCGAACGAAAGATCGGCAAGGATTACAAAAAAAAGGAATATCCTTTCAAGTTCATAGCAGAAAAATTTTAAACCGAACGCCTTTTGCCAGCGATAATATACCCTCAATCTTCATACAATCAAACAGGCAAGGCCACCTGAAAATTTTTAGTCGCCATGCTTGTTGCCCCCCTGGTGATTACAGCGGCAAGCCGGTAACGAGCCCATGCAACCCAAATGGATGCATTAGGTTTAAAAGAAGCCGTTGCCATTCCCTGGGTCTTGACCGGACAGCCGGTACGGACATCGTCTATGATGAAGAGGTCGTTATCAGGCCGGCAAAAAAATAAAGGTTGCGATCCGACCAGCGTCGTGTAAGAAGCGTTTTACTATGAGCGATACAATACCGGCCCTTGACAGAATGCAGGGGTCGGAATTCTTTATTTTCCGTCAATAATACTGTCAATGACCCATCCCCCAACCCCAGAACTTTCGCACACAGCAACTGACGATACACGCCATCGTCAACATGTTGCCATCACCACCGAAGGCGCTGTGCCGGGCCGACCAAGGGTTGTGGCCTGTCCCGATTGCGACCTCCTTAACCGTTTGCCGGAGAAGCACGAAGCCACCTTGCTCTGCGTGCGTTGCGGAGCTGTCTTATACCAGCACCATCCGAACAGTATCGACCGTTCGCTGGCTCTGACCGTGGCATCTCTCGTCCTTTTTCTTCTTTCCAACAGTTTCCCTTTCCTGGCAATGAAAAGCGGTGGATTCATCCAGGAAACCACGCTATTGACCGGTATTCACGAACTCTGGAAACAAGAATTACAAGGGTTGGCAATACTCGTCCTGTTGACCTGCGTGCTGGTGCCGTTGGCGCAAATGACTGGTTTGCTCTACATTCTGGTACCGTTGAAGTTGGGCCGCCGTCCAGCATGGCATGCCGCTCGCATCTTCCGCCTGGTGCAGGAGGTCGCACCTTGGGGCATGATGGAGGTTTTTATGATGGGTATTCTGGTGGCCCTGGTGAAGCTTGGGCACATGGCGACCATTGTTCCTGGCATATCAGTCTTTTCATTCGGCGCCTTGATCTTCGTTATGGCCGCCGCCTTTTCAAGTCTTGACCCACCCTTGCTTTGGGATCACCTGGATCTTCGCCGATGAAGGTACATGCCGCCACTGCCCGTCAACTCGGCTTGGTCAGTTGTCACGACTGTCATCTGCTGATCGAGAAGCCGCTGTCCCATGCGCACCGACGCTGCCCGCGTTGCGGTGCCCATCTGCACCCGCGTAAACCCAACAGCCTGGCACGGACCTGGGCGCTGGTTTGTGCCGCTATTCTCTTCTATATCCCGGCCAACGTCCTGCCAATGACCATCACCTCGGCACTCGGCACCCGGCAGGCCGACACCATTATCAGCGGCGTCATTTATTTCATGCAGAGCGGCTCCTGGGAGATCGCGATGGTGATTTTTATAGCCAGTGTCTTTGTACCATTCGTCAAGCTGCTTATTCTCATTTTCCTGCTGCTCAGCGTTCGATTTCGTTCTGCCTGGAGGCCGAAAGACCGAACCTCGCTATACCGCTTGACCGAGTTGGTCGGCCGTTGGTCTATGGTCGACATTTATGTGGTTACCATCCTGGTGGCACTGGTCAAACTCGGCGCCATTGCCACGATCGAGGCAGGACCGGCTGCTGTCTATTTTGCCGCGGTAGTGGTTGTCACCATGTTTGCCGCTGAAAGTTTCGATCCACGACTTATTTGGGATGTCATCGAGGAGGATGTATGACCGACCGCTCACAAATCGAGCAGCATGCTGCGACCGCTAAAATCCAGGTTAAACGGAATTTTTCCATTGTCTGGATCGTGCCTTTGGTGGCGCTGGTGATAGGTGGGTGGCTGGCACTCAAGGCCATCAATGAAAAGGGGCCGATCATCACCCTTACCTTTTCCAGCGCCGATGGGCTCGAGGCCGGCAAAACCAAAATCAAATTCAAAGAGGTTGAAATCGGCCAGGTCGAGACTATTGCGCTGAGTGCGGATGTCTCCAAAGTTGTGGTTACCGCCAAAATGATCAAAGGCACCGAACCGTACTTGACCGACCGAACCAAGTTCTGGGTGGTCAGGCCACGGGTCAACGGCGGCTCAGTCACCGGCCTGGGCACCTTGCTTTCCGGCGCTTATATAGGTATTGACGGCAACAAAACGGGCACGCCCACCAGGTCCTTCACCGGATTGGAGACTCCACCGGTGGTGACCATTGACCAGCCAGGACGACATTTCATACTCCAGGCCGACAATCTCGGCTCCCTCGATGTCGGCGCTCCAGTGTACTATCGGCAGATTCAGGTAGGCCAGGTGGTAAGTTACAATTTTAATAAGGACGGCAAGGCGGTGGACATCAAGATCTTCATTGAAGCGCCCCACCACACCCGGGTTACGGAAAACACCCGTTTCTGGAATGCCAGCGGCTTCGATGTCACCCTCAACGCCCAGGGGATAAAGGTCGATACCCAGTCGATGGTTTCTATTCTCACTGGCGGCATTGCCTTCGACGAGCTTAAAGAATCTTCGTCAGGAGATGAAGCCAAAGAAAACGCCACATTCTACCTGTATGCCGATCGTAACGCCACCCAGGAGAAAAAATACTCCATCCGCAAGTACTATGTGCTCCTGTTCGACGAGTCGGTGCGGGGCCTCAGTATCGGTGCCCCGGTGGAACTCTATGGTATCAAACTGGGTGAGGTCGTCGACCTCAAACTGGAATTCGACATCGATACAAAAAAATTCACTGTTCCCGTGACTATCGCAATGGAACCGGAACGGGTGAATGCCGCCCAGAAGGAAAAAGCGTTGAAGATGATCGAGAGCGATCCCGATGCCTTCATAAGGGTGCTGGTCGAACAACAAGGCCTCCGTGCCCAGTTACAAAGTGCCAACCTGGTAACCGGCCAACTCATGGTGAATCTGGTCTTCATGCCGAATGCCCCTAAAATTGCACTTGCCAGTCGTGAAGGGTTCCGGGTGATACCGACCATCCCCGGTTCCTTCGAAAAATTGCAGGAAAGCCTAAGTAAGATCGTCACCAACCTCGAGAAGGTCCCGTTCGGCCAGATCGGAACGGATGTGCAACTGATGCTCAAAGATGCGCAAACTACCCTGAAACAGATGGGTGGATTAGCTGACAAACTGAACAAAGAAACCACGCCGCAGTTGAATTCGACCATTTCGGAATTACAAAAAACCCTGATTGAACTGCAACGGTCCATCGGCAAGGAATCACCGCTGAATTACAACGCCAGAAAAACGCTGGAGGAACTGAACCAGACGCTTCGTTCTTTCCGCGATCTGGCGGATACCCTGGAAAACCGGCCGCAGTCGATCATCTTCGGCAAGGAGAAAGAAACCCATGAATAAGTCGATTGTATCCCTGCGGTTGATCATGCTGGTAGCGCTGATCGGTGTTGGCTTGGCAGCCTGCACCGCGGCAACGCCCCAGGTTGCCTATTACAGCCTGCTCGATGCAGATATCGTAAAGACCACTGAGAAGCGCAACGATCCGCTTATCCTGAGCGTCGGACCGGTCAATATTCCCGATGTCCTGAAAAAATCGCAAATCGCCATTGGCGGGACAGATGGCCGCTACCTGCTCAGTGATTATCATCGCTGGGCCGGGGCGGTCGATCGGGAATTCGCACGTGCACTTACCGAACAGTTGGCCAGCAAATTAGGCACGGAGCAGGTGTATATCTTCCCAGGGGAACAAAATCTAGACCCTACCTATCAGGTCTTGGTTGATGTCCTGGAAATGAATGGGGAACTTGGCAAGGAAGCAAAACTGAACGTACGCTGGACCTTGATCAATCCCAAAGGAAAGATGGCGACGATCACCCGCCAAAGCAGATTCAGTGAGCAACTGGCAGCAGGAGGCTATGATTCCTGGGTCCGCGCCCAACAGCACAACATTAGCCTGCTCAGCGGGGAAATCGCCAACCTCATCAAGGAGCGAACACGCCCATAATTTCTATTATCGGCCAGGCAAATGTAGAAATCATTGCACCCTCACCGTTGTGTGCAATGATTTGCAGTCGTTGAAATTCTGAGGATCGGCGATTAGTGCCTTGAAGTCGAGCGGCAGGGGCAGAACAGCCTACGTCCAATGACGATATTAAATAAAAATAGCCAGCGCCAAAAACTTGCATGATAGCAGTTCAACCGTTTTACATTTCTTCATCTGCTTCGTTTTCTTCTGTATACGCTTTGCTGTCCCTAAAAGCCGCTAAACGGGCCAGCGCCCTGATAGCGGCTTCTTGCTTCTCTGCTTCATCAAGTTCCATATTGGCATGGAGCAGGCCATCGGATTTGGTAGCAGCCTCTATCGCCTTTTCAAATTCATTGTTGCGTGCATAAGCCGCGGCCAGCGCCGCCCAACTCGCAAAATTCCCAGGATCTTTCTCTGTGGCTTTGCGCCCATAAGCGACTGCCTTTCTGCCATCGACATATTGCGAATCTTTACAGGTGGCATACAAATTGGCCAGATGAATCCAGCCGTTGACATTGCCTTTTTCCCCAGCCTTAGAATACCAATCGAGGGCTTGGCGATAATCTCTGGTGACACCTTGTCCGGTTTTATACATATAGGCAATATGAGCAGGGGCGTAGATGTTGCCGGCTCCATCAGCCTTGTTAAACAATTCCAGAGCCTTGCTATAGTCTTTCGAGACCCCTCGACCCATTCGATACAATCTTGCAAGCAAGGCTGCCGCATTCGCATCCCCTTTTTCCATCGAAGTCTGGGCCCATTCGAAGGCTTTGTTATAATCCCGCGGGACTCCTGTTCCCTTATAATAGAACCAGGCCATCATGGACTGGGAGCCGGCATGCCCTCCTTCAGCTGACTTCTGCATCCATTCGGCAGCCTTGCTGTAATCCTCCGGGACCCCTTTTCCTTCAAAATACAACATCGCCAGTTGCCCTTGCGCTTTCGCATCTTTCCGGTCCGCCATTTCACGCAGCAGCGGCAGGGCTTCATCGTATTTTTTTTCAGCAATCAACTGATAAGGGCGGGCAGCCTCCTGTCTCGCCATTGCATCGGCACCGCTTGCCGCATTTGTCGAGGATTTATCAGGTTGTGCCGAGGAGCCACCAGATTGAACAGGCAAGCCACCAGTTGAAGCTATCTGCGCTGCAGAAATGGCGTAAGGTACGGCGGCCGTGCAACCACTGAGGGCCAATGCGGCCAATCCACCAAAAATACCAAGCATTATGCTGGAGAATTGCGCCAGCACCCATGCTTTTTTAATCATTTTTTTCAGCTTGTTAGCGGTATGCACTTGAAGTCCAAAAGGTTGTTGTTGCATCATCATCTTGGGTGTCACAGTCCTCGTTTCACAACGGGACCGCCGTGAGTAGAAATATTACCGGAACTGCAGGCAATCCCGGAAAAAGATAGAGCAGATTCCAAACGGTCAGTCTGCTTGTAATTCCAACCATACTTGTTGGTCGATGCGTACAGTGAGCGGTATCGTCTGGACTGCTTGACGTATATTTGCCCCCTCCAGCTAAACAATCTTTGGAAGAATCCCCGCATCACATCCACAAAGGCAGCCAGCTATTTCAATCGGTTGATATGAGAAGCAGGGCCTGTGTTTTTCTTCTCAAAAACAGTGGCCTGCTTCATCGCTTCGACTATGGCGGCATCATCATTGGCAGCAATAAATTTTATCTGAAGGGTCTTGATCTGGTTGCGGTGGTCATACCGGGTGAGTTGGTACGCACCATCTTCATTGCAAAATAATTTCCAATCTGTCCACTGTTTAACAACTCTCATTCACCACCCTACCCTTTTGGTATTTTCAAGGATTTCTCGTGATACCTATCAGAGGTCAACAGGTGCACCATCTGCACCTATGCGGAACCACCCCTCATTCTTTGCCTTTATCTGCAAACTCATTATTTGGTCAGAAAGAAGAGGTGGAACTCTATACTAATTGATAATTTATTTAAATAATAACAAACATTTAATTAATGTTAGAATGTGAACCAAAATAGCGAGCACTACAAGAAGGGCTGACGACGCCTTGGATAACGAGCCCAATGAAGTTCAAGAGACCTGATCCTTACGCCCACCCTAACTTATCCAATTGGTATTGGTAAGGCAACGGTGGACAATCGTTCATTTATTTTTCTTGCCGACAATATTTTCAATCCATAATGACAAGGCCATGCTAGTCTTTAAGAATCCCTCTGGGATGGTGAGATTATTTTTTACAGCGAGATCTTTAGCGTACTTGAGTTGGCTTTCGCTTGGGCCGCCACCAGCAGTTCGTGCTAGCGGCTCAAAATATCCCATCTTGTTGTGAACACCCTTACAGAATCGCTGCCAGGTCTCCTTGTTTTCGACAACCTGGTCCAGAAATTTTTCCATCTTACTGGTCAGTTCGTAATTGATCACCCAAGCATGCTTTTCTCTTAGATAGTCGATAAGTGTTTCCCCAGGGAGGAGAGGCACCACTTTCCCTTTTTCTTCCTTCACATAACCACGGTCGGTAATGTTCTTGGTGATGGCGGCGTAGGTCGAAGGGCGACCGATATCAAGCCGTTCCAACTCTTTTACCAGAGAACCCAGGGTGAACCTGCCGGGAGCCTTGGTCTTCTTTTCTTCAAGGACTTCCTTTAGCTTCGGGACTAATTCACCAACCTCTACCGGGGGTAACAATTGCAACTTATCCTCATCCTTCTTTTTTTCTTTTTCCTCGTCAACCTCGGCGTACACCTTAAGAAAGCCGTCGAACTTGAGCACTCGGCCAGCGGCCTTAAACTTTTCCCCGGCGACCTCAAAGAGCATGGTTGTGGAGTCGAAGATGGCCGGTGCCATTTGGCTGGCAACAGCACGTCTGAATATTATCTCGTACAGCATGGCATGGTCAGGGGTAAGTCCTTCTTTCTTGATTATTGCTGCGATGTCAGCGGCCGAGTGCATATGGGTGGGTCGAATGCCTTCATGCGCCTCAGCCTGAGAATTTTTTGACTTATGCTGGTTCGGCTTTTTGGGAAGATAGTTGGCGCCAAGCGCTTTGCCCAAGAATTCTCGAATCTCACTGATAAAGGCTTCATCCATGCGGACGGAATCTGTGCGATGATAGGTGGTAATACCGTGGTCAAAGAGCCCTTGAGCAAGTTTCATCGTTTGCTCCGGGGTGAATTTCAGGCGAACAGCGGCAGCGGCCTGTAAGTCGACAGTCGTGAATGGCGGTTTGGGCGATTGCTTAACCTCCTTCTTCTCAACTTTTGCGGCCAGAACATGGCTTTCACCTTGAATTGCGGCGACAATCTTCTCTACGTCCAACAACTGCTTGAATTTACCTTTGGCATGGCGAGCCACGAAGGTCGAGCCGTCTTTATCCAACTGAATATCGAGCATCCAATACCGGGAGGGGACAAAACCCCTGATCTCCCGCTCACGATCGACGACAAGGCGAACTGCCGGCGATTGCACTCGGCCAACGCTATATTTACCACGAAGACTTTTACTGGTAATGGGGGACAGGATATAGCCCACCAATCGGTCACCGATCCTTCTTCCGAGAAAGGCATTATAGAGCCCTGTGTTTGTCTGCTCGAAAGGCACCGCCTTCGCAAGAGCTTCCTTCAGGCCTTTTTCAGTAACTTCAAAAATTTCCATGCGCAGACATTCCTTGGCGACGGATTTCACTTCTTCGTAGATATGGCAACTGATTGCATAGCCCTCCCGGTCCGGGTCACCTGCAAGCATGACGGTTTGCCCCTTGGCGGCAGCTCGCAACTCATCGGGCAAATGCATTTTCCGCTCGTGGTAGACGAAGGTCGGCTCGTAGGTCTTCAAATCGACCCCAATCTGAGCGTCAGGAAGGTCTTTAAAGTGACCCACTGTGGACATAGCTCTCAGCTTGAGAATTGATTGAATTTTCTTGGCTTTGGTTGGCGATTCAACAATAATGAGCATGAAACCATTTGGTTGAGGGTGGGTGTAGGGTTAAAAATCGTTACTGAGATATCTTATAAGCTGTCAGGGTTTGACCAGAGCTTTCTTTCTTTAACGGGGTTTGAAGCCTAATGGAACGAAAACATCCGCTCAGCAATATCGATCAGTTCCAATTAGTTTGTGATATATTTCAAAATAGCTAGAAAATTGGCGCTCATCCCAATGCAGCAAGTTTAATCTATACACAGACGGCGAAGGCTTGGGCAATCCATGCTGGAGTGGTTACGGCACGATCTTGGCTTTTTACAGCCAGCATCGCCGGGAACTCTCTAGCCCACACTTAACACGTCCTTATATATTTATCTTTTTATCAATGAGTTACCGTTTAATAAATTTCGCAGTGGCAATATATTCGTATTTTTTTGCCATCAGTTCACCAAATTTTTTGGTGCTCACGGGCAAGGCTAACTGACCCAAGGCGTCTTAGAGGTTTTGCAATTTCTGCTCGGCCACGGTTGTCTTACGGACATGCAGGGCTCGACCGTCTTTTTAGGCGAAGGTTCAGAGGATCAGAGGACGCGATACCAGACGCTATTTCTCCTTCGGCGACTTGATGTCACTGAAACCGGCAGCGGAGATCCGACGCCCTCCCCTGCCGATCAGGTCAACAAAAATCCAACTTACTGTTGACCGGAGACGCGGGTGTCCAAAAGCTCTCGGACCTTCCGCGCAAGTTCGTTGGGGGAAATGGGTTTGGGCAAGAAGAGAAATTCATCGACGATAGCGTCTTTACGGATGATTTCAGGGGTGAAATTGCTCGTGAACAGTGCCTTGACGTCAGGCTTGTTATTTCTTACCTGGTCGTACAGTTCCTTACCGCTTATGGTCGGCAGCATTAATTCGGTGAGGAGCAACTGCACGGCATCCATATGTTCTGTAAATTTACGAAAACCGTCCTCTCCATCCACCGCCTCAATAACCGCATACCCAGATTGCTCAAGAACTGTTTTCGCCAGAAATCTCACTCCGGAATCACTTTCAACCAATAAGATGGTCTCCCCCCTCCCTCTCGGTGGAAGTGGCGAAACTACGGCTTTTACTTCATCCGCTGATTTAACCAGCGGCAAATACATTCTAAAGGTTGTGCCGGTCCCCCGCTCACTGGAGACCATGATCTCACCTTGATGCTGCTTGATTATTCCATAGACAATTGACAGCCCGAGTCCCGTGCCTTTGCCTTCCTCTTTGGTGGTGAAAAACGGTTCGAACAACTTACGCTTGGTATTTTCATCCATGCCGACACCGCTATCAGCGACAGAAATGAGCACATGTTTACCCGGATGCAATGACGGATGCAGCATGAGAAATTGACTGTCCGGTTCCATCGTTTCTGTTTTTATGGTGAAGATGCCCCCTTCCGGCATGGCGTCCTTGGCATTCGTGGCCAGATTCATCAGCACCTGCTCGACCTGACCGATGTCTGCCAGGGCAATCAATTCCGCCGAATCCAAGGAGACCTTCAGCTCTATTTTTTTCCCGACAATCATTGTCAAAAAATTCTCAAAATTGGTGATAATCGTATTGATATCTGTCGGTTTGGTATCGAGTTCACGTTTTCTACTGAAAGTAAGCAGACTCTTGGTCAAATGCGCCGCCCTCTCAGACGAGGCCATGATCTGATCCACATACGTTCTCAACGGGGTTCCCGAGGGGAACTTCATTTGCAACAATTGCCCATAGCCTATGATCCCCGTAAGAATGTTGTTGAAATCGTGGGCCACCCCTCCCGAAAGCGTACCCAACACCTCCATCTTTTGGGCCTGGAGGAGTTGCACTTCCAAGGCCTTACGCTCCGTGATGTCTTCCAGTACACCATCCAACCATTGAGCCGTTCCTCGCTCGTCGTACTGAACGGAGGCGGTCAAAGCAACCCAGAGAGGCGTCCCGTCATTTTTCATCATCGCAACCTCCCTGTTTCTTACTCCCCCTTTCGCATGGGCCTCCTCCCATAACCGCTCCCTATCTTTCACCTCTCGATACAGATCCAGAGCAGAGTTTTCCATCATCTGCTCCGGAGAGGCATAGCCGAATATTTTTGCCATGGCAGGGTTGACCTGAAGGAACTGCCCCGGGAACGTTGTGCGAAAAATCCCTATATTGATATTATTGACCAGCGAACGGTACTTCTCTTCGCTCGCCACAATCTTTTTTTCAGCCCGCTCTCGCACGACCATCTCTTGCCGCAAGGCTGCGGTACGCTCTGCAACGACTTCCTCCAGATGCGCCTTGTGCTCCCTCAATTCATGTTCAATCCGCTCACGCTCGGTAATTTCCTGCTGGAGTTGAATATTTTGTGCCTCGAGTTGCTTTTGCATACTTCGCAACGCCAGATGTGTTGCAACCCTTGCCAGCACCTCCAACGCTTGAAACGGCTTGGTGATGTAGTCAACCCCTCCGACTTCAAACCCCTTGACCTTGTCGACCATATCGTCCGAAGCGCTAATGAATATCACCGGCACCGAACGGCTCTGTTCATCCGCCTTTAAACGTCGACACACCTCGAAGCCATCCATCTCCGGCATTCTCACATCCAGCAGAATAAGATCTGGGATCTTGAACGCTATCGATCGTAACGCAAAACTACCACTCGTGGCCGGGCTCACCTGGTACCCCTGATCGACCAGCAGATCAGACAACACCCGCAGGTTGGCCGCGATATCATCCACAATCAATATCCGAGGTTGTTCCGCTTTTGGTAAAAATGTATCACTCATCCTTCAGGCCCTCCGCTCCGAACTTATTTGCTCGAGAAGGTTCAATAAATTTTCATATTCCAACTTGTCGACAAATGATTTTAAGACATTGGCAATTGCGGCATCTTGCTGGGCAATCCTGCTGATTACTTCAAGCGTCTGGACTGTATCCAATCCAAGCACAGCATTATGCAATGCCATCTGCAGATCTTCGGGCAAGGCTGCCAATTGTTCAGGTCGCAGCTCAGTTTCGCTTTCAAGAGGAATTTCTCGGGCCGATTCAGCTGCATAAACATATTTAAGCCCTAGGTGTTTTGCCATGATTTCGAAGATCTCATACTCCTGAAAAGGCTTCAGCAAGAAATCATCGCAACCGGCCGCCATTATCGGTTCCCGCTCTTCAATCATAGCGCTGGCGGTAAGCGCAACCACCGTGGACCTTCTGCCG
>JAFLKR010000117.1 GCA_019163135.1 Desulfobulbaceae bacterium | reverse complement strand
AACGATCCCTGGAAAACCGACCTCACCGCCCTGGTCCTCTCCGGCCCTTCGCCATCCCTCTTCGGCAGAGTCGCGATCAACGACCAGATCCGTCTACAATTGATTTCTCGGTGGTGATACACAAGGCCTGGCGATGAGCACGGGGTCAATAACCCTTCTCCCCGCCTCGGCCCGTTGCCCTTACTTCTTCTTCCGCCCGCTCCGTTCGCGGAAAAGCAGGCGGACCGGCACCCGGTCGAGACCGAGGCCGTCGCGGAAGCAGTTGGTCAGGTAGCGCTCATAGGAAAAGTGGATGCCTTTAGGGTCGTTGGTGACCACGGCGAACAGCGGCGGGGCCGTACCCAGTTGGGCGGTGTAGTAGAATTTAAGGCGTCGCCCATGATTATAGGGCGGCTCATGCTTGGCCACGGCATCGGCCAGCAGCCGGTTGATGGCGGCGGTGGGGAAACGTTGGTGAAACTGGCGATGAACCTTGCCGATCTCCGGAAACAACCGCTTGATCCCGGTGCCGGTCAGAGCCGAAACCTTGAGCACCGGGGCATAAGGGATAAACTTAACCGCCTCTTTCACGGCTTCCAACAGCTGCTCCTGGCGTTTTTTGTCATCCTTGATGAGATCCCACTTATTGATCAGGATGATCAAGGCCCGCCCCTGATCCTGGGTATAGCCGATCACCTTGGTGTCCTGCTCGGTGATACCTTCTTCGGCATCAATCAGCACCATGGCGATATCGCAGCGCCCCAGGGCCTTGAGGGCCTTGAGAATGGAAAATTTCTCCAGTTTATCGGTGGTCTTGCCTTTGCGGCGGATGCCGGCGGTATCGATGAGCAGATAAGTGTACTGATCATGGGTCAAGAGGGTGTCGACCGAATCGCGGGTGGTGCCGGCGATTTCGGTGACCACCATCCGTTCCTGGCCGATAATGGTATTGATCATCGAGGACTTGCCGACATTGGGGCGGCCGAGGAAGGCGACCCGCATGGTGTTTTCCGGCAGTTCCTCTTTGAGATCGGTCTCTGCCAAATACGGCTCCAGCCCCTCCATCAGGGTCTTGTAGCCATAACCATGATCGCCGGAAAGTGCCCACAGCTGTTCGACCCCGAGCTCCCAGAAGGGGGTGAGCAAATCGTCTTCCATCGCCGGGCTGTCGATCTTATTGACGATATAAAACACTTTTTTCTCAGTGCGACGCAGGAGATCGACAATCTCGATGTCGCTGGGGGTGAGGCCTTCGCGGCCGTCCATCAGGAAGAAGATGATGTCCGCTTCTTCGACTGCCATCATGGCCTGATGGCGGATGTGGTTGGTGATGGTGTCGTCTTCATCGTCGATGCCACCGGTATCCACCAGAATGAAGGGTTGTTCCTCCCAACTGACCTGGGCGTAGTGACGGTCGCGGGTCACCCCCGGTGTCGGGTCGACCAAGGCGTCCCGACGTTTGACCATACGGTTGAACAGGGTGGACTTGCCGACATTGGGACGGCCGATAAGGGCAACCAGGGTTGCATTTTGGGTAGTCATGATCGTTTTTCAAGCTCCTGGCGGCATTGGGCGGTTAAGTGGCTAAGGGCAGCATACCCGGCGGCCTCGGGTTTGGCAAGCAGGCCACTGAGCGTGCTCAGAGCCGGCCGGAGAAATTGCGCAAAAAAAGGCTTTTGGCGCACGCCGCTTAAGAAAGCGAAGGCTCCCAGGATCTGCAGATTACGCTGCAGGGCCAGGAAAAGATATTCGCGGCGGAACTGGTCGGGATCGTAGGGGATTTCCTGCTGCAGGGCCTCGAGGTAGACCGCAGTCAGGTGGTCCTGCATTGCTGGAGGCAGCGCAGCATAAGGATCGAGCAGCAGGGAGGCCAAGTCATAGGCCAGGGGCCCGAGGCGGCCGCCCTGAAAATCGATAAAACGGACGGCTTGGTCACGCACCATGAGGTTGCGGCACTGAAAATCGCGGTGCAGAAAAAAATCCGCTGGGGCTTGGGCAGCGGCATCGGCCAGCTGGGCACATTCCGAGGCGACCAATTGGTGGTCAAAATCAAGCCCGAGGAGATCGACACAGCAGGCCCGCAGAAAATAGCCGGACTCGCGCTCCCGCATCAAGGTGCGGTCGTAACGGGGGGTGTCCCAGCACCAAGCGGGATCAAAGCCCTCGGCGGCCCGCACCTGCATTCGGGCCAGAACGCGCACCGTCTGCTCGTAAAGGCCGAGGGTTGGGGCACTGCCAGGGCTCGCGACCACTTGCTCGTAGAGGCGCTGATCACCCAGATCCTCACAGAGGACCAGTCCGCTGACCGCATCAAAGGCATGGATCGCCGGAACTGGAGCACCGCCCTGCTGCAGATGGCGGCCGATATGATAAAATGCGTTGGCTTCGACCAGGCCCGGGGCATCGTTTTCCGGCGGCAGGATAGCGATCACTGCCTCGCGGCCCGGGGCGCGCAATTGAAAAAAGCGGCGGGAAGAACCGTCCGGCACCAGGACGGCGACCTGCACCGTCGCCTCGTTCCAGAATTTTTCAGGTTCTCCAAGGAGTTGACCGGCAACCTTAATGAGGGCAGCGGTGTTCATGACCGTTGCTCCAGAGGGTGGCAAGCAGCCGCGTCTATTTCCGGATGTCCAGTGACGATGGCATCGACCCAGGTACTGCCCGCAGCGACTTGCGCTCCATCCCAGACCACGGAGCGACAGAGGCGCGCCCCAGCCCCGATCACCGCTCCGGGACCGATGCAGCCCCAGCCCTCGAGCACCACGTCAGCGCCGATCCGAGCCGCAGGATCGATCACCCACCCCGACGGTTCCTGGCCCTGGGCGAGCAGTTCGGCATGGAGTTGAAGATAATCCGCAGGCGTGCCGATATCCCGCCACAGGACGCCGTCAACCCGGCAGTACCCGACCCTGCCCTGAACGGCCAGCTCTTGATAGAGGTCAATAATGTGATGAAAACCGCCGGCCGGAATCATCTCGAGCACCTCCGGATCAACCACATGGATGCCGGTGAAAGCCAGCCGCTCTCCCGCTCCGGCGCCAAAGGTCCGGACCAGCTCCCCCGCCACCCCAACGTTGTTAAAACGGGGATAATCGTGGAGCGCCAGGGTGACATCATTTTTGGAAAGCAGGTGACGATGGTACACCTGCTCCAGATCAATTTGGTGGTAAAGATCGCCGTTGATCACTAATACCGGATCATTGTCCAACCGATCCAGGGCTTTGCGCAGACTCCCGCCAGTGCCAAGGATCTCCGGTTCAAACTGCACCAGTACCTCGGGCCACGCAGTCAGTGCCGCCTGGAGTTGTGCGGCCAGGTGATGACAGTTGACCAGAATGGGCGAGCAGTCACAGGCCCGCAACTGCTCAAGCAATAGATGCAGCAAGAGCCGGTTGACGACCGGAAACAGTGGTTTAGGCCGAATGTTGGTATAGGGCCGTAAACGGGTCCCATAGCCGGCAGCGAGGAGGATAGCCTGCATATCAGTGAATATGGAATTGATCTTGACTTGAACCGGAAACTACTCTACAAAACACTTTTCCCGGCTGTTTTTTAAAATCATAACCTACGGGCAAGCACGGGGACCAAACGGGAGAAGAACCGTTTACACCGGCATGCCTGACCTTGTACTGTTTCTCTTCCTTCCTTGCAAGCATCTGAGCTGAAAAAACCATGATTACTCTCCTTGATTACGGCGCCGGCAATGTCCGCTCGGTTATTAATGCCATCGAACGCCTCGGCGAAACTGTAATGCTGGTCAACACCGGCGCAGACATCGATCGCGCCGAACGCCTTATTTTTCCTGGGGTCGGCAACTTCGGTGCCCTGATGCACACCCTACGACAAAAGCAGCTGCGGGAACCGTTGATCCGCTATCTGCACTCGGGCAAACCTTTCTTCGGCATCTGCGTTGCGCTCCAGGCCCTGTTTGAATCAAGCGAAGAAGCCCCGGAAGAACCGGGCCTCGCTATTCTCCCCGGACGGGTACAGCGTTTCACCACCGATCTCGCCATCCCGCACATTGGCTGGAACGGCCTAAAAATACGCCAGGCTTCGCCGCTGTTCCACGGATTGCAGGGTGATGAAAAATTCTACTTCGTCCACTCCTATCATGTGGTATCGAAGACCGACGCCGACATCCTGACCACCACCGATTACGGGTACGAATTCGTCAGTGCCATTCAGAAAGGGACGATGGTGGCCACCCAGTTCCATCCGGAAAAAAGCGGTCGGGCCGGATTGCAGATCCTGGAAAATTTCCTCGCCGCTGGCCGCGAAGCCATCCGCCCCGCCGCCTGCCCGCAAACCACGGTTCTGGCCAAACGGATCATCGCCTGCCTGGATGTGCGCGCCAACGACCGGGGCGACTTGGTGGTCACCAAGGGAGACCAGTACGATGTCCGCCAGGAGGGCACGGTCCGCAACCTGGGCAAGCCGGTAGAACTGGCCAAGGAATACTACGATCAGGGCGCCGACGAGATCACCTTTCTCAACATCACCGGCTTCCGCGATTTCCCCCTTCAAGACATGCCCATGCTCGCTGTCCTGCAGGAGACCTCAAAAAATGTCTTTGTCCCCCTGACTATTGGCGGCGGCATCCGCGACTTCACCGACCGGAACGGCCGCTATTACAGCGCTCTGGAGGTGGCCTCGCAATATTTCCGTTCAGGAGCCGACAAGGTATCCATCGGCTCTGACGCGGTCCTGATTGTCGAGGACGTGCTGAAAACCGGTAAGGCCACGGGGTGCAGTTCCATCGAACAGATCGCCCGGGTCTACGGCAACCAAGCGGTGGTTATCTCCATCGACCCGCGTCGGGTGTATTTAAAGAACCCGGCAACGGTCACACACAAGGTGATTGAAACCGCCATTCCCGGGCCGGAAGGCGAACAATACTGTTGGTACCAGTGCACCATCAAGGGTGGACGCGAGGGCCGTGACCTGGATGCCATCACACTGGCGCAAGTCTGCGAGCAACTAGGGGCCGGGGAAATCCTGCTCAACTGCATTGATCGGGACGGCACCAACTCGGGTTTTGACCTGGAGTTGATCAATGCGGTCCGCTCCGCAGTCACCATCCCGGTGATTGCCTCCAGCGGCGCCGGCAGCAGCGAACATTTCCTTGAGGTATTCACCCAAACCAAGGCAGAAGCCGCCCTGGCCGCCGGTATCTTCCATCGAAAGGAGATTCCGATCGGTATGGTGAAGGACTACCTGAAAGATAAGGTCGAAATCCGCAAAGCCTGAGACCTGGAGGGAATTGGTTCATTTCCCGGGGAGGAACGACCTCCATAGCCGCTGTTTGCGCAGGTCACCATCGGTCTTCCAATCAAAAATCGGAAATCTTTCCTTGGCGTTCACCATTTCTGGCTCTATAATAAAACATCTTTAATATTTGCGAGGACGCCTCTCCACAAGTTATCCCTCTTGAAAAGAGTATGCCATGGTGTCGCATCCAACAACAGAATCATCGGGTCGTCGTTTTCCGGTGCCGTCTCTGCTAAAACTGTTGCGGGCCATTAGAGGACTGCTGACACGATCTACAGATACGCTTGCACCTGATCGCGACCAGGTCGACCATGGGGTAAGCGGGAACGATCGCCACCTGACGGCTGCAGACCAACGGCGGTATCCCCGCATCAATTTAACAGAAACGACGGTTCAAGTTACCGATGGCTGCCTTTTTGCTACCGCCTTGGTTGATAACATCTCGCTCTGCGGTATCTGTCTACGCAATCTCCCAGAACAACTCTACCGCAGCGCCAGACAACTGACGGTTTTTTCCAACGATAACCCCAGCATACCAATACTGCACATACAACCAAAATGGGAAAGCACTGGTTGGGACGGCAAAACCATCGGCGCTTCGATTCTCAACACATCGGAAACCTGGAAACTCTTTTTCGTTCACACCGCCGGACGCATGGAAGCCTGAACCTTTTTCCGACGATCGCTCCAAAAAATTTCATCCATTACCGATGATCCCGTTGTTTTCAGGTTCCAAAGCATTTATTGTTATATCATGCTGACCGGAATCCCTTCATCAGGCACGATGTTTCCCTATGGGAACGAGGAGGCTGGATATGAGTGACTGGAAACGCATCATCATCGCCATCGACGATTCTCCCCGATCAATCAATGCAGTCGAATACGTTGGCAGCATAGTCGGTCATCTGGCTGAGGTGCATCTCTGCCTGCTCCACATCTATCCCGAACCACCTCCTGATTACTATCAATCCGGAGCCAACTTGGATGGATACAAGACGGAACAGGAAGAAAGAGCCAAGATGCTCTTTGCCCAAGCAAAAAAAGTCCTGCAAGGCTATGGGATTGGCGCCCATGCCATCAGTTCCCGCTGTCGAATCGCCGGTCAACAGTCGATCAGCGCCGCCATTCTTGAATTGCAGGAGCTAGAAAACTACGGCACAATCGTTGTTGGCAAACGTGGCATCTCCAAGGCCGAAGAATTCCTATTCGGCTCTATCTCCAACGCCCTGATCCATAATGGCAGGGACATAGCCGTGTGGGTGATCGGATAATGGCTGTCTATTCTTCAATCGACTCGCTACCGGAACCCATCATCCGAACCTTGAAAAACCACCGGGTCACTCGCAGTTTGCGGCGGCCATCACGGGTTTTTACCGACACCACCGATTTCACCTCAATCGATTACGGCGACATCATCGCGGCAGAGGGCCGATATTTTTTGATCACCTCCTACACCAAAGAGGGGAGATTCGGTGTTGATGAGCAAATCAAGCCCTGGGTTCCCAAGGTCGAGGATCTGGCAACGGGGAGGAATTACATCGTTAAACTGGTCTTCAAAGAAACCTTTGACATGCGCCTGGGGCAATTAACGGTGACCTGCTACCGTAGCCCGGAAAAGGAAGCTAGAATTCTTGAGTTGGTACAAGGCCAACCCCATTTCATGCAAGGCGAAACCTTGCTGGATGCCGTCGGCAATCTGGTGCGAGTGCTGGCTCCGGTTTGCGGCAATCGTCTGGATAAGGTCATCCACAGCGAGAGTTCTCACAGGGACTATTTTTCCAAGGAACTACCCCAAATTCTCGAACAGTTCCTTAGTAGCCTGCAGGCCATCGGTTTTCTCCACCGAAACGGTTTCCGGCACGGCGATATCCGCCGTGATCACATCTTTGTCGACCGGAACACGGGCATCTACTACTGGATCGATTTTGACTACGATTTTTACTTACCGGAAAAACCCTTTGCCCTCGATCTCTTTGAGTTGGGTAATATCCTAATATATCTTACTGGACGGGGGGATTATCATCCGCGGGAGGTATTGGCCGACCCGACCATGGGCGCTGCAGTGGTGCAGGCCCTCACTCCAGCCGATTTCTCGCTACTTTCACAAAACCGGATAGTTAACCTGCAAAAACTTTTCCCTTATATTCCTGATATACTCAACAACATTTTACTCCACTTTTCTGCGGGTGCTGATGTCTTTTATGAAACCGTGGAGGAACTATACACCGATCTCAGCACCGCTCTACTAAAGCTGCGGGTCTCGTGAGAGCAAATGTTTGTGGGAAGGGGAAATTCCTTACCTGTAAGCCCTTTAAATCAGGCTGAAACATATGCTGAAAAAATGGCTATTGATGGAGTGAAACTGACGAAGAATAAAAACTACTTGCAAGGCTGGCCAGAGAAATGAATAAATCTAACCATTTGGTATACTAAAAAAAAGATGGAAACGATCTAAAAAGTGCGTAGGTTTAACAGCTGGTGCACTTATCGTGCTAACAATTTGAGGTGCAGATTCTCGGAATCGCTACCCAAAAAAGGTTTCTCACCGTCCCAAGTGTGCAGCACAAAAACTGTGTTCCAAACACGAAAACAAACAGAGGGGGGACAGACTGAAATTATAAATTTCCTTCCTGTTCCTGTGGTTCCGCCCCAACTTGTTCCTCGCCAACTTGTTCCTCGCCGAGTTGGTTCTCGCTGAGTAGGTCGTCGTCTAGGTCTGTTCTTTCCTTGTTCAATTTTCGTTCTTTCTTCGCTTCTTTCTTTTTTTGCTTATCCAGTTCTTTGGTCCGTTTTTCATGTTTATAATTAGTTCGTTTGGCCAAGACTCTCTCCCGTTGACATCGGTGGTTGAAGTAATACAAACAACAAACCCCGCACAAGGCGGGGTTTTAATATCACGACAGACTAAAGATCAGCGTTTTACGACATTTGCAGCTGACGGGCCTTTGGCGCCATCAACCACATTGAAGCTTACGCGTTCTCCCTCCTGGAGGGATTTGAACCCGTCAGCCTGGATAGCGGAATGATGTACAAATACATCCTTGCCGCCATCTTGCTCGATAAAGCCAAAACCTTTAGAATCATTAAACCATTTTACAGTTCCTTCAGCCATTGTAACTACTCCTTTTTCGTTGTGCGAACATGTCGCACAGTTGGGTGGTTGGCCCCACTTTGGGACCATTGGTAATACACTGTATAATCGAAAGGATCATGCAGTAATATATGTTTTTTGCATAAAGTCCGTTTTTTATTTGGTGCGGCCTGAAAAACCAAAAACGCCTGAGGCTGCCGATCTGTTGCGCGGACGTTGTGTGCCTGATGCAGTTTTGGCTTTGTTGCCGACTGGCATCCTTCTGCGTTCGTTAGAACGGGTATCCGGTTCGGCGTGCCGGGAAGCAAGCACCGCAGGGTCAACGGGTTGACGCTGCATCTTGCCTTCCAACGACTGCTCTATGGTACGGACCATCCGATTGTCCTCAGTCGTAGCAAAGGTCAGGGCTTCACCGGTGCAGGCCGCTCTACCGGTCCGACCGGTGCGGTGAATATAGGCCTCGGCGGTGTCCGGCATATCATAATTAATGACATGAGAAATACCGGTGACATCAATTCCCCGTGCGGCAATATCGGTGGCCACCAGGATTTTGAAGGTACCATCTTTAAAGCCTTCAAGCGCTTCCTGCCGTTTGTTCTGTGAAAGATTCCCCTGAAGGGATGTGGCCTTGAAACCGGCTTGCGACAACTTGAGCGCCAGATTTTTTGCTTTAAATTTGGTTCGGGTGAAAACCAATGTAGTTTCGATATGATCAAGCTTAAGCAGGTGGACGAGCAATTCGGTTTTCTGCCCCTGCTCGACCGCATACACCTGATGAGAAATACTCTTCACTGACCGGGTATGATTGATCTGCACGGTTACTGGATTGGTCAGAATATCTTCGGCAAGATGCCTGATTTCACCTGGCATGGTCGCGGAAAAAACCAAGGATTGTCTTTCCTTAGGAATTTGTCGCAATATCCGGCGGATATCGGGAAGAAATCCCTTGTCGAACATATGATCGGCTTCATCAAGAATCAGGGTCTCGACATGGCTCAAATTAATCGCCTTGTCATTGAGAATATCCAGCAGACGCCCAGGGCAGGCGACGACGATATCAACGCCGTTACGTATCCTGGTGATTTGGGCCAACTTGCTGACACCACCGTAGATGGCCATGCTCCGTAGACGGGTCCCTTGGATGATGGTTTTGGTAAAATCATTGATCTGCTCCGCCAACTCTCTAGTCGGGGCAACAATCAAAACCCTGACCTGCTTTCCTGAAGTCTCCATGAGGTGCTGCACGGTCGGCAGAATGAATGCCGCGGTCTTTCCGGTTCCGGTCTGCGCCAGGCCCAGAAGATCACGCCGCTCTAAAATGGGGATTATTGCCTGCTTCTGGATAGGTGTTGGTGCGGTGTAACCACAATCCTGAATCGCTTTGGAAATGTGGGTGTTGAAATTAAAATCGCTAAAACTCATTACTACTCCTGCCATCAAACAGACAGTACTCCATGATCAGTTCACTGCACATTGTTGCAACGCAGGATCTCTGGCAACGAATCATTGTTGATAGCTTGAAAATTATGGACAAAACCCTGCCGCGGCTGCGGCAGAAAGATCGTGCTTGCACGACAAGCGACCAACAGGTGGTCAGCTTGAGGAGTTTATCAGTCCAATGTCTGATAGGCACGTAAATAGATGTATTATTGGGGAGGGGGATAACAGGCCCTATCTGCGACGTTGGCCTTTTTTGGCCGGAGGTTTCGCTTCGTTACAGACAAGCGTACGATGATTATATTCCTTGCCATTCAATCCGTCCATCGCCTTATGCCCTTCCGATCGACTAGACATCTCGACAAAACCGAATCCCTTGGATTGCCCAGAGAACTGATCAACAATAAGTTTGGCGCTGACAACACTGCCAAACTTGCCACAGAGTTCTGTGAGCTCAGGCTCGGTGATATTATAAGGGAGACTACCTATGAAAAGTTTCATGCTTAATCTTCTGGGGGTGATCAGCAAAAACTTTTAAGGTATCAAATGATATGAAATTACAGCGCAAGATATCAGAAAAAGAAAGTGCTATTTGATTTATTTTTTTATAATACACTATCCCCCTTGCCATTACAAGCTAATAATTATCATTTGAGAGAGCATAATACAATAACCGTAGCATCCCACCCAGCGCGACGGTAAAATTCTATCAGCTTCCCCCTTAAGAATCCTGTTCAAACATCCCATAAAAACGCTATCAAATCGATGAGAAACAAGACAAATCTGGCTCAACATTTCTCCTTGATTAACTACTATAGTGGTTGATTCGAAATGTCCCTGCTTACGACCAATCTCGTGATGCCAGAAATGCAAGCCTTATGTATTCCCTTACGCTGACAAGAATGCTATAGTTGAAGATTTATTAAATTCGCCAGTCCACGGATTGTTCAGCGAAGCGGCAAGTACAAACAACACCCTGCCGGCTTTCACCTTTCGTTTGTACACCGGGTTTGGCCCATCCAGAACAACGACTTCCTCTAACCACGTAAATACCATGGACGAAAAACGGAACATCCCGCAAGTGCGGGGACGCATTGACCAGATAGATGACACCATCTTGGAATTATTAAAGGAACGCCTTGATTGCGCCAAGACTATTGGCCAACTCAAAAGCGAGACCAACCGAGCTAAATGGGATCCGCAGCGGGAATTGGAGATCTACGAACGACTCCGCCAAAATAACAACGATATTTTCCCGTACAAGGCCCTCCGTTCAATTTTCCACGAAATAATAACCACTTGCCGCCTGTCGCAGCGCAAGGCCATCGTTGCTTATCTCGGACCAGAGGCCACCTTCTCCCATCTTGCCGGAGTTAAGTATTTTGGCCAGACTGCCGACTATCGACCGATGGAATCGATCGCCGAAGTTTTCGAGGAAGTTGAAAAGGAACGGGTGCAGTACGGAATTGTGCCGGTAGAAAATTCCATTGAAGGCGCGGTGACTTACTCACTCGATGCTTTTCTCAAATACAAGGTGAAGATCTGCGGCGAAATCCAGCTGGCCATCACCCATAATCTGGTCTGCCGCTCAGGCAACATCGAAGACATCCAGACCGTGGCCTCCCACTCCCAACCTCTGGCCCAATGCCGGGAATGGTTACGCAAAAACCTGCCCAAAATCCCGACCCTGGATGTTTTTTCCACCGGCACCGCAGCCCAGATGGCTGCCAACAATCCCAACATCGGCGCCATCGCCAGTTCGCTTGCCGTCAACACTTACGGCCTGCAGGTAGTGGTCAGGGGGGTTGAGGATTACCAGGGCAACACCACCCGCTTCCTGGTCATTGGCCGCAGGTCGCCGAAAAAGAGCGGCTGCGACAAGACTTCGATCCTCATCGGTCTAATCAACCGTCCCGGCGCACTCAATGAAATCTTGACCATTCTTTCGGCCAAAAATATCGATCTAGCCAAGATCGAATCCCGGCCCACCAAGGACAAACAATGGAAATATCTTTTCTTCCTCGACATGATTGGCCACATCGAAGACCCTGTCATCTATGAGGCCTGCAATATCCTCAAGCAGATTTGCGCCTACTACGAGGTGCTCGGCTCCTACCCCAGGGCCGATGACATCAACCTTAATGGCGATATTGCCTGATCGAACAGAACCTGTCGACACCGGAATTCTGCAAACCAGCCCGAGACTACCATGTGCGCCCTCCTCAGCTGCCAGGGCCTGACCAAAGCCTTTGGCGCCCAGACCCTGTTTTCCGACATCACCCTGATGCTCAGTCCCGGCGACAAGGCCGGCCTGATTGGTCCCAACGGCTCAGGCAAATCGACCCTGCTCAAGATCCTCTGCGGTCTTGAGCACGCCGACCGCGGTACGGTTTTTGTCCAGAAACTGATCCGCATCAGCTATGTCGCCCAGGACGACCTCTTCACCGAGGAGGCCAGCTGTACCGACAACCTCTTTCAAGCTGTGCGGACCTTGGATATCGAAGAGGCGGAACAGTACAACCGGGTGCAAGCGATGTTGAGCCGTGCCCAGTTCGTCGATCCGCTGCAACCGGTCCATCTGCTGTCCGGAGGCTGGCGCAAGCGGCTGGCCATCTGCCGGGCCCTGGTCACCCGGCCCGATGTCCTGATTATGGATGAACCCACCAACCATCTGGACATCGAGGGCATCCTCTGGCTGGAAAACCTGCTGGGCGCCACCCTGCCCGAGAGTCCGGCCGCCGTGCTCATGGTCAGCCACGACCGCCGTTTTCTTGAGAACACGGTCAACCGGGTGATTGAATTGGCCCCGATCTATCCCGAAGGTTCCTTCCAGGTAAAGGGGAGCTACGCCGATTTTCTTGAGAAAAAATCAGACTACCTGCTCCAGCGCCAAAATCTGGAAGAACGACTGGCCAACAAGGTCAAGCGGGAAACCGAATGGCTGCGCCGCGGTCCCAAGGCCCGCACCACCAAGGCCAAGTACCGGATTGAGGAGGCGGGTCGACTGCAAGAAGAATTTGGCGAGGTCCGCACCAGAAATCGCTCCGCCGGCCAGGTGGGCATCGCTTTTGAAGGCACCCAGCGCAAGACCAGGAAACTGCTGGTGGCCGCCGCCATGGCAAAGGGGTTTCACGGACCACCGCTGTTTTCCGGGCTCGATATCACCCTCACCCCGGGCATGCGCCTGGGACTGCTCGGCCGCAACGGCAGCGGCAAATCGACCCTGATGCATATCCTGGCCGGAGCCAGCGATCCCGCCGGTCCCAAGCCAGATCAGGGCACGGTCGCCTGCGCCGAAAACGTGCGGATCGTCAGCTTTGATCAGCGTCGCGAGCAATTGGACACCTCGGTCACTCTACGCCGCGCCCTGGCCCCGGATGGCGACAGCGTCATCTACCACGGCCAAAGCCAACACGTGGTGACCTGGGCCAAACGGTTCCTCTTCCGCACCGATCAACTGGAGACCCCGGTGGAACGCCTCTCCGGGGGGGAACAAGCCCGAATCCTCATCGCTCGACTGATGCGCCAACCCGCCGACATCCTCTTGCTCGATGAACCCACCAACGACCTCGACATCCCCTCTCTCGACGTCCTCGAAGAAAGCCTCTCCGAATTCCCCGGCGCCCTGGTGCTGGTCACCCACGACCGTTTTCTCCTGGACCGGGTCTGCAACCTGGTGCTTGGTTTCGACGGCCAGGGCCACGCCGAATATTTTGCCGATTACGACCAGTGGCTGGCCATGCTGCAGCATCAGGAAAAGAGCGAGCAGAAAAAGGCCGCCGCCGCAGTCAAGGAAAAACCGGCAGCCAAACCAAAGACCGGCAAACTCTCCTACATGGACCAGCGCGAGTACGACCAGATGGAGGTCACCATCCTGGCCGCCGAATCCCGGCTGGAAGAGCTCGAAAGGCTGATGAACTCCCCGGAAGTCATGGCCAATCCGACCCAATTACAGCAGTACTGGCTGGAGCAGCAGGCCCTCCAAACGGAAGCTGACCAACTCTATGACCGCTGGGACGAACTCGAACAACGCAAGCAAGGCTGAACAACCGCTCGCCCCTGCCCTCCCCCGCTGCCATCCCCCTCGGAGTCGACCGGGAGGGTTTCATCGCCGGCAGGTTTCACCGCAGTCCCATCCTTCTCCGGCCACCTCAACAATTCCGCCACCACGCCTTTAAAAGTGACTTTTTGGGTTTAACCTCTCCCACATGTCGGATATCTTAACAAAAGAGCTGTCGTCTTTCAGCAATCGGGTCAGAGGGAGCCCGAAGGCTCCCGTCTGCCCACAGAACCGTGCGTACGGGTCCGTACACGGACATGCTCATGGATCCGGGGATGAACGGGCGTCAGACCTTTAAGCAGATCATCGCGCTCCATCCCGGTCAGAAAGCCCTGATCGTCAGCGGTTTTTCCAAGGACGAAGAGGTGCAGCGAGCCCTTCGAATGGGCGTCTCCGGTTATCTGCAGAAACCCTATACGCTGCACAGCCTGGGGAAGGCGCTTTTTGAGATTTTCCACCCGCGCGGCTGACCACTGGATCGCGGGCGGAGTATCGCGGGAGGATACGGCTCCGGGCATCGAAAACCCTCAGCCGCCGATCCGCGACATCCGGCCGTGGCAGTCGCTGCCGGTCCGGCGCATCCGCTCCTCCAGCTGGTGCCCCTGCGGTTTGTTGCGGATGGCGGCCAGCAGGGCCTCACGGATCGCCGAATCGGGCCCCTGCGCCCTGAGCACGGAGCGCAGATCGATTTCCTCGTCATGGAGGAGACAGGAACGTAGCGCTCCGGCCGAGGTCAGGCGCAGCCGGTTGCAGCGGTCACAGAAGTGGTGACTTAAGGGGCTGATGAAGCCGAGCGAGCCGCTGGCATCCGCACCGAGCCGGAAGACCTGGGCGGGCCCGTCATGCTTGCCTTTCTGCATGGGGATGAGCTCGCCGAGGGTGCTGATCCGCGCCATGATCTCGTCGGTGCTGATATAGGTGTCAGCGTTCCAGCGGCTGGAGGCGCCGATGGGCATAAATTCAATAAAGCGCACCTGTAAAGGCATCCGCTGCGACAGCCGGGCGAATGCCAGAATCTCGTCGTCGTTGATGTGCCGCATGGCGACCATATTGAGTTTGACCGGAGAAAAACCCAGGGCGAGCACGGTCTCGATCCCCCGCCAGACCGGCTCGAAGCAGTCGACCCCGGTGATCTCCGCCACCCGCTCGCGATGCAGGCTGTCGAGGCTGATATTGACCTTGGTGACCCCGGCATCATACAATTCCCGGCCGTAGCGCTCCAGGAGCACCCCGTTGGTGGTGATGCGGACATCGGCCAGCCCTTCGATCTGGGTCAGGTCCCGGATAAACCCGAGCACATTCCGCCGCACCAGCGGTTCGCCGCCGGTGAGCCGGACCTTGGTGATGCCCATGGCCACAGCCACCCGGACCACCCGCAGCAGTTCTTCGTAGGTGAGCAGGTCACCGTGTCCCAACTTGGAAAGGCAGCCGTTGACTTCGTCCTCGGTGACACAATACATACAGCGAAGGTTGCAGCGGTCGGTCAGACTGAGACGCAGGTAGGAAATGGGCCGGGAAAATAAATCGGTCAACCCGATTCCATCGGGGGTGGTACTGGTAATTTCTTGTTTCATCGGGTATGTTGCTCGCAAAAAAGAAGTTGGTGCTCGGAATTCGGACGAACAACAACCGTATATATGATTATTGATACCACCGAACAGGACGGATTGCAACCAACGGCCTCATGCTCATCCTTGCCATAGAAAGCTCTTGCGACGACACAGCGGCCGCTGTCCTGGAACCCGACAACCACCTGCGCTCCTCGGTCATCAGCAGCCAGAACGAGATCCATGCCCGGTTCGGCGGCATTGTTCCCGAACTCGCCTCGCGCCGCCATATCGAAATGATCCGGCCGGTAGTCGAGGAAGCCCTGGCCCAGGCGGGGGTGCAACTGGCCGATATCGACCTCATTGCCGCCACCCAGGGACCGGGCCTTGTCGGTTCGCTGCTGGTCGGGTTCACCTTTGCCAAGGCGCTGGCGCTGGTGCTGGACCGGCCCTGCGTCGGGGTCGATCATATGGCCGGACACCTGCTGTCCTGTCTGCTTGAGGCCGACAAACCAATTTTTCCCTATACCGCCCTGATCGTCTCCGGCGGCAACACCTCAATCTATACCGTCGAAGACCCGGTGACCTACACCCGCCTGGGCCGGACCCGTGACGACGCCGCCGGCGAAGCCTTTGACAAGGTGGCCAAACTGCTCGGCCTCGGCTACCCCGGCGGACCGGTGATCAGCCAACTCGCCGTCGACGGCGATCCGGCGGCCATCGCCTTTCCCCGCGCCTGGCTGGGGGAAGACAGCCTCGATTTCAGTTTCAGCGGCCTTAAGACCTCGGTGGCCAACCATGTCAACACCCAGCGGCGCACGGACCAACCGCTGGCCCTGGCCGACATCTGCGCCTCTTTCCAGGAAGCGGTAGTTACGGTTCTGGTCAAAAAAACTCTGACTGCAGCCGCCCGGACCGGCCACACCCGCATCGTGCTAGGCGGCGGAGTGGCGGCCAATCCCAGACTACGGGCCGTCATGCAGCAGCACTGTAATGATAAAGGCCTGCAGCTCTTTATGCCCTCCCCCATTTTCTGCACCGACAATGCCGCCATGATCGCGGTCGCCGGCTACCACCAGTTTCTCCGGGGCGACCGGGTCGATCCCGACACCGACGCCTATTCCCGTTCGCCACTCAATTAGGCTGCCGATGACCCACGAAAAAACCAGAATACTGCTCAAACGCAAAGGGCTGGCCCCGAATAAAAAACTCGGCCAGAATTTCCTGGTGCATGAGCATACGTCGCGGCGGATTGTCGAACTGGCCGGACTCAACCCCGAAGACCAGGTGATCGAGGTCGGCGTCGGCCTTGGGGCGCTGACTAAACCGCTGGCAGCGGCGACCGCCAAGGTGATCGGCCTGGAACTGGATTCGGGAATCATCCGGCTGCACCAGGAGCAGCAGGACCTACCCGCCAATGTGGAACTGCGCCACGCCGATGTCCTCAAGGTCGATTTCACCGAGTTGGTTGTCCCGGGGCAGCGGTTGAAAATCGTGGCCAACCTGCCCTATTCGATTTCAACCCCCTTTCTTTTCCGTTTGATCGACCATGCCGACCTGATGGATTTTGCCGTGGTCATGCTCCAAAAAGAAGTCGCCCAGCGGCTGCTGGCCCAACCCGGCACCAAGGATTACGGCGCGCCCACCGTCCTTTTGGCCAGCTGCGCCGAGGTGCGACTGCTGCTCAAGGTCCACCCCTCCGATTTTCATCCCCGGCCCAAGATCGACTCGGTTGTGGTCCGCATCGGATTCTATCCGCAACCGGAACGGGTTCAGGCCCTGGAGGCTTTTGACCGCAAGCTCTTCAGCCGGGTGGTGCATGCCGCCTTCGGCCAGCGGCGTAAAACCCTGCTCAACGCCTTGGACAGCGCCTCCCTGATCGCCGACAAAAAAGAACTTGCCCAACGCATCGAAGCCGCCGGAATCTCGCCCACCGCTCGGGCGGAGACGCTGACCCTTGAAAATTTCATCCAGTTAAGCCATACCATTGTGTCATAGATTCCCAGACTACAGCCTTCTTGAACAGGAGAGGAGAAGATGACAGAAACGAAGCAGCCCGCCCCACCCCAGATCAGCCCGTATGTTTTCCCGGTACTGCTGGCCGGTTTTGGCCTCTGGTGTTTTTACGATGGCTGGATCTCCATCGACCCGGACATGATGAAACATCAGACCTTCAACCGGATCGCCAGCGGCGTGCTGCTGCTCTGGGCCGGACTTGACTTCATTCGCACCCGGCGATTGGAGAAAAAAGAAGCCTCGGCAGAAAAACCCAAACCGCCAGCTGCCGCATGACCGCACCTCCCCCGGCTTGAGGAACAGATGACCACTAACCGTCAGCTCATCCTGCCCTACGCGGCCCCTTACCTTGCCTATGTGGGGATTGCCGCCCTCTTGCCTGACTCTTTAACGGCAGAATATAATTATCTTCTTCGGCTCATTGTAGTGCCCGCTCTGCTCTGGTGGGCCTGGCGCTGGTACTGTCCGCTCAGAGGCCCTCGTTCGCCCCTTGGTTCCGTGTTCGTCGGCGCCGGTTTCGGCCTCGTTGGTCTTTTCCTCTGGATCGCTCTGCTGAGCCCTTTTGTCAAGCCGGGAGATACCCCGCCCTGGTCTAGCCAGGCCTTCGTGCTGCGTTTACTGAGCGCCGGGTTACTGGTCCCTGTTTTTGAAGAATTAATGATGCGGGGGTTTGTGCTCCGACTCGCCTGGCAATGGGATCAGGCGAGAACCAACCGGGAAAAGGATCCGCTGCACCTGGCACTTGACCGACATTCTATCAATACGGTGGCACCCGGTAGTTGGTCGTGGGCGGCCGTCGGCATCTCCACCGTAGCCTTCGCCTCGGGCCACACCCTGCCGGAATGGCCGGCATCCATAGCCTATGGACTGCTCATGGCCTTTTTGTGGATATACCGGAAAGATCTGCTCGCCTGTATCACCGCCCATGCGGTCACCAATATCACCCTGGCCTGGTATGTCTTTGCCACTGGAAATTGGCAGTATTGGTAAACACGACCTAACAAACAACACCACAGAACCTATGACCGGATGCACCTGCACCACGCCCCCCTACCTCTCTCCGGATTGATTGATTTAAGACCATGAGCCTGTCACGAACTGTTCGTTTTTACACCCTGCGCTTTAAGCGACTGCAGGGTTCAAACCGCTCCCTCGCCCTGGGCGCGGCCATCGGAAGCGCGGTCGGTGCCACCCCGACCCTGCCGCTCCATAACGTCCTGATTCTAGGATTCACCCTGCTCTTTCGAGTCAACCCGATCGCGGGCATCATCACCGCCAATATCGTCAGCAATCCCCTGACCTTTGTGCCTCAATATTTCCTAGCCTGGAAAATCGGCGATTTCTTTCTACCTGGCCGCCTGACCTGGGAAAAAATCAAGAGTGTTCTCGCCTTGATCAAAACCGAGGGGATCATGGACAGCTTGGACACCGTTCGGGCGATGGGGCTTGACGCCATCCTGGTGATGATGGTCGGCGGCCTGGTGCTGGCCATTCCCGCCGGCGTCCTCACCTATATTATAGTGTTCCGTTTTTTTGCCAGGCTCCAGGAAAAAAGAAGACAGAAACACCTGCTTAACCGGCGGGAGGAGTAACGCCGCCCGCCATGCACAATTTTGTTTTCCACAACCCGACCAAGATCCTTTTCGGCCGCAATACCATTGACGCCCTCGGCCCGGAAAGCCGCGCCTGGGGGCAGCGCGGTTTATTGGTCTATGGCCGGCACAGCATCAAGGATAACGGTCTGTATGCACAGGTAACCGCCGGGTTACAGGCAGCGGGCCTGGAGATTGCCGAACTCGGCGGGGTCCGCTCCAACCCGCTGCTCTCCCAGGTGCGGGAAGGAATCCGACTGGCCAAGGAGCACCAAACCGAGGTCATCATTGCCGTGGGCGGCGGGTCGGTGATCGATACGGCCAAGGCCATCGGTGCCGGAGCGTTGGTCGAGCACGATGTCTGGAAATTCTTCACCGGCAAGAAAGGCATCAAACAGACCCTGCCGGTCACCACGGTGCTCACCCTTGCCGCCTCGGGCTCGGAGATGAATTCGGGGATGGTAATCACCAACGACACTACCCTGGAAAAATTCGGCTTCGGCCACCGATTGCTCTACCCCAAGGTCTCGATTCTTGATCCCGAGGCCACCTTCACCGTGCCCCCGGATTATACAGCGTACGGCGCCATCGACACCATCAGCCATGTGCTCGAGTGCTACCTGACCACTGCCGATCCCGACACTCCCGTGCAGGACCGGCTGATGGAAGGGCTGATTGAAAACGCCATGACCGCCTGCGAGCGCTGCCTGCTGGATCCCTGCGACTATAACGGCCGGGCCAATCTGCTGTGGACCGCCACCCTGGCTCTCAACGGGCTGACCGCGGCGGGCCTGGGCCGAGTCGGGTTCCCCATGCATCTGATCGAACATTCACTCAGCGCCCTCTACGATGTCCCCCACGGAGCCGGTCTGGCGGTAGTCATCCTGGGTTGGTTGCAGCATCATGCCGACACATGCGCTCCCCGCATTGCCGATTTGGGTAAGCGGATTTTCCCTTCGCTCGGGATAACCCATGCCGACCAGGGCGCCGAACAGACTATCGATGAAATGCGCCGGTGGTTCTGTCGCATGAAGGCTCCGGTAACCCTGCACGACCTCGGCATCCCGGCCAGTGACATTCCGCAGATCGCCGAGAACACTAAAGGGCTGGCCCGACTCTGGCGGCTGCACGACTATACCCCGGAGTTGGTTGCCAAAGTGCTGCAACGCTGCCTTTAAATAAGCACAAACCGCGCACATATCTTCCATGAAAACCGCCTGCTCCCCCCGATGGCTCCAAGCCGCTGGCCTCGGGAATGCGCAAAACTGATATTTCCCCATGACATTCATCGGTTAATGCGGTAGATTAAACCCGTTTTGCAACCCTTGAACCTGCAAGAGGCATAAGCATCACGATGAAGAGCGAAATCCCGACTGGAACGGCTGTCCCGGCTGAATGGCTGAGCAATTTCGACCGATATCTGATCAGCGAAGGTACGCATGAACGGGCCTATGAAAAACTAGGGGCCCACCTGGTACACTTCGACCAAAAAGAAGGCGTGGTTTTCTCAGTCTGGGCACCCAACGCCAAGCAGGTGGCGGTCATCGGGGACTTCAACGACTGGGATGCGACCCTGCATCTCATGCATTCCTCGGATGCGGGCATCTGGACCCTGTTCATTCCCGGCCTCACCGAATTCACGGTTTACAAATACTGCATTACCACCCAGGATCAACGGCAGTTAGACAAAGCCGACCCCTTTGGTTTTGCGATGGAAGAGCGCCCGCGAACCGGCTCAGTGGTCGCTGAGCTTGACAGCTACCAATGGCAGGATGCCGAATGGATCGCGAACCGGGGCCGCAGTCAAGCCCTCGACAACCCGATCTCCATCTATGAAGTCCACCTCGGCTCCTGGCGCCGGGAGGTGGATGAACAATGGGGCAACCGTTATCTGTCCTACCGGGAACTGGCCGCCACCCTTGTGCCTTATGTCAAGGAGATGGGCTATACCCATATCGAACTGCTGCCCATTGCCGAGTACCCGTTCGATGGCTCCTGGGGCTATCAGGTCCTGGGATTTTTTGCTCCGACCTCCCGCTTCGGCACGCCATCGGACTTCATGTTTTTCATCGACCAATGCCACAGTGCAGGGTTAGGCGTCATCCTCGATTGGGTTCCCGCCCATTTTCCCAAAGACGAAGCCGGTCTCAATTTTTTCGACGGCACCCAATTGTATGCGCACGCCAATCCCCAACAGGGCGAGCACCAGGACTGGGGCACGCTGATTTTCAACTACAGCCGCAATGAAGTCCGCTCATTCCTGATCTCCAACGCCCTGTTCTGGATCGACAAATATCATATCGACGGCCTCCGGGTGGATGCGGTCGCCTCCATGCTCTATCTCGATTATTCCAGGCAGGCAGGAGAATGGGTCCCCAACGAATACGGCGGCCGGGAAAATCTGGCGGCCATCAGTTTCCTGCGCAAGGTCAACGAGGTGCTGCACGGAATTTTCCCCGGTATCCTGACCATCGCCGAAGAATCGACCTCCTGGCCCATGGTTTCCCGCCCCACGTATCTCGGTGGCCTGGGATTCAGCCTCAAATGGAACATGGGCTGGATGCACGACACCTTAAGTTACATGTCCAAGGATAGCCTGTTCCGACGATTTCATCACAATCAGATGACCTTTGGCATGCTCTACGCCTTCCACGAAAATTTCATCCTGCCGCTGAGCCACGACGAGGTTGTCCACGGCAAAGGCTCACTGATCAACAAGATGCCCGGCGATGAATGGCAAAAATTTGCCAACCTGCGCACCTACCTGGGATTTATGTGGGGCTATTCCGGAAAGAAACTGCTGTTCATGGGCTGCGATATTGGCCAATGGCAAGAATGGAATCACGACACCGGCCTGGAATGGCAGGCCCTCGACTCCCCCCGTCACAGCGGTCTGCAACGGTTGGTGCGTGATCTCAACCTGGTGTACCGAAACGAACCAAGCCTGTACCAGGCCGATTTCGACTGGACCGGATTTTCCTGGATCGATGCCAATGATGCCGACAGTTCCGTCCTCTCTTTCATCCGTTATGCCAAAGATCCCGAGGACTTTGTCATCGTGATCTGCAATTTCACCCCGCTGGTCCGTCATCAGTACCGGATCGGGGCCCCCGGGCCGGGCACCTACCGCGAGTTGATCAATTCGGACCAGGAAATCTATGGGGGCAGCGGAGTCAGCAATGGTGCGGTAATCAATACCTTTCCGGAACCATGCCATGCCATGAACCAAACGCTCTCGCTCACTCTGCCACCGCTTTCCACTGTGTTCCTCAAACGTTGTTAATGAAGCTACTTAGCTTTTCTCATACATGACCTTAACCCAAAAACAAACATCATGAAAATCCGTCTGATTCTCTTCTCCCTCCTAGGTGTTGCGGCATACATCATGCTCGCCAGTTATAACAGCAAGATGATCAAGGAAAACCCGCCTCCCAAGGGACACCCCCAGGTTGCGGGGCCACAATCCCATCCGACCCCACCCCCTGCTCCTGAAAAAGCCGTCGACAAGGTGCCGGCCTCCCAGGAAATGGTGGTAAGTACGCCGCCAGTGCAGACGCCCAGCACCCAAGCGCCCGCAGAAAAATCCTCAGAAACCGAGTTGCCGCAGCAATCACCTGAACCGGCTGCGTTACGGGTAACAATCCAGCCACCACCGGCAAACATCGAAGAGTTGCAGCAACTGCCGGCTGAGCTGGCCCAAAAAGAACAACAGGTCCGCCAATTGGTGGAAGCCCAGGAGGCAGTGGCTGCAAAAAACCGATCACTGCTGGCCCTATTGGATGCCGGCACCGCCGAGGTAGCGAGCAAGGAACGGCTGTTGCAAGAGGCCGATGCGCAAATGAAGGTGCTGGCCGCTGATAAAGAACGCCTGACCAACGAACTGGCGAGTGCGAAAACCGCCATCGCCCAACTCGGCAACGACCTCAAGAAACTGGAAGTCGCCGGGACCAATGTGCAACTATCCATCCAGGAAAAAGAAGCCCTCCAGCAAACACTGCAGCAGCAACTTCAGGAACAGACCAATGAAGCCCACAGGCTAAAGGCACAACTGGATGCTGGAACCACCGATGCAGCGACCAAGGAGCAGATGCTGCAGGTGGCCGATGCGCAAAACAAAGCACTGGCCGCCGAACTGGCGAATGCGAAAGCCGCTATCGAACAGTTAGACGGTAATCTCAAAAAACTGATAGCCGCCGAGACCAATGCCCAACAGGCTCTCCAGGAAAAAGAAGCCCTGCAGCAAACCTTGCAGCAGCAACTCCAGGAACAAAAAGGTGAAGCTGACAGGTTGAAGGCACAACTGGAGGAAATCACAGCCCAAGGAGAAGCTGCAAAAACCGAACTGGCCAAGGTACAGCAATTCGTCCTTGAGCAGAGCAGCGCCATCGACATGCTGAAGACTCAGCAGTCGGACACCACCGCCCAACTGGAAACTGCCAGGACTGAACTGACGAAAGTCCAACAATTCGTCCACGAGCAGAGCAGCGCCTTCGACATGCTGAAAACCCAGCAGACAGACACCGCCGCCCAACTGGAAACCGCCAAGGCCGACCTTGCGCAAGCAGCACTGAAACTCGAGTCTCAGAACCAACAGTACCAGGAAGTTGAGCAACAGCGTGCCGCCCTCGAGCTTCAGAAAGGGGCGTTGGAAAAAACCCTCCACGAAAAAACCGATTCTCTTGCCAACGCTATCCAGACTCTCCAGACCCTCAAACAGGAAGTGTCAGCCCAGCCCCAGGCCGCGGCCACCGTCCAGAATATACTCGACCAACGGAATAAAGAACTCGAGCAGGTCAAAAAAGAGACCGCTGCCCAGATCGAACAGCTGGGTAAACAGGTGGCCGATCTCAGCAAAAAAGACGGGCAGACTACCGCAGAGTTGACAAAATACAAGGCAGAGGCAGAAGCCGCACAGAAAAAGGTCGCAGAACTCGAAGCCGCCCAGACGCTTGCCCAGACAGCAGTGATGGAAGCCGAGAAAAAAATGGCTGCCGCCCTGGACAGTAGCAATACCCTGCAGAGCCAGCTCAACGACAAGGAGGCCACCATCAGTGGCAATCAGGCGCAGACCGTTGAGCTGCTCGCAAAAATAGCCGCATTAAACGACCAGAAAATCGGACTTACCAGCCAAATAGAAGCCCTGCAGGCTGACAATAAGTCTCTGCTGCCCCTTAAAGCCACTTTCGAAGAAAAATCAGCAGCCCTGGCGGATGCAGAAACCAAACTGCAGGACCTTGCCGCTCTTCAGGCGAAAAACGGCGAACTAACCAAGACCCTTGAGGAAAAAACCGCGGCCCTCGCCACTGCCGCCCAACAAGGCGAAGAGTTGAATGCTCTTCAGGCCCAATCCGCTGAATTGCAGACCAAAGTCCAGGCATTGTCCGCACAGATCGAGACTAATGCCAGTGTCGTCAAACAGCTCGAGACCGAAAAAGGGGATCTGGCTGGAAAGTTGGCGGCGGCAGAAGCCCTGACCAAAGAGCTTGAGCCTCTGCAGAAATCGCTGAGTGAAAAAACCGCGGCGCTGGCCTTGGCGGAAACCAAGCTCAAGGCTTTGGCCAACGCCGATGAACAGATCGCCCAGTTCCAGACTAAACTGACTGCGGAGACCGCCGCGCTACAGGCCATGCAGACCGCCAAACAAGCCGCCGAAAAGAAGGTTGCCGAGTTTGAGACTACCTTGAAAAATCAGGGCCAGAGCCTGGCAACCAGTACCGAGAGGGCCAAATCGCTGGAAACCGAACTAACCGCCGCGCAGAACCGGATCAAAGAGCTGATGGACAAGAACCACCTGCAGCAACAGCAGGATCTCCTCCCCAACTTGAACCAGCAGATTGAGACCCTCCGCAATCAGATCGCCCAGACGGAGACGGCCGGTGCGCAGATGAAAAAGAATCTGACCGAAGTCACCGCTGCCATGCAGGCTAAGGCCGAGGAAACCCTGGCAGCCAACCAAAAAATGCAGGCCTTGCAGAAAGAGAAAGATGCGCTGCAAAAGGAACTGGATGCGTTGAAAAACCAACCCAGGCCGGTTACAATCCAACCATCTGCGGTACAGCCGCCCGCTGCCCCGCCAGCGGGCAGCCTTGGTCCCGATCGTGACCATGACGGTCTCGGCGACGCGGTTGACTTCTGTCCGGACAGCCCTGCAGGTGCGCCGGTCAACACGCTGGGTTGCCCCGTCAACAAAGGGATCATCCTTAACGGCGTGACCTTTAAATCCGGCACAGCAGTATTGCTGCCGGATTCCGAGAAAATCCTGGAGAAGGTTGCGGCCTCCCTGGCCCCTTTGGCGCAGGTAAAGGTGGAAGTGGCCGGCTACACCGATGCGGTCGGCGACCCTAAAAACAATCTGGCCCTGAGCGTCCTCCGGGCCCAAACGGTCGTGAAATCGCTGACTGCCAAAGGGATCGCAGCGGAGCGCTTGACCGCTAAGGGGTATGGACAAGAAAACCCGATCGCCGACAATACCACTTCAGCCGGCAAACAAAAAAACCGCAGAGTTGAACTCCACCCGATGGCGCAGTAAGCTCCAACAATTTTGCTTCTCATCGACGCAAGAAGGCCCTGCTCCGGAAAGGAGCAGGGCCTTCTTGCGTCTGTCTATTAAAAACACGAACAAAGCCCAACTCCGGGACGATTAAACCAGTTTAACCAGAGCAAGATTGATCAACCCCAAAAGAAATCCCAACAGGGCACCGAACAGATTGATATACTTGAACTGTTCCTCCATAATCGAGAGCAGCAGCCGTTCCAGTTGCAGCAGGTTGAGCGAATCGACCTTATCGGTCACCACCCGTTTGATATTCAGGGATTCGACCACCCCCGGCACCTCCTGCAATAACATCCGATTAGCTGTCAGGATGATAAATTCCGTGAGGCCCTGCCGGACCCCATGGGGTACCAGATCGTAGAGCCTGCCGACCGGGCGGGTCAGGAGCGCATCGACCATGGAATGAATCATGGAGTTGACCAGTCGTTCCGTCTTGTTCGAACGAAACAGGGCGATACACTCCCGAATAACGGCGTCGCGCATTTCCAGGCCGTTTTCCCCTGGGAAAAATTGTCCGGCCAGCGCGCCCAACCGACGTTGCCCGCCCTCCAGCAACTCCTCCATGCCAACATGCAGCATAGCACTTAAACCGGTGCGCGCGCCCTCTGTCCTGAAAACCGCCAGGAACTGCTCCGCACCGGCCCGGCTAACCACCCCGAGACGGTCGGCGTCAAGTCCGGTCAGCACGTCTGCCAGAGTTTTTTGCAAAAGAACATCCATATATTCCGCCAAAACCGCTGCCATCCGAGTCTGGACCTCGGGATTCTGCAACCAGACGCTCAGGTCGTCCTCTTTTCCGTCCAGATATTCGCCGACCTTCTGTTCAAAGGTATCCATTTCAAGGAAACCGCGGGCCATAGCGCCCACAGGCCCGAGAGAATCAAGAAAGTGGTCGATGGCCCCTGACATCCCCCGGATAAACTCTTTTCGCAGGAGCGGATCAGACAACCGTGGCCCCATCGCCTGGAGGATCGCGGCCGCCTGGTAACGAATTACACGCTGCAGCAAGGTGATCAACTGTTCTGGTAGCAGGTCGCCAACCGTCCGTCCTTGGGCTGCTGCGCGCTGCAGGACGTCAACCAGATATTCGGCCAGCCATGCCACGGTCCGGTCGCTAGCCAGCAGGTCGCTAACCACCTCATTAAGCAAGAGATAGATGGCCTTCCGATTTTCCGGGGCAAGCAGACTGTTGAGGTCTTGGTCGGCAAGATCGTCGAGGCGGGCTAAAATAGCGACGGTGATTTTTTCCTCAAAACCCGAACTGGCCAGATAGCCGTTCACCCCGTCCCCCAACTGGTATTTCAAGGTCTTCACCCCTATCTGAAAATAGGCTTTGAACCGTTCTGGAATGATTTCAGGCAGAGGACCGAGATCGCGTTTGAGCACTTCCTGAACTTTACGGTCGACCAGGACGGCAAGATGTTCCTGAAACGGTTCACCCGAAATGGCGCTGCCGATATCCTTACTGGTCAAGAGGTGACGGCCCACCATTTCCCCGATATTAACCGCCAGATCATGACGTTTTGAGGGGATGACGCCGGGGGTCATCGGCACCTTGAGGCCGAAAACATACCACGGGCGCAGCGGTCTAAACAGCATGCGGATGGCAATTTTGTTAGTCAGGTAGCCGATGAAAGCACCGATACAGGGATGAGCCAAGGTGTTGAGCAAGGAATAATCGATGGGGAACAAGGCGGTCTACCTGTTGGGTGGAGATTATAAGAGGAAGACGATCGGCAGCAGGTGTTCGGGACGGGCGATCAGGTGATGGGCACCCGCGGCTCGCAGTTCCTCAGCGGTGCGGAAGCCCCAAAGAACGCCGACCGCATCCATTCCGGCTGCAAGCGCCGTCTGCATATCAACCGCAGTATCGCCAACATAGAGAATCTCGGCGGGAGTTAATCCCAACCGAGCAGCAATCTCTAATGCGGCAGCCGGATCCGGCTTTTTCGGTACCCCTTGCCGCTGTCCCAGTAAGGGCTCAAAACTCCATTGCGGCAACAATCGCTGCACGCAGAGTTGAGTGAAAGCATCAGGCTTGTTGGAGAGAATGCTCAAGCGAAGTCCACCTGCGACCAGACCATCGAGCATTCCAGCAATACCTGGGTACGGACAGGTGCGCTCATGCCAATTTCGGGCATACTCCTCCTGAAAAGCCACCACGGCCTCCTCAATCGCAGCCGGAAAACGCAAAGCCTCCGGCAGAATACGTTCCACTAGGGTTCCGACCCCATCGCCGACAAAATACCGATAAGCGTCCACCGGGTGCATGGGCAGATTACGGACGGCCAGCATACGGTTCGCAGTCGTCGCCAGATCTTCCAGCGAATCGAGCAGGGTCCCGTCGAGATCAAAGAGTACTGCACTGTAACGCATTGAATAGGGTCCTCCTTTTGTTATTGCGGCACAACGCCAGGAATTGCTCTTTACCGGATGACAACGACAACGCCTGCATGAGTCCTGTAAAAAGGCTAACAATTGAATATAACAGCATCTTACCCAGAGCGTAAATAATTTTATGCCCTGCCTCGCCGCGGCACTCCGCGTAAAAGTCCAACACCGATTCCCGGCAATAGTGCATCAGCGGTTGAAAAAGCTATAGACTTGGAAAAACGAATATTTTAAGATATATATCTTTTATGTACAGTATCTGGTACAAAACGTTCGGCCGATGACCTCCTGCTCCTTGGACCGCCCGTCGGAGACCATTCCAAGACGAGCATTTTTTGGGCATTCGGCCTGCCCGCCGAAACCTCCATTCCACCACTGCGGTAGCGAATTGATGAGCCAGGAAACAGCCCCTCCCGATGTCATTATCGACCTGATCAAGGTGAGCAAAGTCTACCCCCCCGATGTGCATGCGATCTCAGACATATCCCTCACCGTTAACCGGGGAGAAATCGTTTTCCTAACCGGAATGAGCGGTGCCGGAAAAACGACCCTGCTCCGCCTCATCAGCCGCATGGAAAAACCGACCAAGGGCATGGTCGATGTGGCGGGATTCGATATCGCCAAACTGCCGCAGCGTAACATTCATCTCCTGCGCCGGAAGATCGGCATGGCCTACCAGGATTTCAAACTCCTCCCCAACCGGACCGTGGCGGACAATATCGCCATTGCCATGGAGGTCGTGTATCGCCCTAAATCCTTTATCGAAAAACGCACCAGGGAGTTGCTCGATCAGTTGGATCTGGTCAGGAAATATGCTACTCGTGCCGAAGAACTGTCGCGGGGCGAACAACAGCGGGTCTCCATAGCCCGCGCCGTCGCCAATTCCCCGGAGATCGTCCTGGCCGATGAACCGACCGGCAATCTCGATGCCGAAACAACCGACCGGGTCGTCAATCTCTTCCATCAACTCCACCGGCAGGGTACCACTATTCTCATCGCGACCCATGACAAATCTCTCTACCAGCAAACCAACCATCGGGTTATTGAACTCCGTTTCGGACGGATACGCGCCCCCCACGCCGAGTCTTTTGAACAAAACGATGAAGAAAAGCCGACCTTCCCTGCTCTCGCCTCGGCACCGGAGGCCTAACTTATGAGATTTTTGGCCGTTGTTTTGCGGCACACCTGCCGCAACCTGCTGTTCACCTGGAAATCGCAGATCATGACCCTGTTCACAGTGTCGCTCTCGGTGCTGATTTTTTCCTTCTTTTACCTAATCTATTCCAACGCGTTGCATATCAGCGACGACCTCGATGACGACCTGCGGTTAATCGTCTACCTCGACGAAGAACCGGGACTGGCCCTGAAGGAGGAATATCAACGGAAAATTCTTAAATTCGATCAGGTGGACCGGATCGAATTTATCAGCAGCCAGCAGGCCTTCAAACGATTCGAACAACAACTCGGCGATAACCGTGATGTCCTCAGCGGCGTACCCGCAGATTTCCTGCCGTCCTCAATTGAGGTTTACCCGGTCCGTTCGTTGGATAGCCTGTCCAGGATCAAACGGTTTTCCGACTACCTATCGACCCTGCCCGGTGTCCTCAAAGTCCAGTACGGCAAAGAGTGGATCGAACGCTTTTACGCCTTTGTCCAACTGATGCGGGTGGTTGTCATTCTTTCCGGCACCCTGCTGATCATGACCACCACTTTCATGGTCGCCCATACCATTCGCCTTACCTTGCTCGCCCGACAACAAGAGTTGGAACTGCTTCGACTGGTCGGCGCCACTAACAACTATATCCGCATGCCGTTTCTCCTGGAAGGAGCATTTTTAGGGTTCCTGGGTGCAAGCTGCGGGATCGCCGCCCTGCTACTCCTGTTCAATTGGATCAAACTCCAATTCGCCGGTCCAACGACCCTGACGCTATTGCCGTTCACCTTCTTCTCCTGGCCGATCATCCTCTCGATCATCGGCATCGCCACTTTGCTCTGCGCGGCCGGCAGTTTCTCGACCACCAGAAGGATTCTTCAACTCTGATCCGGTGCCAATGAATTTGCTTCTCGCCATTATTCTGCTCCTGACCAGCCTGCTGTCACCTCTATCCTGCCCGGCGGAATCGGAGGACTTCCAGGACAACGCCGTTAATATCGGTAAGCTTCGCGTGGAGATCTCCAGTCACGAGGAAAAAATCGAGCAAAGCGGCAAAGAGGAACTGTCCCTGCTAGACGAACTGGAAGGCCTGGACGAAAAAATCAACAAACAAAAAATTAAAATCAAGGACCTTAAAACCAGGATACAGGAGCAAAAACAAGTCATCGATGTCAAGGAACAGGAATTGGCTGTAATCATCAAAAAAAATGCGGCGCTCCAGCGGCATTTAATCAACCGCCTGCAATCCTTCTATCTCATGGGCAAAACCGGCTTTCTCAATATTATTTTTTCCAATAAAACTCTGCCTGACCTGCTGCTGACCAACGACGCCTACCATTCACTGGTGACCTATGACCAGGCGATTTTCAATGCCTACAGGGAAAGCCTCACCACCATCGACCGGGTCAAGCGATCCCATGAGTTGGAGCAGTCGGTACTGGAAAATTTTCTGGCCGACACTGACAAAGAAAACGACACCCTGCAGCAGGCAGCCGAAGAGAAAAACAGCCTGTTGAAACGGGTCCAGACCCAAAGAGGTTTGTATGAACAGGCCGTGAAAGAGATGAAAAAAGCGGAAAGGCATCTGGCGACTACCCTGACCAGCACCAACAAGGCACAGAACCAGACGGCCCATGGTTTTTCCCTCAACAAGGGAAAACTGCCACCTCCGGTATGGGGAAAACTGCTCAGCCGGTTCAATCAAACCACCTCGGAAACCGATGACCCCATCTTCACCAACGGCATCACCGTCAAAACCCCTGAACGGTCCGAAGTGTACGCTATTTTCGACGGCGTAGTCATTTTTTCCGGATATATGCGCGGATACGGCAAAATGGTCATTATCGACCATGATCAGCAATACTATACTGTCACCGCCAGATTCGACGAGATTCAGGTCCAGGAAGGCGATGCGGTCAAACAAGGGCAAGTTATCGGTGTAACCGGAGAGATTGCCACGCTCTTCAGCAAGGGCTTGTATTTTGAGATCCGTCACGGCGAAATAGCCGAAAACCCCCTTGACTGGATCAAGCCAGGGTCGATAGCCCCCCTTTGATCGCTCAGGCATGCCAGATACCTGATTTTTATGGTCGGCAGTGAATAACCGTTGCCTGGCCCTCTGATTCCCGTTAATTTGTCAATGGTCTAGCCGATTCTTGATCAATGGTAGCCAAAGCTGCGGACCGCTTGCACCGCTGTGATCTTTACCAGCAATTCCCTATCTCCTTCACCCGGTTTTCCTACTGCCCCATGAAACGCCTGATTACCCTGCTGACCCTCCTCCTCTGTTTCTGCTCGACCGCCGTCTTTGCCGACGAGAGCAAACAGGAGCGCGAAACCTATAAAAACCTTGAAACATTTGCCAATGTTTTAACCCTGATCCAGCAATATTATGTCGATGAGATTGATTCCGGTAAGGTGATCAACGGGGCAATTAACGGGATGCTCAGTTCCCTTGATCCCCATTCGGCCTATATGACGCCGGAGGATTTCAAGGAACTTGAAGAAGAAACCTCTGGCAGTTTCACCGGGGTTGGTATCGAAATCTCGATTCGCGATGGCGTCCTCACCGCCGTCGCCCCCATTGAGGGTACTCCGGCGGATAAGCAAGGGGTCAAATCTGGAGATCAAATCATTCGCATCAACGGCGAACTGACCAAGAGCATGACCCTCATGGAAGCGGTCAAAAAACTTCGTGGCGCCAAGGGGACCTCGGTGACCCTCACCATTCATCGCGAAGGATTGAAAGACCCCAAGGATCTAACCCTGGTCCGAGAGGCCATCCCTCTGCTCTCGGTCAAATCCATGGAACTGGAGCCAGGATTTCCCTACATCCGGGTGTCCAATTTCCAGGCCACCACTACCAAAGATGTTAATAGTGCCCTGAAGAGTCTGAAGAAAAAGAACCCGACCAAAGGACTCGTGCTCGATTTACGAAACAATCCCGGAGGATTGCTTGATCAGGCCGTCAAGATTGCCGATCTTTTTCTCGAAAAAGGGGTGATCGTTTCAACCAAGGGCAGGAACCATCAGGAGCAGATGGTGTTTGAGGCCCATCCGGACGGTGGCCAGAGCCATTTCCCCATGGTTGTCCTGGTCAACGGCGGCTCAGCTAGCGGGTCGGAGATTGTGGCGGGGGCGCTCCAGGATCATAAACGGGCGCTTATTCTAGGGACGACCACCTTCGGCAAAGGCTCGGTGCAGACGGTGCTCCCCCTGCCCGACGGCGCCGGCATCAGACTGACCACCGCCAAATATTACACACCCAGCGGCGATTCGATTCAGGCCACCGGCATCAAACCCGACATGGTAGTGCCGCTGATCTCGATAGTGGATGTCAAAGCCGAACCGGCCCCGACGAATTTTAAGGCCATCAGGGAAAAAGACCTGCCCCGCCATATTAAAAACGAATCGCGCAGCAAGAGTAAGGCCAAACCGGAAACAGACGACGCCGAGACAACGGATCAGGAGGGAAATTTCGAGAAGATGGAGGATATCCAACAGATCGCCAAAAGACTTGAGCAGGATAACCAACTGCGATCCGCCCTGAGCGTTCTCAAGAATCTTGATACGGCTTCCGGACGGCAGGACGCTAGATAAAAAAGTCTACCGGCCAGAAACGGCAGCCATTCTGCCGCCGGCGCTTCCAAGAAGCGCCAACCATTTACATCAGGCCCAGTTCGCGTAAAATATTGGTATTGCCGGTCCAGTTCTTTCTGACCTTAACCCAGAGGTGCAGTCGCACCCGGCAGCCCAGCAGTTTTTCGATATCAGCAGCAGCGCTTTTACGGATAGTGGCAAGCATCCCGCCTCCCTGACCGACCAGAATCCCCTTCTGTGAACTCCGTTCCACCATGATCGTCGCCTGAATTACCACCGGCTTGTCCGCTTCTCCCTCTTCAAAGGCATCAATGACCACAGCGGTCGAATAGGGTACCTCATCGCGGGTTAGCAGAAAAATTTTCTCGCGGATAATCTCGGCGGCAATAAACCGTTCGGTCGCATCGGTGGGAATATCCTCAGGATAGTACTGCGGCCCCTCCGGGAGGCGGTCAACCAGTTCCGTCGTCAGAGTTTCGATCCCCTCCCCTTGTAGGGCCGAGATGGGCACAATGGCGGCAAAAGGATGCAGATTACGGTACCAGTCCATCACCGGCAGCAACTGCTCCGGTTGGAGCAGATCCCGCTTGTTGAGGGCCAGCACCACCGGGCAGACGACCCGGCTCAGGTAGCCACGGAACTCCTCAGCCCTTTTTTCGAGCTTTTTGGTGACCATGTTGGAGCCATCGGCCAGAAACAACACCACATCCGCCTCATTCAGACTCTCGAGCGCCACCCGCACCATCTGCTGATTCATCTCTTCCCGGGCCTCATGCAGACCGGGGGTATCAAGCAGGATCATCTGATACTGCGGACCGGATACGATCCCCATGATCCGGTTCCTGGTGGTCTGAGGCCGGGGGGTGACAATGGCGATTTTCTGCCGGAGCAGATGATTGAGCAAGGTCGATTTGCCTGCGTTGGGGGGGCCGATAATCGCCACCACCCCAGAACGGTAGAGTGTACTATCCACTGATGGTATCCTATAGAGCAAAGAGGGATCAGAAACTTCCCTGAAGAAAAGAATGACAAAGAGGCGGAATCCTGCTATCCACTCTAGGATACCATGACCCTCGAACTTCGCAACGTGTTAAACTGATGATTTTCTCCGGCAGTCTTATTGAATTTATCGATGGCGGCAAATTTTGCTGCGGTCACGTCACCGGCATAACCGACAAAAAGATCCACCTCCTGAATCAAAACGGGCGGGAAATCAATCTGCCGGAAACCCGGATTCTCCTTGCATCACGACAGGTCTATCCACCGGCTTTGAGCCGGGAAGCCCTGACGGCAACACTGCAACGGGTTGCCGCCAACCGGACCGCACTGGCGGCAGCGATCAGCCTCAAGGAGCTTTGGGAAATCGTCTGCGAAGAACCCGGCAACGAATTTACGCTGGACTTCCTGGCAGAACTTCACTTCGGCAATGCAGTGGACGATGACCAGCGGGCCGGCTTTCTCCGGGCAATCTTTGCCGACTCGCTTTTCTTTAAATTTAAAAACGGCAGCATCGCGGCGCACACCCCGGAACAAGTTGAACAGTTGCTCTTGCAACGTCGAAGAGAACAAGATAAAGCGCAGTTGCTGGAACAGACCGCCGACTCACTGCAAAAAATCATGCAGGGCCTGCCGGTCACCGATAGCGAGTGGCCGGACCGGGAACGCTGCCTGCAATGGCTCTGCGAGTGGGTGCTGCTCGGCAGCGAAAGTGCCGAGGAGGAATTCATTCGCCAGGTGCTGAAAAAAGCTGGCCTGACCTCGCCCCATGCCGGCTACGACCTGCTGGTGAAAGCCAAGGTCTGGGACCCGGACGAGAATCTGGCCCTGCTCAAATCAGACCAGCCGGTTGAATTTCCGGAACCCTGCCTCCAAATCGCCGAGACCCTGCGGGAAGCGACGGCCGAAGAATTGCTCGCCGACCCCAAACGACGCGATCTCAGAGCGCTCAACATCCTGACCATCGACGGCAGTTTCACCCGCGACTTTGACGACGCCCTTCATGTCGAAAAAACCTCAGACGGCAATATCCAAGTCGGTATCCACATCACCGATGTCAGCTATTATGTTCCACCGAAAAGCCCGCTCTTCGCCGAGGCCCGGGAACGATCGACCTCGCTCTATTTTCCCGAAGGGCACATTCCCATGCTGCCCAAGAACCTCAGCCTGGATGTCTGCAGCCTGATCCAAGGCAAACTCCGGCCGACCATCAGTTTCCTGGTCACCCTGGCAAAGGACGGCACGCTCATTCATTCCACCATTGTCCCCGCGGTTATCGAAGTCAAACGCCAATTGAGCTATCGCGAGGCAGATTCGCTGATCGACCGCGACCCCGACCTGATGATGTTGAACGTGGTGCGCCAGCAACTTCGACAGCAACGGATCGACAAAGGAGCGCTTCTGCTGTCACTGCCGGATGTCAATGTCGATATCCGCGACCGGGAGCATATCCAAGTCTACCTGTCGCCGGTGGATACCCCCTCACGCAACCTCGTCTCCGAACTGATGATTCTGGCCAACGGCCTCGCCGCCAATTATCTGGCCGGCCAGGAGGCTCCAGGTCTGTTCCGTTCCCAACCGCCGCCGAGGAAACGACTCATCGCCGGCGCCCAGAACAGTTTGCAGGATATCGCCCGGCAGCGACGCTTCCTGTCCCGCGGCGAACTGACCTCCCATCCCAAACCCCACAGCGGCCTCGGACTCAACAGTTACACCACCATTACCTCGCCTATTCGTCGCTTTCTTGATTTGGTCATGCAGCACCAACTGAGCAACATGATCCACGGCCGTGGCATTCTCTTTTCCGGTGAAGAATGTAAGACCTTTGCCGGCATTATCCAGCAAAAACTCGGCCGGGCCAATGCTATCCGCCAGCAGCGGAACCGCTACTGGATCCTTCGTTATCTGCAACCACGGGAAGGCCAGCGCGTCAAAGCCCTGGTGGTCGGGGTCGGTCCGAAACGGGTCAATCTCCTGCTCTGCGATTGCCTCTTTGACGTCGACCTGCCGCCCAATCCCGCCTTCCCGGTCGAGCCAGGCGACACGGTACGCCTCCAACTTGCCAGGGTTAAACCGCTGGATAATATCCTCCGAGTCGAGTGGTAAGCCTGACTTACGACAGCTATCCGCAACCGCCCGGCAGGAATGAGTGCCAAAGTAGTCCTGAAAAAATGGCCCCGGAAGTGTACTGTTTTGACTTCTATCTCTCGACCATTGGTAGACTAACAAACTACCGGTGCTCAATCGCAACAACCTGACCATTCACCCCTTCAAGCCCGCAACTTCCTGCCGCCGGGTTGTCCTTGTCGTGGACAAAAAACCATCTATCAGGTATATGCTACAGCTACTTTTGCTTTCGACGCTAACATCAAAGAGCAGCTCCCCCATGGGTGTTTCAACGACTCAATGAATTTATCACTTATCCGAATCACTTTCCTGTGCGGTTTCCTGCTGCTGCTTTGCCCCGACCACTTGGTTGCCGCCAACGAACAGACGCCTGAAATCAAGGACATCATCGTTACCACCTCGGATAACAACCTGTTACTCTTTGCCACGGTGAAAAATTGTTTTACCCCGGAGATGCTCGATGGCGTCAAGAACGGCATCCCGGTTGTCTTTACCTACTACCTGGAATTGGTGAAAACCAGCAGCAACTGGCTCGACACCACCCTGGTGGAATCCTCCGTGACTCGCACGCTCACCTTTGACAGCAGCAAGCAGGAATACCATATCGCTTTTTCCGATCAGGACGGCAAAGTGGTCGCCACCGGCAATCTCGAACAGGCCAAACAGTTGATGGCCGAAATCAACGGAATCAAGGTGATTGCGCTGGCCCAACTGGTTCCCGATGCCCCTTATGCCATCCACTTCAAAGTCACCTTGAAAAAAGGTTCACTCCCCCTGGGAATGCATCGTCTCCTCCCCATCTCTGCCTTATGGGATTTTGAAACCGACTGGCGCACCATAGAATTCAGGTATTGACCTGAAACGCTGAAAACCGGCAACTGCATGCTCACCGCGGAACAGAAAAAAAAGAAGCAGCGGTTGGTCCGCTCAGTGATTGCTGGCTGCTTTCTGCTGATTCCCGTGCTTGGATATGTGCAGCGCGGATTACTCAGCGGCGACTTCAATCTGCCCATCTCCAGCACGATTCTGATTTTTGCCCTGATCAATATCAACGGGCTCCTGCTCCTGCTCATGCTCTACCTGGTACTTCGCAATCTTGCGGAGCTGGTCTTTGAGCGCAAACAGAAAATTCTGGGATCCCAGTTGCGCACCCGACTGGTGATCTCCTTTGTTTCGCTCTCCCTGGTGCCGACCGCCATTCTTTTCTTCATCGCCCTGCGTTTTGTCTCCACCTCCATCGATTACTGGTTCAACGCCAATGTAGAGGAATCTCTGCAATCCTCCCTTAAACTGGCGCAATCAATTTTGTACGATACCGGTCAGCAGGCAGAGTATTCAGGTCGACAGCTGGTCTCGATTCTGGAAAGCGGCACCCTTGACCTTGGTGATCGTGCGGCCCTGGAAAAGTTTTTCAATAAGACGCTGAACCTTGAACAGCCCGGGGCCCCGGACAGTATCCTGCTGCTCGACGCCGAACGCAACCCCTTGCTCACGGTCAAGGGCCCGAGGCTGCTGCCCATCGTCATACCGACCATCCCTTCGGAGGCTATCCGACTAACCGCCGCCAACCACCGTCCCGAGGTGGTGACCCAGCGAACCACGATTGGCGAACTGATCCAGGCCATTGTCCCGGTCCAGATCAACCAGGAGCCCCCCCAGACCTGGTTTCTGGTGACCACGATGCTGATCCCTTCGTCCAAGCTCGAAACCATGCAGTCGATTTCCGACGGGATCACTGGGTATAAGCAGCTGATCATGCTCAAGGCCCCGATCAAACTCAGCCTGATCATCATGCTGCTTATCATTACCCTCCTGATTCTGTTCGGGGCGATCTGGTTTGGTTTTTACATCGCCCGCAGCCTCACCGGACCGATCAACAAACTCGCCGAAGCCACGCGGCGCGTCGCCGAAGGCGATCTCGATTTCATCCTCGAAAAAGAGGCGGACGACGAGATGGGCCTCCTGGTCGACTCCTTCAATTCCATGACCTCGGACATCCTCGCCTCCAACCGGCAACTGGCCACCGCCCATCGTGCCCTCCAGGAAAGCAACGAGGTCTCGGAACAGCGCCGCCGCTACCTGGAAACTATTCTGGAAAATGTGGCTGCCGGTGTCATTGCCTTGGACGAGAACAATCAAATCACCACGATCAACCGCTTCGCCGAAGGATTATTGGCCATTGAACCGGCCGCGTTTATAGGGAGAGATTTTCACCAGGCGCTGCCGAAACAGCACGTCCAGATTGTCGAGAGTTTCCTCAAGGAACTGCTGAGCACCGGCAAGCCATCGATCGAACGACACCTGCGGGTCACTATCCGCCGGGGCGAGACCCTCAGCCTTCAGGTCAATATCACCCGAATGGTTGACGACTGGCACAACCCTATTGGTTTTGTCATCGTCTTTGACAACCTCACCAACCTGGAAAAAGCGCAACGCCTCGCCGCCTGGCAGGAGGTCGCCCGTCGCATCGCCCATGAAATCAAGAACCCGCTGACCCCCATCCAACTCTCCGCTCAACGCCTGCGCAAGCGGTACCTCGATAAAATCACCGAAGATCAGCATATTTTCGATCAATGCACCGCCACCATCATCAATCAAGTCGATGAAATCAAAAAGCTGGTGAGTGAATTCTCCGACTTTGCCCGCATGCCCAAACTCCACAAGGAAATGAAAAACCTCGGCCGCCTGGTGCAAGAGGTGGTGTTTCTCTATCAGGAGGCCCACAAGCACCTCGCCATCGAAATTCACATTGATCCGACCCTGCCGGAATTCCTGTTTGACGCCGTCCAGATCAAACGCGTGCTGATCAATCTGCTCGACAACGCCGTCTCCGTGCTCGGCGATGGCGGTACCATTGAGGTAACCCTCGGCTATGGCAACGAGCCGCACCTGGCGCGGTTGATGGTGGCGGATAACGGACCGGGGATCGCTGAGGAGGTCAAACTGCGAATCTTCGAGCCCTACTATTCCACCCGCAAATCCGGCACCGGCCTGGGGTTGGCCATCGCCCACACCATTGTCACCGAGCATAACGGCAGCATCCGCGCCTATAACAACCCCCCCAACGGCACGGTGTTTACGGTTGAGCTACCGCTGGATACCTGATATAATAATAGATCGAATTCGGCGGCCCCGGCGCCGTACCCCCTGAGCGCAACCTCCTTTTTTTCGGCCTGACCGACCCTGCATCGATGCCCAACACCATTTTGATCATAGACGACGAAGCCGCCATTCGCGAGGCGCTCTCCGGCATTCTTGCCGACGAGGGCTTTGCGTCGCTTTCTGCCGCATCCGCCGAAGAAGGGCTGCAACTGCTCGACGAAAAAGATATCAGCCTGATTCTGCTTGATATCTGGATGCCAGGCATGGACGGTCTCGAGGCCCTCAAATTGATCAAACAGCGCTTTGATCTGCCGGTGATCATGATTTCCGGTCACGGCACCATCGAAACCGCGGTGCAGGCCACCCGCAGCGGCGCCTACGATTTTATCGAAAAGCCGCTGTCCTATGACAAGATCATGCTCTCGATCAATAAGGGCATTCAACTCTCCCGACTGGAACGTGAAAATCGGCTGCTGCGGGAAAGCGGGCCGTCCAAAATCCACATAACCGGCAACAGCCCCCCGATCGTCCGCTTACGCGAACAGATCGAACGCGTCGCCCCCACCGATGCCTGGGTTCTAATCCGGGGCGGCCACGGGACTGGCAAGGAACTGGTGGCCCAGACTATTCACCGCCATTCGCTGCGGAGCAAACACCCGATGATCGCCGTGAACTGCGCCGCCATCCCCGAAGAACTGATTGAATCCGAACTGTTTGGCCATGTCAAAGGGTCCTTTACCGGGGCCACGGAAAACAAGAAGGGCAAATTCGACCAGGCCAATGGTTCAACCCTCTTTCTTGACGAAATCGGCGATATGAGCCTGAAGAGTCAGGCCAAGGTGCTGCGCATCCTCCAGGAACAAAAATTCGAGCGGGTCGGCGGTGCCCGAACCATTGAGGTCGATGTTCGAGTCCTGGCCGCGACCAACAAAAACCTGGAGGAAGAAATCGTCAAAGGCAACTTCCGGGCCGACCTCTTCTACCGACTCAATGTTGTGCCCATCATGGTCCCCGACCTGGTCGACCGGCGTGAGGACATCCCCCTGCTGATCGAAGACTTCCTCAACCAGTTCGGTAAAAAAGGGATCGACGGCAAACAATTCGATGCCGAGGCCCTGCAACTGCTCCAACGCCACAGTTGGCCAGGCAATGTCCGTGAACTGCGCAATCTGATCGAGCGACTGGTGATCATGAGCCCCGGCGACCAGATCGGGGTGAACGACGTCGCCCTTTTCCTCGGCAATGCGCCGCTGTTGCCGCTCCCGTCCCAACCTGCCGGCCGGGGCTACCAACACCTCGCTTCCTTCAAAGAGGCGCGCCGTCAGTTCGAAATGGACTATCTCGCTGCCAAACTCCAGGAAAATGACGGCAATGTCTCCAAAACCGCCGAACTGATCGGCATGGAACGCAGTCATCTCCACAAGAAGGTGAAGGCCTTGGGTATCACGGTTAGATAGACCCGCCCCTGCCTCCCCGAGTTTTCATTATCCCAACCCTAAAAACCAGCAATCAGAGGTGCCCCATGGTTTTTCCCGAATTTCGCCCCCGCAGAATGCGGCAGACCGAGACCTTCCGTTCCATGATCCGCGAAACCCGGTTGGTGCCGGACCAGATGATCTATCCCCTTTTTGTGATGCCCGGCAAAGGCCTCCGCCAGGAGATCCCCTCCATGCCCGGTGTTTTTCGGCTGTCCCTCGATCAGTTGGCCAAGGAGGCTAGGGATTGCCTGGCCGTGGGCATCCGCTCGGTCATTCTCTTCGGTCTGCCTGAGAAAAAGGACGGCCTGGGTTCCGGGGCTTACGCCAAAAACGGCATCATCCAGCAGGCGATCAGGGAATTAAAAAATAAAGTGCCGGAGATGACCGTGATCACCGATGTCTGCCTGTGTGAATACACCGACCATGGCCATTGCGGCTGCTTGGCCGGTCATGAGGTCGACAACGACGCCACCCTGGAACTACTGGCCAAAACCGCCCTCTCGCACGCCCAGGCTGGCGCCGACATGGTGGCCCCCTCCGACATGATGGACGGCCGGGTCAGCGAGATCCGCAGCGTGCTCGATGAAAGCTCGTTTCACATGATCCCGATTATGTCCTATGCGGTGAAATACGCCTCGGCCTTTTACGGTCCCTTTCGGGATGCCGCCGACTGCGCGCCTCAATTCGGCGACCGTCGCAGTTACCAAATGGACCCGGCCAACAGCAAGGAAGCCCTGCGCGAGGCAACCATGGATGTGGACGAGGGTGCCGACATCCTCATGGTTAAACCGGCGCTCGCCTACCTCGATATCATCAGTCGCCTGCAGGATGAGTTTGATCTGCCGATCGCCGCCTTTCAGGTGAGTGGTGAATACGCCATGATCAAGGCCGCCGCCGAAAAAGGGTGGATCGATGGGGACAGGGTGATGGCCGAGACCCTGATCGCCATCCGTCGGGCCGGTGCCGATATGATCCTCACCTATTTTGCCAAGGATATGGCTAAACTGCTGATTGAAGGGAAGTAAGGAAAAAAAACTGCTTGGCTGGAGAGGCTGAACGCTGCAATAATCAATGGTGGGTACAAACAGCGTACCCACCATTGGTTTGCGTTTTGCGCACTTACAACGAGAGCGCGACTGCGGACCTGAGATTTCTTATCCGATAATACTGTTGATGTAACAGGTCATAAGATCCAGGGCCAGTCCGGGGAATTCCTGATGGGGTGCATGGCCGCAGTCTTCAAGCAACGCCGGCGTCGCCCTGCCACCCGCTCCCGCAACAATGGCCTGCACCTGGGCGTCGGTACCATACGGATCATCCCGACCCTGGAGCACCAGTAGCGGCACCGAAATCGCGGACAGAAGGTACTCGATATTCCAGGAAGCGAACCACGGACTCTGCCAGGTGGCAGACCAGGCTTGGAAGAGCGCTTCAGTTTTCGCACCGTGATACCGGGAAAGCCCTTTTTTCAACTTGCCCTCGGTAAAAGCCTCCGTCGCTTTTTTAATGCCTTCGACCGAAATCTGCTCAACAAACACATGGGCAGCCACGGTGATGATACCTTTCAGATGAGGGGATTGTTCCGCGCCGAAGATGAGACTGATGCTGCCGCCGTCGGAGTGGCCGATCAAGACAAACGGCCTGCCGGGCAGTAAGGCCTCGATCACTTGGGGCAATTCAACCAAGGCGGAGTTGTGGAGGTAGGTGATGGTGCGACGCTGTTGCAACGGTGACGATTTTCCGTATCCGAGCCGATCATAAACCAACCCCGGACAACCGGTGCGCTGGCAGAGTCGCTCCGGGAAATCACGCCACAGTTCGACACAACCCAAGCCTTCATGGAGAAAAATGAGGTGAGGCCGGTCCGCCTTGCCGGCGAATTCTTCGTAGTACAGATTTGACTGTTCGTCCAGTTTGAGGATACTCATCAGGAAATCTACGCCCCCTCCCCCGGTGCGCTCCATTGCCGCCAGGCCCAGTAACCGACCACCGCCACCACACCACCCAGGGCATCGGCCGCCAGATCCGCGCCGCTGGAGATTCGGCCGGGAATAAAAGATTGATGGAACTCGTCGGAGATCCCATAGAACAAACAGAACAGCACCACGACACCGCTCGCCAACCAGGGCCTCCGCTGTCGAAACTGCGGGGTCAGCGCAAAGATCGCCGTCAGACCGAGCACCGCATAGACCAGGCAATGCACTAATTTGTCGATATTGCTGATATTGGGCAGGCTAAAGCTATCGCCCGACTGATGCGATTGCATAAAAATGGTCCCCATGACCAGGGCCACGGGGACCAAACGAAACCAACGGCGTTGCGGATTCATGAAAGGTGCGCTCAGTTCTCGGCCGCTCCGCCTTGCTCCACATGCATTTTTGCAAACATCTCCGGGGGAAAGCGCTTCCGCAACCGTCGGATGGCTGCGTGAATCTGCTGGGCAGGCGCCTTGTCCAGCCTGGTTTCTGCTTGGTCGGCATAGGCGGTGAAGAACAATTGCCGCTCACGGATGGCAAAGGTATGGCTAAAATTAATTTCAATGGTTTCCGGGTTCTCGTCGATGGGCACTTCGAGGGCTTGCCCACCGCTTGCGACCTGGACCGCATCGGAATCGGTGATTTCCAGTAGCCAAGCATCGCCATGGTCGTCACTGTAGAACAGAAAGACGCCAAGCTCATGGAAGGCCGGGTTCTTCTCAACCGCCTGTTTCTGAATTTTTTCGATTGCCGCCATCAATGAAATCTTCATCTGATTGGTCGGATTGACGATCGTCCCCGCCTGTTGAGCGGGCAGACAGCAATGTTTATATTTTTTCCCTGAACCGCAGGGGCAAGGTTGATTTCTACCGATTTTTCCCATACCGTTTGTTCCTTTGTTGCTGGTTAAGTGGCCTGCCGTACCCGCCCGTTTCGCTTCAAACCCTTTTCATACCCCGGATTACCGAAAGAATTCAAGAAAAAGCGCACGTTCTTCCCCCATCATTCGAACCTTCGACTGACGAAATGCGATCGCATTAAAACGCCCACCATGGGCATTGTATGCCAGCACCGGAGCGGGAGACCAAAGAGGGAGCGGATACTGGCACCAAAGCCGCCGGCATCGCTATGCTAATTGTGGCCATCCTGCCTCCCCTCAGGGGAACTGCAGACCGTCGATGTGGTACCGCGACCAGATGGCTTTGAACTCCTCCTGGTTTTCCAGGAGGAGATCCACCAGTTTCGGATCGAAATGTTTGCCGCGCTCTTCCCTGAAATGGGCAAAGACCGCGTCCCAGGACCAGGCCTCATGGTACACTCGCCTATTGGACAGGGCATCGAAGACATCAACCACCCCGATAATCCGACCATGGATGTGGATTCCCTCGCCCTTGAGTCCCTGGGGAAGCCCAGGCCATCCCATCGCTCGTGATGCAGCAGGACAATGAGCGCCGCCGCTTGAATGATCGGGCTGGAGGAATTCATCAGCAAATCATGCCCCCGGTAGACATGGGTCTTGATGGTATCGTATTCTTCTATGGTTAACGATCCAGGTTTATTGAGAATTGCATCCGGAATCCCGATCTTGCCGAGATCATGGGTGGTGGAAGCGAGCTTGAGCATTTCCGCCTCCTCTTCATCCAGTCCGTATTTCAACGCCAGGAGCTTGGCGTATTCGGCCACCCGACGGACATGGCTGCCAGTTTCTGCGGACCGGCATTCCATGGTCTCGGCGATATGAAAAATGATCTCCTTCTGGGTATCTTCAATCCCCTTAGGGAGAAAGAGATTATCAAAAGCCAGGCTGACATTGGTGAAAAACAGCTCCAACAGGTCATGATCGTTTTCGTCGAGTTCCTTGGCAATCTCGAAATAAAGAAAATTTTCCGAACCGGTCTGGCTTTTGAAATACCAGGCGCACTTCCCTGCCTCGCAATAAAAGCCGTGACTCCGGGTCTGGGCCAACTGCAGGGCCGTATGCATCAACGCGGCCTCCACTTCAAGGATCGGCCGATCGATATACTGGCAGAACGCTCCGGTGGCGGCGAGCACCACGGACTGCCCCTTGATTCCGGACGCGGTCAACCCCGACGCCTGCTGGTAGGCAGGATCATCTTGCAGCTGCAGAATGGAGGTGAGCTGTCCCAGGATGCCGCTGCCCAATTTTTCGAGTGACTGGTGCTCAAAGATATCCGACGAGGCCTCAATAATCTTCTTCAGCCCCTTGCGGTTATTCTCGATGGTCGTGATAAAATTGTAGCTGCGCAGGGCGGAGATGACGGTGACCAGCATCTTGTCCAGGGTCAGCTCGGTTTTTTCCTTGTAGTCATTGACTAGAGTTTCGCACACCCCTCCAGCGGGTGGATGGTGAACGAGTTCTCCAGTAAATCAAGGAAATAGAAAAGCTCCTCTGGGTCTTGGCTTGAAGAAAATAGCTGACTTAACAGCATCAGAATCTGCCTCAACCTGTCCCAAAGTGATCGCATGGTGGCCAGAAGCAGGTGTTCATGGGCCAATTCCTTGAACAGTGGACCGATGGGGCCGATGATTTGCCGCTTGGCCAGGATAAAGATGAGCAGGAGGTAGCGGATCATCACAATCGACGCCCAAGCGACCACGGCATCGAACGTTTCACTTTGCCCCTTGCCCAGTTCCAGAAGTTGCTTTGAGATATCCTTCTTCACGGCAGCTCCTTTTTTGTGTGTAGTTATCGTTACTTAGCAATAACAATACTACTACACCTGGAGCTGCTTTTCCATTATATACGTTAGAATTTCAAAGAGTTATAGCCGCCAGAGGGTGCCTGTTTGGTGTGCAAAACTCTAGTAATTAATATTTTATCAAATCATTGCAATACCTGCACGATATAGTCGCCAGTCACCTTTCGGTTCAAGGGGGATATCGGCGACAGGAGCTCAGCTCACGGTTAGAATCTGGCCAGACCGTGTGTTCAGTCCACCGGATGCAACACCGAGGCCTCGAGTTTGCCGGTCCGTACCGGGACCAGCCAATACTCGGCAGGGGCGGTCCGAATACGCTCAAACAGCCCATCGCTGATCCAATGGGAATCCTCTACCAGGCTATAGAAGACCGAATCGATCCCGATAAAGCCATCGAGCAGATGGGTTAGGGTATGAAGGACTTTAGTGGCATAGCCTTGCTGCAATTCAAGTAATTGTTCAAGGGTGGTAATCCCCTCCTCCTTGAGGTGATCGAGCATCCGCCGGGCAAAAATCCTGTTGGCCGCAAGCCCGTATTCAAGGACGGGCCGAAACCGATCATCCGTCCCGTTAAGGACCTCTTCCGGCCTGACAAAAGCTTCGGCATAGCTGATCAGTTGGTTGCCGGCAAGGTAGCGTTCCACATGCTGGGCAGCCAAACGATCGGACTCGGAATGAACGAGAAAATAATGCGATATGGGATATTCCATGGGAAGTCTGGTTTTAATTGAAAGAAAACTGAGCGACCTTGGTCGGGCCGCTCCCTCAGGGTAAAATATTGGAAACGGCCCGGACATGGTTGAGGCAGTTGACATCCTGAACACCGGCAAAGCCCATGTCCATGTTAACATACCAGCTTTCGTGGTGTCCATGGCGGTCGCAACTCCATACCCAATGCAACGTCAGAGCGAAAGCTTCCGCCCCATGGCCTGGCTCAATATCCGGCAGAATGCTAAGCAGTTCATTTACCGTCGGCAACCGCCATTGCCTGCAACCATTGAAATTGAGCCGATTGAGCTGCTCGATATACCGATGCGAACCGGCAAAAGTGACCGGATAGCGAGTGCCCTGCCGTTGCCAGATCAGGCCGGTGGCCCGATCAAGCACCGTTTCCTCAAGTATCTCCAGCTGATTACAGACCGGAGTTACCGGCCGAAAGAGCTCATTGACCGCAAAAAAGGCGTTTGCACGAGAACTGCAAACATTGACCGGCTCAAACCGCAGGGGTAGACGCGGCGGCCCCGATGCCGGATACCGGCACCCCGTGATTCCGTCCGGTTGGTGTACCCTGAGCGCTTCAAATTCGGTGAGCATCTCACCGGCGGATTGAAACCGTTTCTCCGGATTCCATTGCAGGGCCTTGACGAAAAAGGCATCCCAGGTGCGATCATAAAGCGGATTAACCTGGGAGAGCGAAAAACTCTGCATCCCGGGAAGTTTACCGGTGAGCATGCGGTAGAGCAGCACCGCGACGGAATAGAGGTCGGCTCGGCCGTCCACACTCTGGGGTTTTTTGCGCTGTTCCGGCGGGGTGTAGCAGGGTGAGCCGATCTGCATCGTAGCAGGCCCGGAAAAGGAAACGCCCTCCACCAGGGCCATGCCGAAATCGCAGATTTTGAGGGTGTCCGCATCGGTGACCAGGATGTTCTGAGGTTTAATATCCCGATGAATTATGCTGTTATGGTGAAGAAAATCAAGGGCCTCCAGGAGTTGCCGTCCATAATGCAGCACCTTGGCGGCCCCGATGACCCGTGAATCCTGTTCGATCCGGAAGGTCTCGCCGATCATGTCGCCGAGATTGTTGCAGATATACTCCATCACAAAAAAAGGTCGGCCCTGCTCGTCCTGATCATAGTCTTGGGCTGTAACCAGGAAGGGCTGGTTAAACGCGGCCATGGTCCGGGCCTCGAAGGTGAAAATCTCCCGCAACTGTTCTTCACCAAGCAACACCTCCATCAGTTCACTGGGATCGAGCAGCTTGATTGCCACCACTTTTTCGATCACCGGAACGATGGCCTTGTACACCGACCCCATGCCGCCCTTGCCGAGGCGGCGGATGATCTGATATCGACCAATCTGTTTGATCATACTATCACCAGAAAAGCCGTCGAGCGTTGACAGCGGGAAAATGACGTTCACCCAGCAGGCGGATAGAGGCCTGCACATCATAGGCGACGGCCCGCACCTCGATGGTTCGGGCTTGTCTATCCCAGAGCATATACTTGGCATGCCAATTGAGGGAATCGCGTGGCTGCCCGACACTGCCGGACTGGAGGATATAACGGCGGTGCGGAACGAGCGGCAACCGTTCCACCGCCAGTTCACGACGATTCAGCCCCGGACCATCCTGCTCAAAAAAACCGAAATCATGGGTATGGCCAACAAAACAAATCACCTCCGGATAGGAGGCAAACAGACGCCGAAGTCGATTATCGGTGGGATTGAGCAGATACACGGTGATCGATTGCGGCGGACAGCCGTGGACAAAACGGGCTCCACAGCAGACGAATTCGGCCGGCAACCGCGCAAGCCAGGCCAAAGAACCGGAGCTCAGCAGGTTGCGGGTGAGAACGAGCGAATCACGGGCTACGGCATGTAACCGATTAAAATAGCCCTGACTGACCAGCCCCAGTTCATGATTGCCCATGACCGAAACCACCTGGTGCGCGAGCAGGGCCTGCACAACTTCTTCGGGTTCGGGCCCGTAGCCGATGTTGTCGCCCAGCGAAATGATCCGGTCGACGCCCAACGGAGCAATATCGGCCAAGACCGCCTGCAGCGCCCGGTAATTGCCGTGGATGTCGGCTACAATCGCCAGCCGCATAAGGCACCGACTACTGGCCGGACCGCTGGCCCTGCAGCAACACCGGTGCCCCGATCCGCAATCCGGCTTCGGGAAATCGATGCGCGAGATGGGCCAGCACGGCGGTGCATTTGACCGTGAACAGAAAAAAGATCGGTGCCGCAACCTCGGACAGGCACTCGAAATTGCCCATCCCTTTACTGATAATGCAATCTGCCTGGGAAAAATGCTGTAAAAAGGATGCACTGCAGTTTGCCAATGGAGTGCCGGGCGCATCGGCTCCGTTGGCAATGACCGGGCAGAGCCGATCGAGGCCGCAGGTGATGGCGTCCTCCAAGGTGGCATCATTAATGATAGGGGATTGGCGCACTGCCACGGTTACCTTGCAGCCCATGGCCAGCAGGAGTTCGACCAACAGCTTATCAAAGACGATTTCACCGCAGTTGTCAGCCAGATAGAGAATGTTTGGTTTTCCGGCAAGCTGCTGCTGCAGGGCCAGATAATGATTGACAATCAAGGGTTGTTGGCAGGAGGCCAGGGCCTCCTCCCTGTCAAGCAGGTATTGCGAGCCGTAATCCAGAACATTGGCGTTGATGGCAAACTGGGCCGCCGCCAGCAGGGGATCGGCCTCCCTTTGAATCAGCGCCCTGGTTCGATGCTCCAACCCCAGCGCATAGAGGTTGCTCTCCTTTTTCTCCTGGGCGTAGGGATCGGCCACCCCTGTCCGTTCTGCGATCAGGCGATAATAGCGGACCGCATTTTCCGGCGGCGACAATCGGGGATCAAAGTCGGCCAGCATCGCCCCCACCTCCCCGACCAATCGCCAGTGTTCCTGCGGATCAGTGGTGCTGCGGCGTGCCGTGGCCAGGGACTGGCGCAGGAAGCAAACCAGGCAATCGTTCCCGGTCTGCATCAGGGCCGATCGCCACTGGTCTGCTTGAGCAGATATTCCCAGCGAACATTGCCAAGCGCCGCAAAGATATGCGCTTTGGCCCCAGGGATTTGCTGATAGATCTGTTCAGCCAGCAAATGGATGTCCTGACGCCTGGTTTTTTCTGAAAGGGGACAGGACGAACGGACCGGTTCCAAGCCAAGATCGCGACCGATCTCTTCGATCTGTGCTTTTTCCAGATAGGCAAGCGGTCGAATCAGAGACAACCGCCCGGAAAAAAGATCCTGGCGGGGCGACATGGTGCTGATGTTCCCCGCACAGGTCAGATTGAGTAAAAACGTTTCGATGATGTCGTCCTGGTGATGCCCGAAGGCAATTTTATTACAGCCCCACTGGCGGGCAGAGTCAAACAACTGGGTCCGCCGGGAGCGGGCGCACTGAAAGCAGAAATCGTGCCCCGGGGCAACGGATGCCAACACTTGCGGATCCGGCCGCCACAGGGCAGGGAGGACGCTGAGTTCCAGGCCGAAATCCTGCAGCATCAAGGCAACGCACTGCGCATTGGCACCGGGAGTTTCCGCCAGCGATTCCCTATCGATATGCACCGCCTGCAGTTCAAAATCGATGGGAGCTTTGCGCCGCCAGGTGACCAGCAACCAGGCAAGAACAAGAGAATCAATCCCACCAGAGACCGCGATCAGTACCCGGTCACCATCAGCCAGCATGGCGTAATCGTGCATGGCCCGGCCGACCCGCCGGTTCATATCTTTGTTCAGTTGCACCGGGAGCGCCGAACGGCCTCGCGCCTGTTATTTTCCCTCAAGATAGGCGCATTGCCCCAACCTTTCCCGCAACCCGTCTCGCAACAATTCTTCGGCGGTCAACCAGGCAAGCCCCCGGCTTTTCGTTTTGGGGAGGGTCAACAAATTCTCCATGACCGGCTGCTGCTTTTCATCAAACCGACCATGACAGAGTACGCGACCGCTGCCGACTTCATAGAGTTTGTAGGCAAAGGTCACCGCTGCCGAATCCTGGACCCCGTACTGACTACCGACACGCTCCTTGTAGCGACTGAGGGTAGTTTCCAGAATTGCATTACACTTGTAGCGACCGGCGGCCTGCTGCGCATTGGCCAGTCCCTTACCCTGAGCCTGCCCCTCGGAGACAAACTGAACTTTCACTTTGTCGGTCAGTTGCTGCTTAAGCAAGTTGTTCATGACCTGACTGCCGTCCTTCAGCGTTTTTTCATCCGCCAAGGCCGTCGCGCTCTCGAGGTCGACCACGGGCTGTACCGGCATAACGGCGATACAAGAGATGGTAATCTCAGGTTCCGGGGCGACTGGGGCGAGCCCTTCTTTCTCGGCGCAGCCTGCCGCAACGATGAAACAACACACCACCAACCCAAATCTTACTTTTGATAATACCGTCACCCTGATCCTCCTTATGTGTCATTCTTGATTATTTATGATCCTTGCCGACCCGGTTTACGCGGAGCAGGCCATCTGCCGCCCCGCCAAGGCTTTCACCTCATTCCGGGCTGTACTTATCGTAAGTGAACACAGATGTGGCTGCTAAAGCACTCCCTTGGAGGAGAGTTGTCCGCATACCTTTGGATTCGAGCCGGCGGCTATCGCCAAGGCCCGCCCCAGGGCCTTAAAGACGGCCTCGAGGATATGATGCCCGTTTTCCCCATGGAGCAAGTCAACATGCAGAGTCAAACCGGAATGTTGGACAAACGCGCGTAGAAATTCTTTGGCCAAGGAGGTGTCGAAGGTCCCGATTTTGGCCTCGGTCATCACCACCTGATAGTGCAGAAAGGGTCGATTGGAGAAGTCGGCACAGACCCGGGCCAGAGTTTCATCCATAGGGACATAGGCATGGCCGTAACGGCAGATGCCGCCTTTATCCCCCAGAGCCTGCTGAAAAGCCATGCCCAGGCAGATCCCGAGATCTTCGACCGTGTGGTGGTCATCGACGTCGATATCCCCCCTGGCCGCGATTTCCAGATCAAAAAAACCGTGGACCGCAAACAGGGTCAACATATGATCCATGAACCCGACGCCGGTTCGGATGGTCGTTTGCCCGATCCCGTCAAGATCGAGGACGAGTTGTATATCAGTTTCCCGGGTCTTGCGCTGCAAGGACGATTTCCGGGTGGCGCGTTCTACCATTGGCCTTCCCCTCACTTATGTTAGTGTCGAGTTATTATTCTGGAAGAAGCATAAGCAAGCTTCTTGAAGATGATCCATAAAAAACGATAATAGACTGTAGTCAATTTTATAGACGGCCTCAACACCTGATGTGCAACCGCCGCCCACATTTTCACAATCGATGGACTAAGCATCAAGATTCGGCCGCGAGCCTGCGGGTATTCAGCAAGGCAAGAATATCTAATTATTAAAAAAAATATAATGCATATTATTCGGCTTTGCCATGGTTGGCAACTATTCTCGACCTTGCGTCCTTTGATTTTCCAGGACTTAGATTATGCAAAAATCGTTTAGGGAAGAAAAATTTTTATTGACACCCGCCCAGCTCTTTTGTTAGAGTCGGCTGCTGTTACGGAAATAACAAAGCGGGAATAACTCAGTGGTAGAGTGCAACCTTGCCAAGGTTGAAGTCGCGAG
>JAFLKR010000007.1 GCA_019163135.1 Desulfobulbaceae bacterium | reverse complement strand
GAATATTATCGGTATGTGCCGGATCAAATGACGATTGTTCCTGTTCCCCGACGATTTCTTGTCCTGCCTCAGGGTGATCCTAATGGGGGGCCGGTGTATGAAGATTTCGTTACCGAGGCCCTTGCGCTGCACCATGCCGGCAACACCGCCGGGTTGACGCGCGCTGTCAATAGCATGCTGGAGTTATCCAGTCCGGACCTGTGGCTCTCTTCAGCGCTGCGTTGGCTCCTGCTGGTGATTGAACTGGAACCGGATAATTGTGTTGTAGCGGAGAAGATTCTTTGCTCACTGCGCACCCTGATCCCGCCTGCCTGGCACGAAATGGGAATTCCAGACAATAGTCGGGCCGTATCGGTGCTATGCCATGATAAAGACCCGGTACCACCGGAATCCGGACCGGCTCCGCTCAGTCCAGAGGTGGTTTCGCTTATTGCAGCGCAACGTGAAATTTTGTCTCTGCCGGATAATGTTGCCTGGACAACAGGAAGATTCAGGGCGGCCACCGCCTCTTTGTCCGGCTGCCTGCACGCAATAGGTTGGCTCGAATCGTTAGCAAGCCTGGATACTGCGCTGGAAGATGCTCTGGCTCAGGGGGCGGCGGCCCCTCTCCTGTTGTGGCTTGACTGTCAATTTAAAGGGATCGTCGAGACGCCTTTGCCGCAACTCTTGCAGACTGGAGTTGGGACGGCAACACCACCAACTCTTCAGGCCCAAACGGACCCAAGTGATCAATTTGCAATAACGAACCCGCCAGCAAAGACCGACAGCGAAATAAAGTTCGGACGCCGCGCCGAGGACGCCTATACCGGGCCCAAGAGTATCAAGGTTGATCAGGCTAAAATCGATCGTTTGATGAACCTGATTGGCGAAATCGTGGTGGCAAAAAATGGACTGCCGTATCTGGCCGGACGTGCTGAGACCGTCTTTGGGGTGCGAGAACTTTCCCGTGAAATCAAGGCGCAATATGCCGTGATCAATCGCATCGCCGAGGAGATGCAGGACTCCATCATGCAAGTGCGGATGATGCCTGTTTCCTTTGTGTTTCAAAGGTTTCCCCGCCTGGTTCGTGATTCATCCAATAAGTTGGGAAAAGAAGTTAATCTGATTCTGGAAGGTGAAGAGACGGAAGCCGATAAGAATGTGATCGAATCGCTGGGAGACCCCTTGGTGCACATTATCAGGAATAGTCTCGACCATGGAATTGAAACCCCGGAGATTCGCCGCGCACTCGGCAAACCTGCTGCGGGCACCATTATCATTCGCGCAACTCAGGAATCGGATCGAGTAATCATTGAAATCAGGGACGATGGTAAGGGGATAGATCCGGACGTTATCAAACGCAAAGCCTACGAGAAAGGCATTATTGACCAGGAACGGCTGGAGCGAATCTCGGACCAGGAAGCGGTAAATCTTGTCTTCGCCGCCGGTTTTTCAACAGCGGATGTCGTTTCCGATCTTTCCGGTCGCGGCGTCGGCATGGATGTGGTCAGGACTGCGGTAGAGAAGGTAAACGGCACCCTTAATTTGGAGAGCGAGAAAGGGGAAGGTACCCGAATCCGTCTTTCGCTGCCACTTTCCATGGCGGTAACCAATGTCATGATTGTCGAATCGAACCACCAGATTTTTGGTATCCCTATGGAAAGTGTCCTGGAGACCGTTCGGATACCAAGAGCTGATATCCGAACCATAAAGAAGAACCAGGCGACGGTCCTCCGCGGACGGATCGTGCCGTTGAAGCCCCTCAACGCATTGATCGGCGTCAATGTCCAGCCTAAGGCTAATGAAGAGGATGAACTCGCGGTGTTGATTGTCAGTCTGGGAGGCGAATCGGTCGGCATCCTGGTCGATGACTTCCGGGAAACCGTGGCAATCATCCTTAAGCCGATGACCGGTATCTTAGCTGGCCTTTCCGCCTATTCGGGTTCCGCCCTCCTGGGAGATGGCTCGGTGTTGATGGTGCTTGATATCAAGGAGATTTTCTAATGGCGATAACATTCAAGAGAGATCGGGTTGTTTTTTCCGAGATGGTCGACGGCGAGGACGCTGAAAGTCTGTTGGAATGGCTGCAAAAACATCCCAAGGGGAAGATTGACCTTGCCGCCTGCACCCATCTGCACCCCGCCCATTTGCAGGTATTGCTGGCCGCACAGCGTTCGATATTTGCCCAACCCAAAGACCAACAATTAGCCGACTGGATTGCTTCTGCATCACAGTCAGTTTAGAGGAACAATATGGCTAAGACCATCATGGTGGTAGATGACTCGGCAACAATGCGACTGAGCCTCAAGTTGGCGCTGGAATTGAGTGGATTCAAGGTGGAGAGTGCAGGCGATGGTGTCATGGCGCTCAATCTCCTGAAGGTCGGCCCCAAGCCCGATCTTATTATTACCGATATTAATATGCCGAACATGGGAGGCCTGGAGTTTATCAAGAACCTCCGGACCCTTCCCGGATTCCGTTTCATTCCAGTATTGGCGTTAACAACCGAGAGCAAGCAGGAGAAGAGAGACGAAGCAAAAAAATACGGGGCAACCGGTTGGCTGGTTAAACCGGTTACCGGTCCTGAATTGGTTAAGGTCATTAAGCAGGTCCTGCCTGGAGCATAACTCCTACCTCGGGGAACCAACATGAAAATAAATTTAAACTTTCCCGGCAAGATTTTTGATGCTCCTTCAAACCTTGCGCAATTGCTGAAAAATCTGTTGTGGGCCATGGGCATCACCTCCGTAAGTGTCTATTTTTTGCACTTTTGGGTCGATAAGTTGATTATTAGCCTGCCTAATGAACTTGACGTTGCCCTTACCGGAGCAGTTGCCTCCTTTACGACGTTTGCCATCCTTGTTTCCATCTACCGAAAACACATAGGTTGCCAACATCACGACACTTTTAACATCCACAATCCGTGTTCGGCTCAGCATATCTTAATCAGAGAAAACTATCACCAGACTGTCTCGGATCTTTCCCAATACAATACCGTGCTCGGTGTCCAGTTGCGGGAGGCGGTAGCGCAAACTGAAACGGTGGTTTTATCGGTGGTGGGGAGAATGATGACGATTCATGAACAATCCTGCCTGCAGGTTGAGCGGATTAACTCATCTTCGGAAATAGTCACGGTTACGCAAGAACAGGTGCTCAAAAACCAACAGGTCATCCAGGCCTTGAATGCTTTTGGCGTCAGTCAGACCGAACAGTTAGAGGATCATCTGGCGCGGATTCAAAGGATCTCTGACGAGATAGGGCAGATGCGGTCTTTAGTGGATGACATCGCCGACATTGCCGATAGAACCAAGTTGTTGGCCCTCAATGCAACCATTGAAGCGGCACGGGCGGGAGAAGCCGGTAGGGGATTCGCGGTTGTGGCCAGTGAAGTTCGCAGGCTTTCCGACCAGACCAACAAATCGGCGCACGAGATCTCCGAAAGAATCAATCAGGTTGCAGGTCAGGCACAGATTGAGACGGAAAATGCCCGGCAGAACATTGCAGGTAACGAGGATTCTCGAAAGGTAAAAAGTCTGGCTGAAAATTTGTCGAGCATTGAAGATCGATTTAAAACAGCTTCTCTTCACCTGGAAGATGTAATCTACAGTATTGATTTTGCAAATAAGGTTATTTCTCAAGAAGTCTCTGTTGTTCTGGGAGAATTACAGTTTCAGGATGTGTTGCGGCAGCGGATTGAGCATGTCAGCAATGGCCTTGATTTTTTAGGTGGGTTTGCGCAAAAAACCCAACTCTGGCTGGAAGGCACTGAGGAATTACAGAATCAACGATTGAACGAACATCTTGAGGAGTTGAAAGATAAATATGTGATGCAGGCCCAGCGAGCGACGCATGATGCGGTCTTGGGAAACCAAACGTCTGCGTCAGATAATTCCACTCTTAAAATTGAACTTTTTTAATGAAAAGTACCGCCGAAATTATCGTGGTCACCAACCGAAAAGGGGGCACGGGCAAAACCACAACTTCAGTAAATATTGCAGCGGAATTTGCGGCCCAAGGCCAACGGGTGCTGCTCATTGATATGGACACCCAAGGACATTGTGCCGTAGGGCTTGATGTTACCCCAGCCAAGGATGCTCCAACGGTTCACAGTCTGTTCCTTTCCGCCGGGGCCCTACTGGCCGATGCTGTTTACCCGACTGCCTGGCCCAATTTATCGCTTGTTCCCGCTAATCCCCTTTTTGAGCACGGTTCCGGCAGAGGCGATTCGACTCGCCTTACACGGGCTCTGCACGACGAGGGCCTGAAAGAGCAGTATGACCTTATTGTCATAGACTCCCCTCCTTCATTTGACGATCTCCTGATGAACTCACTGTGCGCAGCCAGAAAAGTTTTGGTACCCTTTGTTCCACATCACCTCTCCGGAGAAGGGATACGCAATCTGGCACGAATCCTTTTCAGGGTGGCGTCGGACTCGAACCCCGACTTGAAACTGCTGGCTCTCCTGCCCATCATGCTCGACCGCCGTATTGGGCAACATCGAAGCGTAACAGATGGAGTGGCCCGCCAGTTTGGAAACGGAAGGCTGCTCTCCGGGGTGCGTACCGATATCAAACTGGCCGAATCCTTTGCCCACCGCCAACCTGTCCGTTCGTATATGCCCGGGTGTCGTGGTGCTGAAGATTATGCATTGGTAGCGCTTGAGATTAGTGAGCGCTTGGCATCCCTTGCCCCCCTCGCTGGAGACTGAAATCCTGTAGTGTCTTGGTGAGCGTTACGATGTATTTCTTCATAGTCAAACCTCCCGGAGTGCTAATGAAGAAATCTTGCCCTATTTTTACGACATTTCAATGTTTACATGCCCCTGGGCTCGGGCCTATCCGTGTTTCCACGACTCCATTTTTGTTATTTTTGCTACAATATTCAGGGTGTCATACAATAATGACATCTTTTGTGGGTTTTTAATAAAAATAGAAATTCCTGAAATTTCAGCTAATTTACCGATTTAATTGTAAGTTGCACAAAAAAATGTAATTGGCACCCCAATTGCTAAGTATAGGATAAGGCATGAGAGCTCATGACAAAACAGTCTGTAAAAAGTGGTGACTGGCTTAAAGATGAAAGAAGGGTGTTAAAAAACGAATAAATTTTAAACTCTTAAGGAAATAAGCGTTTTCGTAAAGCCATTATAGCGCACGCTGTGCGTTAATTTTTTACTTATCGTTATTCTAAATTGAATAGCGGTCATAAGGAGAAAAGGTTATGAAAAAGGCATGTACGGTTCCCCCTGACTGCTGTGTCATCATTGAGATGGAACAGGGCGCAAAACTAGGATACAGAAAGGCGGTTTTGCTCAACGAAATTCAAGCATTAGGCTCATTGACCAAAGCAGCCAAGGTGTCAAGGATAGATCGCAAGCATGCCCGCGAACTCATCACCGAGATGAACAACACGTTTTCGCAGCCACTGGTCAACTTTCTCGGAAACTCTAATAATTCTGACCAGGTAGAGCTGACGTGGAAAGGTGCGATTGTCGTCAAATCTTATTGGCAAAAATTTGAACCAGTCTGGTATTCGATTATTGAAGAGCGATCCCGACACTATTAAACGGCGAATGAAAGATCACGTCTAAAGACGAGTTTGTTTATTGGCGATCGCCCTCTTTGTTATTTTCTTCCGTAAATAACAAAGAGGGGACTGGGGAGCGCAAAAAAAGGGGTGCCTGCCTGAATTTTTAGAGCATTGCCCAACTTGCTAGCTCGAAAGGACCGATCAGGGTCGGTCAGGCGTTGAGCATAACGCTGGTGGCTTTGATAATAACCTCGGCATCTTTGCCGACAGCCAGACCAAGTCTCTCCACTGAGTTGGTTGTTACAGCCGCAACGACTAAAACCCCACTTGCGACCTCAACGGTAACCTCGGCCATGACCATACCTTTTTTTAGGTCTTTCACTTTGCCTTTTAAAACATTTCGCGCGCTGAGTGCCATTGTGAACCTCCTTAGAGAATTGGGGTTGGGTAAACGGCAAACAATTTGCCATTTTGCATGTAAATATAATCGCATCGGCAAAGGTGAATGACAATATAACTAGTTAATTTAATAACGAATAGCGATGGCTGGAGCCACTCGCTTGATAGTAACGAGTTGCCAACAGGCTCCGTAGGTTTCGAATTAACAGGTTTTTTTATTCTATCAATGAATAAATACCCCCTTTAGAGGTGGTTCAAAGGTTTTTCGTTTTTTTTTGCATATCGTTGTTCTGTTTTTGAATATCGATCTGGCATTCCGTTATCCCGCTATCTGAACTTGCTGATGTTTGGCAATGGATTGGCAACAAATACAGGAGGAATCAATGAATATAGCATACACACCTATCGGATATTTCAGAACCCCTTTTACCGAGGTAAAGGGAATGCCCATTCAGCCCATCGGAGCCTTGGGTATCGAAGGCGCTATTGATGTTCTGCCCGAATACAGTGACGGCCTGAAGGACCTGGAAGGGTTTTCCCATGTTTATGTGCTCTACCATCTCCACCAAATCAACGGCTACGATCTCCTCGTCAAACCTTTTCTCGATACCAATCGGCACGGTATTTTTGCCACCCGGTCGCCTAAGCGACCTAATCCCATCGGACTTTCGGTCATGCGTCTCAAAGGCGTTTCCGGCAACTCTGTACTCCTTGAGTGCATAGATGTTCTGGATCAGACCCCGGTGATCGACATCAAACCTTATGTGGCGGATTTCGATCGCTGTGATGCTGATCGATTCGGCTGGTTCGAGGGTAAATCGGCTAACGCCACTCATCACCGCAGTGATGAGCGTTTTGCAGCATAAAGAGGCTAACTGGGGCAACCGATTCGAGAGTTGCGGCTGCTCATTATTCTCCTGATTTTTACATCAAAACAATCTGCATGATTGATAGGAGATGTACTCATGCTCATGGTCTTGCTTCTTTGTCTTATTGTTTTCTATGCTATAGAAGCAGTCTTTGGATCGTGCTCTGGAGTGCACAACGCTGAGCTTGGTCTTGATCTAAAGTGTATGGAATTTACTCCTCTCACAACCAGGCAATTTTTCACCCAACTGTTTCCGATACTTCTTTGTATAGCCGGTCTACTGTTCTTGCTGTCCCGAATTGTTTAGGGAATCCAAGTTAACGAACCGACGATTCGGCAGGGATGAGGGTAAGTCATTTGCGACCTTACCCCTCAACGCAACAACGATAGTTTCTTCGGTTGAACCTTTTCTCATGGAGGATTGAATTGTGGCAACATTTCTACTGGTACATGGAGCCTTTCAAGGCGGCTGGGTATGGACAAAGGTCGCACCACTGCTGTGCCGGCAAGGACATATTGTGCATGCTCCTACTCTTTCCGGGTGCGGCTATTTATCCCGGGGTATGCGACCCGAGGAGGATCTCAATGTCTATATCAATGACATAATCAACTATCTGGACATGGAAGAACTTGACGAGGTCATCCTGGTAGCGCATAGCTTTTCAGGCTTGATTTGTGGTGCCTTGATGATGTTACGCCCCCACCGCATCAGACAGGCCATTTTTGTGGACGCCTTAATCCCAGAATCTCAGAGCAGTTTTGTGGATATAGCCGGACAGTCGTTTCGGCAAATGCTGGACCACCATCGCATGGAAGGTGGGCAGGTTAAACCGTGGCCGGTCAAGGTGTTCGGGGTGGTTGGGTCAGAGGCCGATTGGTTTGCAAGCCGTCTGCGTCCTTTCTCGTACCAGGCCTTTCATACTTCCTTTCCAGGCCACTTCGATCCCACTGCTGTGGCCACCAGCTATATCAGTTGCACTCAAACAATGAGTCCATTCATCCAGGAAATGGCAGTAAAGGCTAAAGGATTTCTCTGGCCGATTTACGAACTGGATACGGGCCACTGCCCGATGATTACCTGTCCTGAGGACCTGGTTCTGGCAATGGAAACAGCCGTTTAGGCGGACGGAAATATTGGGTAATGGAAATTTCGATAAAAAGTGGCCTGGTCGCCATTTTGGTTAAAAAGCTGCCTTTTTTTACGCTGGATCTCACTATTGCTTGCGAACCCGGCAAAACGGTTGTGCTAACCGGCCCTTCCGGATCGGGAAAGACTACAGTGTTGCGTTGCCTGGCTGGGCTTGAGCAAATTGACGAAGGGCATGTCAACTTTGATGGCATTTACTGGAACGATGTTTCCTCAGGATTGCGTACCAGGCCTCAGAGTCGGAGAGTAGGTTTTCTCTCCCAGGACTACATCCTCTTTCCCCACATGACCCTGCATCGCAACATTCGATTTGCTATGCAAGGTTCCGGAAATCCAGATGAGCACCTTGATGCCATGGGGATCGGTCATCTACGCAACAAACGGCCGCACGAAATATCGGGCGGCGAGCGACAACGAGCGGCCCTTTGCCAAACTTTGGCCAGCAAACCAAAACTTTTGTTGCTCGATGAACCCTTCTCTGCTCTTGATATCGAAAACCGTCATCTCCTCAGGCGCAAGTTGCGCGAAGTGCAGGAGCAATCGGGTCTGGTTATCATCCATGTGACCCATGATCTCGCCGAAGCCTTGAGCGTTCCGGCTCAAATCATTCCGTTGCGTCAAGGGAGGGAGGACCAGGGTTGGTTGCAACGGCAGAAGGCGTTTTTCATCAAAGACGCGCGCCAGTTTTATGATATTCCCACTCGGGAAGCGGAAGCAATATGATTAGCTGATAACACCCATCTATTGCAAAATTTTGGAGGAAAGTATGCGTTTAATTCGATTGGTTTCGATGCTTTTGGCCTTTTTCGTGCTCACAACGACCGTAAAGGCGGAGGATGAATTGACCCTTGCGGCGGGGGCCGGCTACAAACGACTCGTCGAGCAACTATGCACGACCTATACTGCTCAATCTGGCCTTCGGGTTCAGCAGATATTCGGCAATATGGGCCAGGTCACCGCCCAAGCCAAAGAAAGTGGAGCCATTGATTTTCTTTTAGGCGATAAAAGCTATCTGGATACGACCGACCTTGCTTTTTCCGGGGAATATGTAATCGGTAAAGGCAAGCTTATTGCTGCCGTGGCCAAGGGATCATCCATCAAGAGCCTGGATGAACTTGCCGGACAAGCCGTGACTCGGATCGCCATCGCTGACTCGAAGAAAGCCATCTTCGGCCATGCCGCCACCGAGTTTCTCAAGCACAAAGGTCTTTGGGATCAGGTGCAATCTAAATTGCTTGTTGTCGGAACCGTGCCGCAGGTCACAGCCTATGTAATCAGCGGTGAAGTGGATATTGGCTTCATCAACCTCACAGAAGCGATGGCTGTTGAACAAAAGGTAGGCCTCCTCCTGCCGGTGGACGAAAGTCTCTATTCTCCAATTCTAATGGTTGCCAAACGAATGCAGCAGAGTCGGAACACCAAGGCAGCCAACGCGTTTCTTGCTTTCCTGCAAACAGATGAAGCGCGAAGCATAATCAAAAAGAATGGGCTGGAGTGACCTGTTTCTTACGGTTCCTCGCCTATCTCCAGGAGCCTGCCATCGGTGGATGTATACGCCTGAGCCTAGAAATTGCTGCCATCACCACGCCCCTCTTAGCGGTGAGCGGTGTTGGCTTGGGGTACATGCTCGGAAGTTGCCGGGGTCGCCTGATTTCGTTGCTTGATTTTCTCGTGACCCTACCGCTCATCTTCCCGCCGATTGCGACTGGTTTCCTCTTGCTCATGCTGCTGGGACGTCGTAGCGTGATCGGCACCGTGCTCAAAACCACCCTCGGCGTTGAAATGATTTTCAGCTTCCAGGGAGTGATGCTTGCCGCTTTCATCGCGGGTCTGCCTCTAATCGTCAAACAGGTGCAGGCCGCTGTTCGCACGGAAACAAACCGTATGGTTGAAGTCGCCTATGTATTAGGAAAATCGCCGAGCGAGACTTTTTTTCATGTCATCCTCCCCTCACTACGTAAAAGTATCGCTATTGGCCTCTCCCTGGCTTTTGCTCGGTCCCTTGGAGAGGTTGGCATGACCCTGATGCTTGGCGGTAACATTGCGGGCAAGACAAATACCATATCGCTTGAAGTATATAATGCGGTGTTCACAGGTGAATATGAGCGGGCCTATATACTTGTCACCCTGCTGGGCACCATTTCCTTTGCTTTGATCCTCAGCACCCGTTGGCTGGCTCGGGAATAGTCATGGTATGAAGTTTTGATTTTCCCGATTGGGCTTGCTGCCATCACTTAATTTCAGTACTCCTTAGGGGGAGAAATCCTGATGCTCCCTCACGCTGAGCACCATGTACAGATCTATCCCTTCCAGCGAGAGTTTTATGCCAAAGGTGAGAAAAGATAACGAGCAGAATGCCATGGCCTCTAGTCGGGTGAGCAGAGGATTACAGATAAAAGGACGTATTTGGATTGAGAATGAAGGGCAAGCCTATCTCTCCTGGGGCCGAATTAGGCTCCTTGAACGTATCGGGGAATATGGCTCGGTTTCCGCCGCAGCGAAATCTATGCAGATGAGTTTCAGCCATGCCTGGCATCTGGTTGAAGACATGAATGCCCTGGCTCCAGAGCCTCTGGTTGAAAAACAAGCAGGGGGGCGTCAAGGAGGCGGTGCCTGGTTGACGGACTCGGGCAAACAGGCCATTCATGATTTTTCACAACTTATGGAAAGATTCCAAGGCTGGATAGAGCATGAAACTCTTTAATCCCTGTTTATCGCCGTCGATTAAAAACTGACCCACCCGAGATCCTTTTTCCGACCCACCCTTAGGGTCTGGTCGCAAATCGCTGGCGGGTGGTCAAAAGTGATCGGCGGTGACAATCCCTGTTCCGTTTTTCTTAACATAGAACTATTCCTAGAATTGTTTTCTCCTTCCCTTTTCCCGGGATTTTTTTGTTGACATCAATATATTATATAAAATATAACGATAGGGTGAACTGCCGGTCGAGACGAGTTCGAATCGTTATAATTCTCTATTATTTCAATTAACTGTTCGATATGGCTCGTATGTGTCGGTAGTCAATCGCAACACGTCGGGTTCTATTATGTTGATCAATACAAATTGCAATCAGGAGAAAAGAATATGAGACCTTCCGTTGTGCACGGAACGATCCTCGCGGTATGCTGCGCAATTTTCGGTGCCCAAGTTGCTTTTGCAAATGAAGACAACGGGCCGGAAAGAGTCGTTATTCAGTCCCAAATAGATACGGAGAAAGTGGCTAAACCGGCTTATCTACCGCACCAGAAGCATCAGTGGTTGGAGTGCGACGGCTGTCATCATGGCAAGGGTGCCAACAGGAAAATGATTGATTATGTCGCTGGGCAGAAAATAGAAAAATGCGAAACCTGTCACAATCGCAAGACTGGCATGCCGGAAAGGATAGCGACGCTCAAGCGTGCCAGTCATATGCTCTGTATGGAATGTCACCTCCAGCAAGACAAGGATCTTGCCAGGTGTGGTGTCTGTCACACCAAGAAATAATTTTTAATCATGACCCGATAATTGTAACAAAAAGGAGACACCATGCATTCTGTGAATGAGGAGAGGAAGACAGGATTATCCCGTCGGCAATGGATGCTCGGGACAGGGGCACTGGCCACAACCGCTGCCCTGGCGCATCTTGGAGGGGTGCTGCAACCGGCCAGGGCCATGGGCGGCGCCACCGAAAAATGGCCTTGGCCCTATGAAAAACTCGACCCGACCACCACCGCCGAACTTGCGTATAAAGAATGGTACCGGGTGTACTGCGGCTGCGCGGTGATCAGCAGCGTGTTCACCCAACTCCGGGAGAAGGTCGGCGAGCCGTACACTTCTTTTCCCATCGACGCCTTTGTCTTTCTCGAAGGCGGCGTGGCCGGTTGGGGAACGATCTGCGGTTCAAACGCAGGGGCCAATATCGTTTCCAATTTGATCATTGGCCCCCGGATTGCGGGTGCTGACGAGGGACACCTGATCGGCACCGATATCATGCAGTGGTATTGCGAGACCGCCCTCCCTGTTTTTAAACCGAAAGAGCCGAAGATCAGAGATTTTATTCCGCAAACCATCAGTGAATCACCCCTCTGTCACGTTTCGGTCGGCAAATGGATGGCCGTTTCCGACAAACCCGTGGGCAGCCCCGAACGTAAAGATCGTTGCGCCCGGGTTACAGCGAGTGTTGCTTATCACCTGGTCGAACTGCTTAACCTCTGGAAGGATGGTAAATACGAGGAAGAGGGCGACTGGACGCCGCTTTCCGACCACGGCATTAACGCTCAGCCCAACTGTATGGAATGTCACAGCGGTGGGGTGCCCAAAGCTCCAATGGCGAAGAGTTAATGCATCTCAGCCTCAAAGTTACTCCTCACGTCTCCTCACTTTGCGTAATTCAAAATCACTCCTGCAATTACCTATGATCTAGAGCTGAATCTTGCTAGAAATGTCGAAGGCAAGAAAAGTAAAAATGTGAGAGCAGAATTCAACTTATAATGACAGAAGGGAGGATATTGCTATGAGCATCTCGAATTCAGCAGAATCGAAAGCGAAATACACCATCCTCTTTCTCTGCACCGGCAATTCCTGCCGCAGTCAAATGGCCGAGGGCTGGGCGCGGCATTTGCGGGCGCACGTCATTGCGCCATATTCGGCCGGCATCGAAAAACACGGGTTGAATTCTTATGCGGTTCGGGTCATGGCCGAGGCGGGTGTCGATATCTCCGACCAGCGCTCCAAGTTGGTGGAAGAGTTGCCGGTTGCGACCTTTGATTACATCATCACCCTCTGCGGTCACGCCCATGAAACGTGTCCTTATTTTCCGGGGCGAACCATCCATCAGGGCTTTCCTGATCCTGCCCAAATGGTGAAAACGGCATCTTCGGAAGAAGAGATCCTCCATGCCTTCCGTACAGTTCGCGATCAGATTCGTTTTTTTGTCGAATCCTTGCCCGAGACCCTTCCGCATTAAACGGCTTGCAATAATCACTTTACCTGTCGGAATGAGCCTCAATGCGAGTGGTCCACCGTTGGACAAGTAGCGGATTGAGAATCCCCCTGCCTTCCAGGCCAGCAGCGACCTTGCCCGTTCGTGTTTTCAGTGTGGCAGATACCGCTTATATCGCTTCGTTCGATTTGAATGGTTGTGTGGTGAATGTCAAAATGATGATGCAGGTATTCGGCGGTCTCGTGCAGGAATGCATCACTGCCACCAGATTGCATAACCAGATGCGTCGTCAGGACATTTTCTGTGGTACTCGCCGCCCAAATATGGAGATCATGGATGCCTTGCACTCCGGGCAGTCCGGTCAGGTAACGTAGTACCGCGACCGCATCGATCTGCGCAGGCACCCCGGCTAAGGTCAGGTGCAAGGAATCCTTCAATAGCCCCCACCCGGCAAAGAGAATAACAAACGCTATCGCTATCGAGATCATTGGATCAAGAATATTCCAGCCGGTGGCACGGATGGCCAACCCCGACACCACCACTCCGGCGGATACTGCAGCATCCGCAGCCATGTGGAGAAAAGCTCCTTTGATATTCAGATCGTTTTTTCTTCCAGTCATGAACAATAAGGCTGTCAATGTATTAATAACCACACCGATAGCAGCGACCACCGTAATGGTCATGCCGTTCACTGGTACAGGGGAGCGCAACCGGATCAACGCCTCCCATAGTATGACACCAATAGCGACACACAGAAAAAGGGAACTGCCCAGGGAGACGAGGATGGTTCCTTTCTTGAAACCAAAGGTATATCGTGCTGTCGCCGACCGTTTGGCAACAGTTATGGCACCCCAGGCAAGGAGCAAGGCAATCACGTCGCTTAAATTGTGTCCTGCATCGGCAATCAGGGCTAATGAGTGGGAGATAACGCCGTAACCAGCCTCAATTAAAACAAAAATAATATTGAGCGCCGTGCCGATGGCAAAAGCACGGTTGAAATTATTGGGGGCATGCGTGTGATTATGTTCCACTGAAGATCTCCGAAAAGTAAAAATGGATTTGTTCAGATTTGTTTTCGTACATTTCAAAGCCAATATTTTTGTTATTGGTCTGCAGTTCTCAATTACGTAGAGCCCATCTCAATTGCGATCCGGTTGGGGGCTTCGCCCCTGATGACGCAATCCTTGATGCAACGTAACGTGCTTGTTCTTCGCAACTTTTTATGTTGCTAGAGATACTGCCTTCCAAAGCAAATGCGGAAAGAGCGCGTTACATGCTCACTCAGGTTGCCGGCATTTTATGCTCGTTTACGCACTAAACGATTGCCATCATGGGTAGGCTTATAAAGTAAATGCCTAGTGCTCCTATGCAGACTCCTGCCAATTTACGGAATACTTGGCTCCCTTGTTGCCATGTGCTGTTGGCCAAAAAACGTTGCACCAACGCAGCTGAACTTCCGGCCAGGGCGATGGGGAGACAGTGACCAAGCCCAAACAGAAGAATAAAAATAACACCTGTAAGGATTTTCTGTTGAATTGTAATGAGAGCGAGAATGGGTGCTATAAATCCAAAGGTACAGGAACCGGAAAGGATACCATAGGCCAAGCCGAGAACGAAAGCTCCAAGCATCCCTTTCACCTTGATTTTGGCGAGGAGACCGCTGGACATCGAGCACTTGGCGACCCCGAGGATATCGAGGGACACCCATACCAGAATCGCTCCCACTACAATATTCATATAGGGGCCGACATCGCCGAGCATGCGGCCAAGTAAAGCACAGATGAAACCGATAGCAGCAATCGTGATAAACAAGCCCACCGTGAACAGTGCCGCATAAACCACCGCTTTACGTCCTGCAATGATTTGATTCTGACCGGCGACATAACTGACGATAAGCGGTATGGACGCCAGGTGGCAGGGGCTGAACAGAACGCTGACCATGCCCCATAAAAAACAACCTAGGCCTCCGAGCAAGAGTCCTTGGTTCATCCATGAATTGATGGTGAGAAAAATCTGATCCACAATCTACTTAACTCCCTGTTGCTTAAACACTGCAACGATGGATTCTTTATCCATAAAGCCCTCATGCCGGGAAATTTCTCTTCCGTTGGCATCATAAAAAATTTGGGTAGGGATGGAGCGGAGCGCATATTGCGGGCCAGCACTGGGGTTTTCCCATACATCGATGAAAAGGACAGCGACTCGCCCTTGATACTCTTTGGCCAGTTCTTCGATGATCGGTGCCATCATTTTGCAAGGGATGCATTTCTTCGCACCCAAATCCACCATGGTCACCATTCCGGGGACAGGGACCTGTGGTAATTGCTCAGCCCTGACCAGGGTTGTTGCCGATACCAGTCCTATCGTCGTGGATAAAACAAGAGCCAGGAAGAGGCCCTGGACGAGATCCTTATTCACATCCAATTCCTTTGGTTAAAGATGATAAATTGTCCTGAATGATAATTGCATGCTTGTCTGGCAAATCAATCAGGCGTTAATGATTAAAGTAATCAGGTCGATGGCTGTCCAAGCCCGACGTGCACCACTGGCACTCCAGTTGGGTTGCAGAGTGGGTCGGATAGTGAAAAAGAGTTGACGGCTCTTTCCGTCACGCTTACATATTTAAAAACTTGAATATAGGAATAATACGAATCGGCAACATATGAAACTATTTTTACGTGTCATGAAGGCTCTGTCAGATCCCAATCGGGTCCGAGTGCTGAAGCTCCTGGAAAATAAGGCGCTCTGTGTTTGCGAGATCACCGAAGTGTTGGGGCTCGCCCAGCCGACTGTTTCCAGTCACATGAAAATTCTTGAAGATGCGGGGCTGGTGAAAAAGGTCCGCCAGGGGACCTGGATGATATACAGCCAATCGGATGGCAGTGAATCGGAGTATGCGGGCACTATGCTGGTCACTCTGAAAAATTGGCTGAATGATGACAATGGGTTACAGGAAATGCTCAAAGCTTTGCCTGCGGCTGCCTGTCTTCGGGTGTCTAATCTGAAAGTTAAAGGTACTGAGAATGGAACCGATTAAATCTACCGGTTGTTGCGGTGCCAAACCGCCAGATGGCGAGGTGGCTGTGACCAAGAACGTCCATTGGGGAAAAATCAGTGTTATCAGCCTCCTCACCGTCGGGTTTTGGTGGGTCGTTTACAAACAACTCGAGCCTTTTTCCTTTTATTTTACCTATTCCTTGCTTGGTATCGAAAAAGGGAGTCAGCTCGGCGGCGCTGTGCAGTTTTTTGTCTATGATACGCCCAAAGTCATGATGCTGCTGACCTTGATTGTGTTTATTATCGGTATGATCCGGTCGTTTTTCACTCAGGAGCGCACCCGTAAATACCTGGCAGGCAAGCGGGAAACCGCCGGCAACGTGATGGCAGCCCTGCTCGGGATCGTTACCCCGTTTTGTTCCTGTTCGGCTGTCCCTCTTTTTATTGGTTTTGTACAGGCCGGTGTGCCGCTGGGGGTGACTTTTTCATTTCTTGTGGCCGCGCCGATGATCAACGAGATTGCCTTGGTGCTGCTCTATGGACTGCTCGGCTGGAAGGTGGCGGCCCTCTATCTTGGTACCGGTCTGCTGGTCGCCATGATTTCTGGTTGGATTATCGGTCGGTTGAAGCTCGAGACCTGGATTGAGGATTGGGTGCAGGAACTGCGGGCCGGGGAGGCCCTCGTCATTGAGGAACAACTCAGCTGGCATGATCGATTCGACAGGGGAAAGGAAGCTGTTCATGAAATTGTGGGCAAGGTCTGGATGTATGTAGTTGCCGGGATTGCTGTCGGGGCCCTCATTCATGGATATGTCCCCGAGGATTTCATGGCTTCAATTATGGGTAAAGACGTGTGGTGGTCAGTTCCTGCTGCGGTCGCGGTGGGCATTCCCATGTACTCCAATGCCGCTGGTATTGTTCCTGTGGTGGAAGCTTTACTTGGAAAAGGGGCCGCTCTGGGGACTGTACTGGCGTTCATGATGAGCGTGATCGCCCTTTCCCTTCCGGAGATGATTATCCTCCGTAAAGTTCTCAAACCAAAATTGATCGCTGTTTTTGTTTTGGTAGTGGGAGGCGGTATCCTTTTCACCGGGTATTTCTTCAACATGATAATCTGAAATTCAAATGAGGTAATAATGGAAGTCAAAGTATGCGGGCCAGGTTGCGCCTCCTGTGAAAAAACACAGAAAATTGTTGAAGCCGCGATTGCAGCAAAAGGAATTGAAGCTAGCGTCATAAAGGTGAGCGATTTTCAGGATATTGCCAAACTAGGCATTTTCTCGACTCCTGCAGTCGTCATAGACGGTCAGGTCAAATGTGTCGGCCGGGTGCCGAAACAGAGCGAAGTGGAAGATTGGATTGGCTGATCCTTCAGAACGAGGTCTGAGAACGTAAAGCGATCGAGGGGGACATTGTGAGTGTGCTGGAAAACGATGGGGTGCGACAGGCGGTTCGAGAGGTTTATAGCCGGGTGGCTGAGGCTGGATGTTGTGGTTCGACCTGTTGCAGCGGGCCGGCGCCTGATCGGTCAAGCCAGATGGGATACAGCGCAGAAGAAATGGCGACTATCCCCGATGGCGCCAATTTAGGGCTGGGGTGCGGCAATCCTCAGGCCATCGCAGCGTTGCAAACTGGTGAAATCGTCCTTGATCTCGGCAGCGGGGCGGGATTTGATTGTTTTCTTGCGGCCCGTCAGGTAGGTGAGTACGGGCACGTCATCGGTGTGGACATGACCCCGACAATGCTTTCCAAGGCTCGCGCTAATGCCGAGCACAACGGCTATCGCAATGTCGAATTTCGTTTGGGAGAAATTGAAAATCTGCCGGTGGCCAATGACTGCGTTGATGTTATCCTGTCCAACTGCGTCATCAATTTGTCGCCGGATAAACCCCGGGTCTTTGCTGAAGCATTTCGCGTTCTCAAGCCAGGTGGCAGGTTGGCCATCTCCGATATTGTCGCCACTGCGGAACTGCCAGATTCTATCAGGCGCGATATGGCGCTTCATGCCGGGTGCGTTGCCGGTGCCTCTCTGCTCTCCGAGTTGGAGAACATGCTGCGGGCAGCTGGTTTTGTGCGCATTCAAATATCGCCTAAGGAAGAGAGCAAAGCACTTCTTCGCACCTGGACTTCTGCAGCCTCGGTCACCGATTTTATCGTCTCCGCCACCATTGAAGCGGTCAAGCCGGCAAGCTGAGAAAGATGTTTTCACAGGTGCCCCGCTTCTTTTGATACAAGGGCCAGGCAAGAGCAACCGGTTCAGTATTGATGAGGAATCTGAACGCCACGCAACCGGATACCGCGCTTTGCGGCCATCGTGCTGCACTTTTTCCTACCCGGGATGAGGGGGATAAACTTTTTGGGCCGTATCTGCATGGGAGTGGTTCCAATTCAATTTTTGTTGAGTATTATAGAGCCACTAAAAAATATATGGTTCTGTCTGACCTGTCAGGCTTGTTCATTGTCGGTCAACCGAATCATTATCACTTAAGGAGAGAATAATGCGTGAAGTAGTCCTCGTCGGCGCTTGTCGTACGGCTGTCGGAAAATTTGGTGGTTCCCTGAAAGATATTCCCGCAGTGGATCTTGGTGCGTTGGTCATCAAGGAAGCCCTGCATCGAGCAGGTGTTAAGCCGGAGATGGTCGATGAATGCATCCTCGGCTGTGTGCTCACCGGTGCTCTGGGACAGAATCCGGCCCGGCAGGCCATGCTGAAAGCGGGTATTCCTTTGGAAGTTCCCGCAGTCACCATCAATAAGGTCTGCGGCAGCGGCCTCAAGTCCGTTGTTATGGCGGCTCAGGCAATCCAGTGCGGTGACGCAGATATTATTATCGCCGGCGGCTTCGAAAATATGAGCGCCACGGCTTATGCGCTGCCCCTGGCTCGCTTCGGCTACCGGATGAATGTGCCCGGCAATGGCATGATCGACATGATGGTCCATGATGGGCTGCATTGCGCGATGAACAATTACCACATGGGGACAACGGCTGAGAATATTTGCGAGGGCTGGAATCTTACCAGGGATGAGCTTGATCGTTTTGCCGTGGCTTCGCAGAATAAAGCGCAGGCGGCCATCCAGAGCGGCCGGTTTAAAAACGAAATCGTCCCGGTGTCCATCCCACGGAAGAAAAAAGATCCGCTCATTTTCGATACCGATGAGCATTTCACCCCGGACACCACCCTGGAAATGGTCGGCAAACTCAGGCCCGCATTTAAAGCCAATGGCATGGTCACCGCTGCCAACGCTTCCGGCATCAATGATGGCGCCGCTATTATTATTGTCATGTCGGCAGAGAAGGCCAAAGCGTTGGGCATCAAACCGATGGCAAGATTGACCGGTTATGCATCCGCAGGAGTTAAGCCGGAAATCATGGGGATCGGGCCGGCAGCGGCCACCCCCAAAGCCCTGGCCAAAGCGGGCAGGAATCTTGACGAGATCGAATTGATCGAGGCAAACGAGGCCTTTGCCTCGCAAAGTATCGCGGTTGCCAAGGATCTCGGTTTTGATATGACCAAAGTCAATGTCAATGGCGGCGCGATTGCTTTAGGGCATCCGATCGGGGCCTCCGGCGCACGGATACTGGTTTCCTTGCTGCATGAAATGGAAAAACGAGAGGCAAAAAGCGGTCTGGCCACACTTTGCATCGGTGGCGGCATGGGCATAGCTGCGGTGGTTGAACGATAAACAACTGCTTCGAGAGGAGCGGCGAGAACGATCCTCTCGCTGCTCAGGGTACGGAAAGGCACAATAAATCCGTCAGTTCTTCCTTTGTGAGGAACTGACGGATTTTTTTTTCAGCAAGTTTACAGACCGGGGCAGGGGCACGCTGGGAAGTGCAACCCCTACAGGCTATCCACCGCAAGCTCTACTTGAATTTAAACGACGAGACGATGCTGTTGATTTCACGCTGCCAGTACTGAAAGCTCTTATCTGCTTCCGCGGCGGTGTTTCCTTGTCCACCGCAGGACATCGTCCAGGTTAATCCGGGGGTCGCGGTCATGACTACCCGCCCGGTAACATAAGTTGTTTCAGGCGGCGCGCCCACGGTGTAGCGGACCCGTGCCAGGTGGGCGGGGCGGGTATCGAGATTCCCGGAGCTGGCGGCCAGGATTTCAACCTCATGCGCGCTCTGGCTGAGAATCTCCTTCAACTCGGCTGCCGATGGCGCTTCAAGGAAAACTTGATCGATATCGCTCTGTTTTGCCGAGATCGCATTAGGGTAACGTTTAACAATCACAACACATTCAGCGCGCTGTGTGTTGGCAGGCGTTGCCAGTTTGACCCGGGCATTGGGTGCCGGGGAAGGGCCCGCCGTCCAGGATTCGGGACGTTGCAGGCTGAATCCAAATTCTTGATTGATGTAGTTGGGCGGCCGAACGTTGCTGGCCGGGGCTGGATTTTTGGCACAGGCCGTCAAAGGGATGAGGACCGCCAGGTGAAAAATAAAAACCCATAGATATTTTCTGTGTTGCAAAGCGTTCATGTCACTGTCCGTCTGGGTTGTTGGTGGGGGAGGCAACCTCTCTGGCTACAAAGAGACCCCGTTGATTTACCATTGGATGAGGGAATGATCAATACCGTCATCGATGACCAGATCGTTAAAAAGGGTGACCGAGTCGGCCTTGGTCCAAAGTCCGACGTGGCCGTGCAGCGGCTTTTCGGCCTGATATCGTAGTACGGTTTCTCCGTCGACCAGAGGTAGAGCCTCCAGGGGAAAAGGTGGCCATGATGTCTGCATAGAAAAGACGCCAGCCTTGCCGGAGTTCTTGTTGCCGCTGGCTTTCCGGTCCAGGATATGAACGGAGACCGCCCCGAGCAGAAAAAAACGAAGCGAAGGTAATGGTTGCCAGCTAGAATCCAGAGCCGCAAGGTCGCTTGCTACCAGAGCCTGGAACAGAGGACCTGGCCGACGGCGATGGTCGGGGCGGCGATTGCAAAGAAAACGGGCAGCATATATTAGGACGGGGGAGGCCTGACCAGGCTCTACTTGCGGTCGGCAGGCTTGGCGTAACGCACCGGGCCCTGTTCATATCCCACCTGCTTAAGCCACCATGCCGGTTAAAAAGACCGGTTGAGCGATGCTGTCCGGAGTGTTGAAGTTGCCGTCGTTGTAGCGAATGTAGAGTTGCTCCGACAGAGCCCACCAATCCTTGAGCACGCCGGTGGCTTGCGCATCGGCATGCTGGGTCAGCAGGGCGCGCGCTGCTTTTTGATCGTCTTTATTCCAGAGTGCCAGGGCCTGGGCTTCCAGTTCTCTCTGGCTGCCGAAAAAAGCGTTCTCATGCTTCTCGCGCACGGCCAGGATATCCTTATGAACGAGTACTTCAACTGAGCCTGATTGGCCACATAGTTGAAGGCCGTCCACATGCTGCCCCGGTCCAGTTTCAAAATATTGCTGGTTTGGATTGGTTCTGGCCGGTCCGTTGCCCCGGCGTACTTGATAGCATAAGTGACCGTTATGCTGCACATCGTCGACAACACCGGCCCAATTTTCATATCCGAAGAACGTCAGTGGCGACCCCTTCAAATTAGGCAGGGGAAATTACCACCAACCCCAAGCACGTTCTCTTTGGTTGCTGAATGCATCAGGTTGACCAAGTCGCTAACGACCAACATTTTGCCCATATCAATTGCCCTTTTCTTGGGAAATGGTGTATTCTTGCCAAACTGAGCAAGTGCTCGGCTATTATTGACCGTGCGCTCAGGTTAGGCCGGATGCTACCAATTTTAAATTTTTAAAGGGGTTACTTTGTATGCCTATCATCACGATATCTCGAGGTTCATACAGCCGAGGTAAAGAAGTTGCGGAAAAATTGGCTGAAAAATTGAATTATGACTGTGTGTCTCGTGAAATCCTCCTCGAAACTTCAGAGGAGTTCAATATTCCCGAAATAAGCCTGGTGCGGGCTATTCACGATTCACCATCTATTTTGGATCGTTTTCGACACGGTAAAGAACGGTATATCAGCTATTATCAATATGCGCTTCTCAAGCACGTTCAAAAGGATAATGTTATTTATCATGGTCTTGCGGGGCAGTACTTTCTTCGAAATATTCCCCATGTTCTCAAAGTGAGAATTTTGGCCAATATAGAAGACCGGGTGAAAGAAATCATGAAACGTGATGAGATTTCACTCAAAGAAGCACATGATGTTTTAAGAAAAGACGATGAGGAACGCCGTCGATGGGGATTGAAGCTTTACGGTACTGACACTTGGGACAGCCGTCTTTATGACATGGTTATTCTTATAGATCGATTAAGCGTCGATAACGCTGTTGAATTAATTATTGCAGCTTCTAAAATGCCGGCATTCCAAACAACGCTCGAATCACAAGGGATTATTGACGACAAGCTTTTATGTGCGAAAATCCATGCAATGCTTGTTAACTTTTCATTCCTTATAGAAGTTGAAGTCGTTAACGGCACTGTCACCCTTTCTAACATCGGGGAAGTCTTGCGGACTGACAAGTCTATCAGAGAAAAAATAGAATCTCTGATAAGAGAAATAGAAGGAGTAAATGAGATTAAATTTGCAGAAAAAACCAGTGATAAACTAGATCACATCAACCCGTTTCTCAATATCAATTAGTGGGCTGAAAATCGGATTTTGACGAGTTTTCCATTATCGTAAACTGATGGAGCGAGGCCGCCATAATGTAAATGTGATGCATTGTCTGAACTTCCGGAGAGATGCTTGCCTCTGGCAAGGGTGACAAAAACATCAAAACAAACCCGACGAGTTGCGGATTCAAGGAAAAACGGGGAGGGACAACTTACGCCTTCTCCAAATGGTGGTCTACGGTTACCAGAAAAACAGTTAAAGATGATCTGATCGCCCGGATCGTCGGAGCCATTGTCGCCTTACCCCAGGACAGGTCTCTTAGTTGGCATGCCCCCGTAGCCTTGGCAACCATCCTTTTTGCCCTGACCGAAGCGGTTCAGTCGCTCAATCCCTCACTGATCGTACCGGACTAAATCTGGACGGCAACCAGGAATTTATCGGACAGGGACTCTCCCATATTATAGGGAGTTTTTTTCCGGGTATGTTGCCACCGGCTTATTCAATCGCAGTGGTCTCAACCATCAGGCCTGAGCTAAAACGCCGATGGCCGTTATTTCAGGCGGCGGGACACTCCTTGTTCTCGGGCTCTTGCTTGCTCCCTTGACAGCTTACCTCTCCAATGCGGTAATGTGATACAGGGAACCCAACCAACCTGTAAACGAAACGCTACTTCCTTAGATGCTGATGGCCATCGAGTCGATGCGCGCCGCAGGCTGTATCAGCGGCGTTTTTTGGGTTTATCCAGGTAGTCGACCCCCTCCTCGTACAATTCCTTGAGCTTCGCTTCAATTTTTTCGCACAAGGTCTTCAGTACCTTAATGCGTGCAAAATTTTTGTCGTTGGATTCCACCAGGGTCCACGGCGCCAGCCGGGTGCTGGTCCGATCCACCATATCGCAGACGGCCTGTTCGTATGGCTCCCATTTCTCCCGGTTGCGCCAGTCCTCCTCGGTAATTTTAAAGCGCTTGAACCCGGTTTTCTGCCTGTCCTCGAATCGTTGCAGTTGCTCCTCCCTGGTGATGGCCAACCAGAATTTTGCGACCAGGAGATGATGCCTGACCATTTGCGCCTCGAACTCGTTGATTTCGCTATAGGCCCGCATCCAGTCAGCCTCCGCGCAGTATCCTTCAACGCGTTCCACCAGCACCCGACCGTACCAGGAGCGGTCAAAAACGGTGACACGCCCTTTCCGCGGGAGATGCCGCCAGAATCGCCACAGATAAGGCTGGGCGCGTTCTTCCTCGGTGGGGGCGGCAATGGGGATGACCTGGTAATAGCGGGCATCTAAGGCTCCGGTAATGCGGCGGATACTGCCGCCCTTGCCTGCAGCGTCGTTGCCCTCGAACACCGCAATCACCGACATGTACTTGAACTTGGGATCGCGTGTCAGTACATTCAGCTTGCCCTGATATTCTTCCAGCTTGATCTTAAATTTGTCTTTGTCCAGAGCCTGCGCCATGTCCAGGGTTTTCAGCAGGTGCAGGTTGTCGATGGAAGGCATCAAAGGCGGGGCCAGAATCTTGAGCGGCGGCGTTTTGTCCAGTTCCAGTCGATCCTGGATTGCCTTAAGGATTACCTTGCCCACCGTCAGGTTGCGGTAATTCGCATCCTCGCCTTCCACGATCAGCCAGGGGGCCTCGGCCGTGCTGGTGTGGCGGATCACGTTTTCATGGACCTCCTGGAACTTGTCGTAGACCTTGAAGTGTTTCCAGTCACGGTCGGTGACTTTCCAGCGGGTCAAGGGGTTCTTTTCTAATGATTTGAGACGGTTCTCCTGTTTATCTTTGGAGAGGTGCAGCCAGAACTTGATGAGCAGGGCACCTTCGTCCACAAGCATTTTTTCCAATAGTTTGGCCCGCTCCAGGCTGTGTTCAAGATCGGCTTCCTTGGTGATCCTATTGACCCGGTTCAGGATCGGCCATGTGTACCAGGAACCCAGGAATAAACCGATTTTCCCCTTGGGCGGCAAGGCTCGCCAAAAACGCCACATCATGGGGCGATCGAGTTCCTCGTCGGAGGGATCGCCCATGCCATGGGTCTGGATGTGACGTGGATCCATCCATTCGTTGAGCAGGTTGACGGTTTCGCCACGTCCGGCGCCGTCCAGTCCACCGATCAGGATAACTACCGGAAACTTGGCCGATTCCGCCAGTTCCATCTGGGTATTGAGCAGGGCCTCACGCAAAGGAGGCACTTCTTCCTCATAAACGGATTTTTTGATTTTGTGTCCCAATTCAGCAGATTCAAACATATATTTCATCCTCTCTTTGTTGCGTAGTGAACACGTCGAATGCGGGGTGAAGAAATCGCTTTGTTTTCATCCCCATCTCCCGGCATCGTTTCAACCCCATAACGAAAGCCCCTGCGTGGCTGTCAACGGCGATCAATAGCCACTGATATGTTTTGACCAGTTGGTATCGGTCTTTTTGATGTTGCCAGGAATATCTTTGCTCTATTTTTCATAGGTCGCCATGCTGCAATTCAGGTAAAGCTCGCCGTCAACGATCTTCCAGACTTCCGGGCCGGTTATGGCCCAGGCGCAATAGCCCTTATATTGGACGGTACTATTTTTTTCGGAGCGCCTCAATCGTCACCAAAATATCAACGTCCTTGCCGACTGCACCCATTTGGTAATATTTCCCATCCCCGACGTTATAGGTCAGTCGGTCAAGGGTCAAATGACCATTAAAGCCAGCCACTTCCATGCCTGGAGATAAGGGGTGATCCTTCCTGCCTGCATAAGTAAGGGGGAGTGTGAGGTTGGAGGAAACATCTTTTATCGTCAATTTGCCGTTGACGTTATAGGTGTTTTTCCCGGTTTTGGTGATGCTGCTGCTGGTAAACGTCATCAAAGGATACTTGGACGCCTCGAGAAAATCCGCTGACAGCAAATGCTCGTCGCGTTTGCGGATGCCGGTGTCGATACTTTTCACATTGATCTCAAAGGAGATTTTACTGTCGTTGAGGTTGTCGGGATCAAAAAGGAAAATCCCTTTAAAATCGGTGAAATGACCCCGGACCTTGGCATAGATGTGATCGACACTGAAATAAAAGTTGGTATGTTCCTTGTCAATTTCCCAGGAACGGATTTCGGCATGCAGCGGGGCGACGATTAATCCAACAAGAAAAACGACGACGAGAGTAAACGGTATGCGCTTCTTCATTTGTGCCTCCAATCGGTGAAAAGGAATGCCCCTTGGCCTGTGCAAATGGCGTAGGCCAACAGGGCATAGGTTTTCAGACTCTGATGAAATGATAAAGGGTCGCTGTAAAAAGGCAAGTCCTGCAGGTACCCTTGGCTGCAAATACCGTTAATTTCGTTATCAGGAGCAACTCGAGGGTAAGCATAGCATACCCTGCTGCAGGCTGTGTGCGTCCGCAGACGGTTATCTGAAATCTTGCAGCAATCCCGGTAGAAAGGTCTCCATTCCGGCATGAGGCAGCGGTTGGGCGGGGAAAAGGCCGGGAGTGTAGCCCCGTTGGCGGAATGGGGTTAACAAGCGGGAATTGCGGCTGATGATATGCACCGGTACCGACCAGGGTTCACCGGGGCCGGTGAGTTGCAGATTGGGTTGGTGATCGCCCAGAATGATAATCAGGGTGTCGGTAGTGACATACTGGGCGAGATAGTCGCCGAGGAGGGTAAATTCATACTCCAGGGAGCGCATATAGCCCTCGCCCGCATTCTTGAGATCCGGCCATTCAATGGGAAAGAAAATCGGCTCGCGCGCCTTGTAGAGGCTGCCATCGCCGATCGTTTCCCAATCGGCGATGTAGGGCGGTTGGATACTGAACGAAGCATGACTGCTGATCAGGGCGTAGCGGGCAAAAATTGGTTTTTCAGGCGTAATGAATTCGCGGCGGCGTACCCAGTCGAGCACGAATTGGTCTGGCATGGGCGCCCAGCCGAAGGTGCGCCCTTGATAATCGAAATGCCAGGCGTAATAGGCCTGTTCATAGCCAAAATAGGCCCCTTCCGGAAAGGCGAATCGGGTGCCGGGCATCACCGAGACGGTACGATAACCGTTCTTGCGAAAAATTGAAGCCATGGGCTCCAGGGAGGATCGGAGTAGCGCGGTCTCTTCAAGGTCATTGCCTACCCGCACACCCGTTTCCAAGGTGCCATGGGCCAGCCAGGATTCACCGCCGTAGGTGGGCGATAACAAATACGAAGACACCGCCTCGAAGCCCTGCAGCGCAAGGGTTTTACCGAAGTCGGTCATGGTTGCTTCCATCACCTGCCGGTACTGGGTCTGGCTGAAGACGACGCGGCCATAAGATTCGATGATAAACAGCAGGACATCCGCCCCACCAAGGCCGTTGAGAGAGGCAGGATTGGCCGACCGTTCCTGGGCGGTTCGCTCCATCTGGGTAACAACGGCCCGTTGTTGTTCGATCTGCTGGTGGATGGAGCGGATCTCCTGGCCCAGGCGAACCAGGGTCAGCGGCTGGGCCGGCTGCCATCCCCCAATCAGAGCCGAGCCCAGGACGAGGCCCGATACCCCTAGAAACGGAATTCGAATCCGGTCGCTGGTCAGCGCCTTGGCGGCCATTTGCCAGGCGAGCCAGCTGACGGCACAAACCCCGAGCGTCACCATCGCCGCCCCCGCCGACAACAGAAGGAAATCGTCACGGCCCGAGGAGGTTTTAAGCAGATCGTAGAGTCCGTACAGATAGCCGGAATCGATGTAGAGGTTGAAGGGTCGGTCAAGGTACATGGGCACGACGCTATCGCCGATACGGATCAGACGCAGGCCAAGGAAGAGTGCCCATGTCGGCAGGGTGATCCAGAACAGGGTTCGTTTTCCGCAAGAGGCGGCCAGGGTCAGAGGAAGGAGCAGGAGCCAGACGTCAATGGACGGCAGCAGCAAGTGCCAGGTGAAAAGGCGCTCAGCGGGATACGCAACGTTCAGCAGGACGCTGAGGATACCAACGGCTGCGGCAAGCGTCAGCAGGGGAGGCCAGGAGCGGTTGGTGAAGTTCATGGCTGAGGTGGTCGGCGGCGAGCCAGGAAATCGAGGTTGCGGGCCAGGAACGACAAGGTGCCCGTCTCGACCTGTTGGTGCCGGGTGCGGGCCCAGGCGGCCAGACCGGGGGGGGCAGGGCAGCTTTTCCCGGCGAGTTCCTTTTCCACGGTGGCAATGAGGGCGTGGAGGAACCACACCTCATCTCCGGAGTAGGTCTCGTTCCGGGGATGGATGACCCAATCGGAACTGCCGGCGGCCAGGAGCTCGAGATCCGGATGCTGCAGAAAGCTCAGCAGTCTCCGACCGGTCCGGCTTGCTCCGAGCAGCCGGGCCTCCATGGAGGCATGATAGCGCCTGAGGATTTCCTGTTCTTCGTCGCCGGGGTATTCGGGCAGAAAGAGGGTGGAGCCGTCGAAGTTGCAGGTGAAATAGGCCAGGCCGTTATGGGTCAGCTGCGCCAGGAGCCCCGGCAGCACTGCCGGGAGATCGATCAGGTCGAGGACGGCATGGGCGATGACCAGATGGAAAGTGCCCCTTGATTCGGTTCGGCGGGCCAGCGCTTCAGCGCGGACTTCCTCCAAAAACAGTGAGATTTGGGCGGGTGGGCTGGCTAGCAGGCCGTGCTGATTTCCAGACCAGTTCAAAGAAAGCCCCTGTTGATCGGCCCAGGCGGAAAGGTAGTGCCGGGCGTGCTGCAGGTGGCCGGCATCGCTATCCGTAGCCCGATAGGTTGCCGGGCCGGTCAGCAAGCTCCAGTCGACCATTCGCGCCAGCATGGTGCCGATGCCGGCGCCGACCTCAAGGATGTTCGCCGGTGCAGTCCCGGTGGTCAGCGGCAGGGCCTGGCAGAGCGCGGACCAGACGAAGCGGTTCAGCGCCCGGTCATCAATGGACTTCTTGGCGGCGAGATAGCGGGGATCAAAGCTCCCCTCGGTTTTCTCGGCAATGGGGGCATGCAACCGGTTGCTGGGCAAATTATCCTGCGCCACGTTCATCCCTCGGTGCTGCGTTTTCGGTCGATCGCAACGGCTCGACGATTGTCTCTATACCTTGCCTGTTGGTCATTTTTTTCAGAAAGCCGTTAATGGCAGCGACGTTGTCCTGCCAGCAAGGACGGCTGGCATAGGTCGCGCGGGCGGCAAGGGAGAGTCGGAGCAGCTCTTGGCGATTGTGCTGCAACTTTATCAGCAGCTGCGCCAATCCCGTCCGGTCATCCGGTGCCAGCAGAAAGCCGTTGTGTCCGTGGCTGATGGTCTCGTTTGCGGCCCCCTCAAGGCTGCCAATGGCCGGCAAGCCAAAGGCCATGGCCTCGAGAATGGCAATGCCGAACCCCTCATAGGCATAGGGCATGCAGAACACATGGCTGACGCTGAGGATTTCGACCAGTTCATCATCGCCGCAAGGGCCGATAAAGCGGACTGAATCCGCCAGGCCCAGTTGCTGGATGTGTTGCCGGACCTCGGCAGTGTGGGCAGGATCGAAGTTGAGGCCGCCCACCACGGTCAGGCGCCAGAGGGCGCGGTCCACGCCGGCCAGGGCGCTGAGCAAGGGCAGTAAACCTTTTCTGGGGATGATGATGCCCAGGAAGAGGAGTTCCAACGGGCCGGGCTGGCTTGCCCGCTGGCTGATGCGTTCAGGGGACAGGGGGCTGCCGAAACGGTCACCGGCCGGGTAGGCGATGATTTGGGGCTGGTGGTTGCCCACCAAGGCCGTTACGGTCCGGCGGGTTGTCTCCGAGTTGAAGATGAAGCCGTCCACCGAGGCCAGATACCGTCGTTCGATAAGCGCCAGGAAACTGTTCTGCCAGTCAGGACGGGGTTCCCGGCAGAAGATGTGGTGGACAATGGCGACCACGGGCGGCCCACCCCTCCGGCGCAGACGTTGGTTGATCAGAAAAAGGGAAGGGTGGCAAAGTTCATCCTCCAGGAGGATGTCGAATCTTCCAGCCAGCAGTCGTCGACTGAGGCCGGATGAGAAACCATGACCGAGTCGGCGGAAATACGAGCCGCTGGTGAGACTGATTACCTCCACCTCATGGCCCAACCGCTCCAGGCCCTGGACCACGATCCGGTCATAGAGGTAGCCGCCGGTGAGGGTTTTCAGGCTGCCGTAGATGATCAGGCCGATGCGCATCAGAGGGGCGCTCGGTAGGAAGTCCAGGCGATGTCATCTTCCCAGAGGGTGACGGTCAGGGCCTCAAGGCGAAAATGGGCCAGTCGGGCACTGAAGGCTGCATGGAGGATGGTGGCCAATCGTTCGATACTCGGGTTGAGGCCGCTAAAGGAAGCCAGTTCGTTGAGCGTTCGGCCTGCAAAATCGGCAAGCACCGCCTCCAGATGCTGTTCCACTTCGACAATATCTACCAGAAAGCCGTGGCGATCCAGGGTCAAGGCCTCCAGGGCCAGTTCCATCCGGTACCGATGGGTATGCTCGATGTTCTCCGCCCCCCAGTCGCCGCCGATCAGATAATGCCGGGCGCTGAATTCGCGCCGTACCCCGAGACTGTACATGGTTTTTCTCCTTGGTGAATTTTACAACCCGTCAGCGCATTGATGCTCGAAAATGACCTGGATGGTTTCACCCGGGCTGCGATCTATGAGCGCATAAGCAAGAGAAGCCTCCGCCAGGGGGAAACGATGGGTAATGCAGGCCTGGGGCCGAATCTGGCGCAGCATTTCCCAGGCCACATCCAGGCGGCGACTGGTCTGCCATCGGCCCAAGAGCGCTGGGGCAATGCTGCTCACCTGAGAACTGATCAGGGTGAGGCGGCCACGATGAAAAAAAGAGCCGAGGTCCAACGCCACCTTTTTACTGCCGTACCAGGAACCGACCACCACCCGGCCGCTGGGGCGGGTCAACGCCAGGGCCGTGTCCAGTGCTGCCGGGTTGCCTGAAAGTTCGTAGACCAAATCCGCCTGGCCGCCCTGGCCTGGAATTGCGCCTAACCGGGCAGAAAGATCCGGGGCAGCCGGATCGAGGCAAACGTCGGCACCCAGACGAATTGAGGCCGCACGTCGCAGCGGGTGGGATTCGAGGGCGGTAAGTCCGGCCAGCGGGAAACGGGCGAGCAGTCCGGTGGTGAGCAGGCCGACGATTCCTTGGCCAATAACGACGACCTTTTCGCCAATCAAGGGCGCCCCGTCCAGCAGGAGGTTGACCGCAGTCTCCATGTTGGGGAGAAAAAGGGCTGTGGCATCGTCCAAGTCATCGGGAATGGGATGCAGGGTCGAAGGCAGGGCGCAGAAAAGGCTCTCGTGGGGATGGAAGGCAAAGACCCGGCGGCCCAGCCAGTCGCCTGGCACCGCCGATCCGGTCGCGATTACCCGACCGACCGTGCAGTAGCCGTACGCCAAGGGATAGGCGAAGGTCCCGGCTAAGGCATTCAGGGTGGCGTCGACCGTGACCTCCGAGGGCCACTGGCCGCGGTAGATCAGCATCTCCGTCCCCGGACTGATTGCGGAGAGTCGCGTCTCCACCAGAACCTGTTCCGCAGTCGGGTGCGGCGCCGGCCCAGCTAGCACCGCGACCCGGCCGGGCTCGACAAATTCCAGCCGGTGCTGCCTCATGCGTCCTGCCAGTGCGGTTGGGCCCAGAGGATGAGGTCCGGGCCGCAGGATTGGTAGGAAACAGGGTTGAGATGCATAAGGGCGCCGTTGCATGCAGCCGGCCGGTCTAACACCGAGAGGCCGCCAACCATGCGAGGCGCAATGGTGATGATCATCTGGTCCACCAGGCGTGCCTCGATGAAACTGGTGATCACCTGGCTGCCGCCTTCCACCATGAGGCTCCTGATGCCGCGTTCGCCGAGTTGATGGAGCAGATGCTGCAAGTCCACCCTGCCTTGACGGTCTTGGCGGCAGCGGATGACCTCACCCCCTTGGTTTTCAACCGCGCTGATCCGTTCGGAATCACCCAGGTCGGTACAGGCCAGCCAGCAATGAAGGTCGGTGCGCTCCAGAAGGCGGGCCTGCAATGGAATGCGCAGTTTGCTGTCAAGGACGATGGGCTGGGGGCTTGCCCCCTCGGCGAGCCGGACGGTGAGCAGCGGATTGTCGATCAGCAGGGTGTTTATGCCGATGACAATGGCATCGCAGGCGGCGCGGATGCGATGGGTGAGGACCATGGACTGGTGGCCGCTCAGCCGAAGCTGTTCCCGGTTGCGAGTGGCGATGCTGCCATCGACGCTTTGGGCATAGGAAATCGTGACCAGGGGGCGATGATGCGCTGCCAGAAATTGCTCGGAGAGGAGCGGCAGCTGCTCGAGCCATTGTTCCTGGTCGCCATTGCCTTCGTAGCTGATGGATATCGGGGGTGGGAGGTCACGACGCAGCATAGTTTTTTGAGAATGCCCCTCTTGAAGTATGAATCTCAGGGATGCGGTTCGCAAACTGAAAAAAGTTACGTGTGGGCAGAGAGAAATCGAGCCGAAGCCAGAGAGATTAATGGAGATTTATGAACCGGCTGTGTCTGATTATCCTGCTTTTTCAGCAACAGTACTGGCCTTGCCCGGACAAGTCAAATACTTCATGGCCAGCCCTAATCCGGCCAGACTGAAGAGGATATCACGAAACCGGATGAGCAGGCAGAGGCTGAGCCCCAGGACACTCCCCAGGCCAAGGGCGGCAGTTACCCAGGGCAGTGCCGACTCGAGCACGCCGAGGCCCGCTGGCAAGGGGGTAAGAAAGGCCAGGCGTGCGGTAATTACGACGGTCAGCAATTGGAAAAATGACAAGGGCTGACCCAGAAAAGCGGCCATCAGCCAAAATTCGACCAACACCCCGAGCCAGTGGGCCAGGGAGTACAGGTTGGCCAGCAGAAACGGGCTTTGATGCCGGTGCAGGAGGGATTCGGCCATCACCTCGCCTTGCATGATGGCTTCCAGCCAGCTTCCGGCGGTCTCGGTGGGTGCGGAGTGCTGCTTGCGGCCCAATCGCTTGAGCCAGGAAACGAGTCGGGAGAGCGGGTGCCTGCCCGTGAACAGGGCGGTCAGGAGAGCGGCGAGAACAACCAGCATGGAGACTGCCAGAGGCAGTGCCCATCCTCCGGTAAAGGGGCCGTTGTCAGAGGCTGTCAGTATGAGCAGGCTGAGGCTGAGGATCACGATGCTGGCCCAAAGCTCAAGCATTCGGTCCAGGGCCACCGAGATTACAGCGGTAGGCAACGGGATCTGCTGGCGCTGATGCAGGAGATAGACCAAAAGCGGTTCACCGCCGAAATGGGGGCCAGGGGTGAGGTAGCTGACCGCATTGGCGGCCAGGCGGTACGCACAGGCAGTGAGCAATCTGACCGGCGAGCCCAGCGTCCTTAAGAGCAGCCACCAGCGGGCGGTCATCAGCGGCAGCATCACCAGGTTGAGCACCAGCAGGATCAGCAGGGCACCAGGACTGAGCTGGCTCAACTGTGCCCAGGCGGTATTCCAGGCCATGCCTCGCAACGCCTGCCAGGCCAAGGCCATGCCGAGAACCAGCAGCAGGCCGCGCCAACCGGTGAGTGCGGTGATGAGGTTCGCAAGTGGCGACTTGGCGCTCGTGGTCATGCGAGTTCGCTCCCCACCGCGGATTCAATCCGGTTGCGGCGATAGAGGATTCGTTCTTCCGGGGACCAGAGGGACAGGGGGCCGGTTCCGGTGAGCATCAGGGTGGCGGCAGCGCTAAAGAGCACCAGGGCAGGAAACTCCGTTCCGAAAGGGGCCAGTTCGCAGCCGAGCATCAGAGTGAGCAAAAGTGCGGCACTGCGCCCCACGCAGCCCAAGCCGGATAACAGGCAGCAGAGGCTCAGTGCTCCTCGCCAGAAGTGGGGCACCGGGGAGAAATAATTACCTGCCGCGACTGCGAAGATTCCGCCAGCCAGGATACACAGGCGCAGCGCCAAGGGAAGATATCGGGTCAACATGAGGCCAGCACGATGATCCAGGGCCGTTTGCTGGTGGCTGTCGATGTCTATCCGGCAGGAGACCACCAGCCAATCCCGGACAAAACCAACCAGTAGCGGCGTCATCACCAGCCAGGCGGCGATGGCGGTGCAGGTCGGATGGAAGAGGGGGAGCAGCGCTATTGCCACCAACCCCATCTGGAAGCCGGCGATGATTCGCGAATAGGGCCGTGATAGCAGCGCGATCAGGGGCAAATGCCGCTGCCGACGCCACCATATCCCGAAGAGGAAGACGTAATAGGCCAGCCCCACCAGCAGCGAGAGGGCCGGCAACCGATTGAGGCTGACGGCTAAAAGCAGGGCGACCAGCAGCCCTGCGGCATCGGTTTCAATGTCCAACCGTTTGCCGAGTTCCGTTTCCCGATGCTGCCTGCGGGCCACAAAACCGTCCGCCAGGTCAGCCAGGGAAATGAACAGATAGATCAGCCCCGGAGTCCAGGCCAGGCCCGGAGTCATGGCCTGGACTGGTTGGATAGCCAGGGGCAGGAAACCGGCAAGGGCGACAATGGCCGCTGCCCGCAGCAGGGTGATCCAGGTGGCGGCTCCCAGGGTGGGGAAAGGTCGGTCCGTTTCGCCGAATCGGTGGTTAGCGCCTATATTGGTCACCAGTTGGCGCTGCAGATGGATCGCGACGGTGAGCCCCGGCAGCAGGGTCAAAATGGCGAGTGGATGCTGTCGAATAAGTGGCCCGCAGAGGACCAGGGTCGCCAGCCAGGGGCAGAACAGGAGCGCAGCGGCCAGCCATACCTGCCGACGCAAGGGGAACGGCACCCTTGCCGGCGCTCTCCCTGCCGGGATGTTTAGGTGCCGACCGGCGGGGGGCGAGGGGATTGTCATTCGAGCAGGTTTGACCGTAGGGCCGCAAGCGTGGTTTCGTCCAGCCCGGCCTTGGTCTCCAGGTAGTTGTCGATGGTGCCGTAGGATTTGCGCAGATGCTCCAGCATGGCGGCAAGGGGTTCCCGGGGTGCCTGCAGGTAGGGCGCGGCCTGCTCCGGCTCGATGCCGAGGTCGGCGAATCTGGCATAGATCGATTGCAGACGCTCGGCATTGCAGGCGTTGGAACGATCGTGGTCCAGGAAGATATCTTTTTCCCGCACCCCCAGGGTCAGCAGCAGCAGCGTTGCGCAGATACCGGTGCGATCCTTGCCGCCGGTGCAGTGGAAGACCAGGGGCAGGTTCGCAGGAGCGGCAATTAGGCGAAGGATTTTGCCCCATACCGGACCGAAATCATCAAGATACTGCCGGTAAAGGTTGACGAAGAAATCAAGAGACAGCCAGTCGCGTTCTCCGGAGCGCAGGCGATCCATGACCTGCGCCGGATCAAAGTTTCCGGCTTGTATCGGGAGGAGGAGCAGGCGAATTGAACCATCGCGGGGCAGGAGGTCGGGGTGTCGCTGCTGTTCCTGGGCGGTCCGCAAATCGCAGACCACCTTGAACCGGAGGTGCTGCAGCAACTGCTGGTCCTCGGCGGTCAGACGGGAGAGATGATCGGAACGAAAAACCAGCCTTTGCTTTACCTGGCGATCGTTAACCGTCCGGTAGCCGCCGAGATCACGAAAATTGACGGCCCCGGAAAGTGGTAAACGTTGCGGGCAAGGGTGGCGATCGACGAATTCTGGCATGGCGAGGCGTTCAATTAATAAGTTTAATGAAAAGAATCCCTTCTTCCTTGATCCTGATAAAGCGTCGCGCAGCAGCCGATTCACATACTCTCATAGGTTATATGCAATGGCTGGTTGGTTCATTTGAAAAGGCCCGGGACGAAATTTACGATTTCGGCCAGGAGCCTTAGGGCTTTACTTTTTCAGAGCTTTTCCCCTTCAGAGGAACGTGGTCGGCCAAAACCCGTGCGGAGCAGCGAATCCCGGCTGATCATTCCTTTGAAGCCATCGTTGTCGTCCACCACCGGCAACCGTTTGAGGCTTTTTTCGGTCATCAGTCGGATGGCCTCCTCAATCAGCATGTCTTCCCGGATGGTGAGCATATCCGTGCGCATGACCTCGCTGGCCTTGGTCTGCGCCAGGCGCTTTTCAATATCCTGCACGGAATCCTCGCGGAACGGTTGAGTCATCTTGGCAAACAGGTAGCGGAGACCTTCCTGGTCCGGTTTGAAATAGTGCAGCAAGTCGCTATCGGCTATAATTCCAAGGAGTTTACCCTCGGCATTGACCACAGCCACCCGCTGGATATCGTTGCCGTCTATGATCCGGATCACTTTGTCGATAGTGGTGTCGGCAAAGACGGTTTGGGTATCACGGCGGAGGATATCGGCCACGATCCGCAAGTTTTTCACTTCAATGTCCTGAGCCCGGAAGGCATCCCAATCGGGAGCTTCGCGCATCACGGTTTTGAAGATATCCAAACGCGACAGCATCCCGACCAGGCGACCGCCTTTGTCCACCACTGGCAGGCGTTTCAACGCTTTTGCCAGCATAAGATCGACCGCCTCGGTCAAGGGCCGATCCGCTGCGACGGTCACCGCCGGCGCGGTCATAATTTCCACCACGCGCCTAGGGGCAAGTGCGTTCATGGTCGCTTCGAGTCCCTCCTCTTCGGTTTCGGCCAGCAGACCGAGACGCAATGGCAGGCCTCCTCTGGCGATCAAATCGCCTTGGGTGATCACCCCGATAGGCCGGTCATGCTGGTCGACAACCGGCAGTCCGGTAAAAATCGAGGAAAGCAGCAGCCGGGCAGCATCGCTCAAGGGGCTTTTAGCAGTGACATATTCAGGGGCGGCCGTCATGACGTCACGCACCATGAGTTGACGCGGAAAAAAGGTGTTGGCGGCTTTATGGCTGATCACTTTGAGGTCATGGAGAACGACGATGCCATTGCCGACCCGTTCTTCCACTCCGGTCAGCACCTGTTCGGTCGCTGCTGCCGGCAGGACGATGTAAATGCGGATCGGCAGATTGAAGGAAAGAATTTCAACTCTTCCTGTTGAAATTTCGCCACTTTCGTAGCAGCCGGCAATGCCGCGGGTGACAATGCAGCGCGCCGCAATTTTTAAATCCCGGATAAATTGGATGACGGCATCGGCCACCGGTTTGTTCCGATAGCGAGCATCCTCGTTGGTAAATATTTCAATTGCTTGGTAGTTCAGCATCATGCCCTCTATCTCAGTCCTCCCAACCGCAATCCTAAATAAGTGAGGGACAAGCCGCCCAGATTATTGATCAGGATATTGGTCAGAGGTTGCAAGGTTAGGCCGGCTCGACCGGCGTTGATGGTTTCCAGGGAAAAAGAGGAAAAGGTGGTCAACGCGCCCAGGTAGCCGGTAATGAGGAGTAACCGCACGTCAGGGGTCAGCAAACGGCTACGGTCCGCCAGGGCGAACAGCAATCCGATGATAAAACATCCAACCAAGTTAACCACCAATGTGCCATAGGGGAAATTGGTTCCCCACAGCCTTGCGGTCAGCAAGCCAATCCCGTAGCGGCTTGCGGCCCCGAGGCTACCGCCCACCATCACTAACAACCATTTGTACCCTATGATCATGCTGGCATTACTCCTCTGAAGAACCACGGTCGTTCTGGCCTGAACATGCTTTCAGGACAGGTTTACGTCATGGCCGATTGGGTGTCGCTCAGGCGCAGGCTCCCGCCAAAGCCACGGCCACCGCCACCGAGGCGCCCACCATGGGATTGTTGCCCATGCCTATGAAGCCCATCATTTCCACATGCGCAGGCACTGACGAAGAGCCGGCAAACTGCGCATCGGAATGCATCCTCCCCATGGTGTCGGTCATGCCGTAGGAGGCAGGACCGGCTCCCATATTGTCGGGATGCAGGGTTCGACCGGTGCCACCCCCGGAGGCAACGGAGAAGTATTTCTTCCCCTGCTCCTGGCATTCTTTCTTGTAGGTGCCGGCCACAGGATGCTGAAAGCGGGTCGGATTGGTGGAGTTGCCGGTGATGGAAACGTCCACGCCCTCGTGATGATTGATCGCCACCCCTTCGCGGACATCATCAGCACCAAAACAGCGCACCTTGCCCCTTTCCCCTTTAGAGTAGGCAATCTCACGGACAATGGCCAGGTCGCCGGTGCTGTAATCGAATTTGGTTTGCACATAGGTGAAGCCGTTGATCCGGGAGATGATCTGGGCGGCATCTTTGCCTAAACCGTTGAGGATGACCCGAAGCGGTTCGGTGCGCGCCTTGTTGGCGGACCTGGCCAAGCCGATCGCACCCTCGGCAGCGGCAAAGGATTCATGTCCGGCGAGAAAGGCAAAGCATCGAGTTGACTCTAACAGGAGCATGGAGGCCAGATTGCCGTGCCCGATGCCAACCTTGCGGTCCTGGGCAACCGAACCGGGAATGCAAAAAGCCTGGAGCCCCTCGCCCAGGGTCCGGGCTATATCCACAGCCTTGACCTCACCCTTTTTCAAGGCGATAGCGGCCCCCAAAATGTAGGCCCAGCAAGCGTTCTCAAAACAAATGGGCTGGATGCTTCGGACGATGCTGTAGACATCCGCGCCCTTGGCCTCGCACAGGGACCTCGCCTCCTCCAGGCTAGCAATGCCGTGTTGTTTGAGGACTCCGTTGATTTTTTCTATCCTGCGTTCGTATCCTTCAAATAGCGCCATGGTCGGCCTCCTCATTCGTGTCGTGGGTTGATGGTCCGGACCGCCTCGGCAAAGCGGCCGTAACTCGAGGTTGCCTTGATCAGTGCGTCATTGGCGCTGGTGCCCTTGTGGATCATTTCCATCATCTTGCCGAGATGAACGAACTCGTAGCCGATCACCTCATCGTTTTCATCCAGGGCTTGTCTGGTCACATACCCTTCCGCCATGTCCAGATATCGAACGCCTTTGGCCTTGGTGCCGTACATAGTGCCGACCTGGCTGCGCAACCCTTTCCCCAGATCTTCAAGCCCGGCGCCGATAGGCAGGCCACCTTCGGAAAATGCGGTCTGGGACCGACCGTAAACGATTTGCAGAAACAGTTCCCGCATGGCCGTATTGATGGCATCACAGACCAAATCGGTATTCAGGGCTTCCAGAATAGTTTTCCCGGTCAGAATCTCCGCGGCCATGGCGGCCGAATGGGTCATGCCGGAGCAGCCGATCACTTCCACCAGCGCCTCCTCAATGATCCCGTCCTTGACGTTAAGTGTCAGCTTGCAGGCGCCCTGCTGCGGCGCACACCACCCCACGCCATGCGTCAGTCCGGAGATGTCCCTGATCTCTTTTGCCTGCGTCCATCGGCCTTCCTGGGGGATCGGCGCAGGCCCATGATTCGGTCCTTTGGCCACGCAGGTCATCCTGTCCACTTCTGAAGAATATAGCATAGCTTCCCTCGCATTTTTTTGGAGAACAACTCGCAGGCGGGTAAAAAAATCTACTCCTTTTTGCCCGCCTGCAACAAAACAACGGTACCGGCCGCCATCAGCAGGGCAGCCAGCCCGAAATTGAATACCGGTGAAACAGCGGTCCACAGCACACCAACCGCCGTGCTGGAAACAAATTTGGCCGTGCCATTGACGGTGCCCCGTGCGCCGACACTTATGGCCAGTAAATCTCCAGTGACCAACATCTGGCCAAAGGGCTTCAGGCTCTACCCGACAATGACCAACAGTTTGCGATGGCCGAGTTTGTCGACGATATAACCAACCAGTTGGTTGTATTCATGCGACAATATTAAAGTAACGGTCGTTACAAGTCAACGGAGATGGCAAAAGGGACAAATGCCGTACAGCCATCGGCCACCTCAACTCCAAGCTTAATAGATTTTGCGAGTCACGATAGTTCCCATGGCGGTGGGTGGGAGATCTTGGGACTACCAGAAACCTGGAGGGGTCTTGTCGCGTTAGTGATGGTTGCCGCGCCTTTCTTACCAATGCATATTTATGCTATGCATTGCATCCCCAACCTTCCCTCATTGATTCTGTGTCAGATTTAGTTCATTGTGCCAGTATCTTTAAAGTTTAAAGCAGAGTCGGAAACGACGGTAAGGATTCAGGATAATGGTATTTAAACCCGTAAAAAGACGGCGCGTCATCACCAGGGAAGCGGGCCGCAAATCCCAAGGCAGCGCTGCGCCGACCCAGCAGGATGCCCAGGCTCTGCTCGCATCAGCCAACAGCGCGTCGGAGCGTATGGCCGGGCAGCACGTGGCCTTCATGGCGGTCTGCGTGTACGTATTGGTCATCGTTTTTGGCACAACCGACCTCGACCTGCTGATGGGAAGGGGCGTTAAGCTGCCGGTGGTCAACGTGGACGTGCCGATCGTCGGGTTTTACACCTTTGCCCCTTATCTTGTGGTTCTGGTTCATTTCAATTTGCTGCTGCAACTCCAGTTGCTGTCACGCGAGCTTTTTGCATTCGACGCCGTTGCGCCGTATGAGGAAGGCATTGGCGGCCTGCGTGACCGCCTTCACACTTTCCCGTATACCTATTACCTTGTCGGCAGGCCGAACCTCTTGGTGCGGCGGCTTGTGGGGCTGATGGTCTCGATCACCCTTATGCTGCTGCCCTTTGCCACGCTTATCGCCCTGCAGCTTTGGTTTCTGGCCTACCAGAGTGAGGCTGTCACCTGGCTGCAGCGAATCGCCATCTGGATTGATGTGGTGTTGGTGGTCATCATCTGGCCCCTCATCCTCGACCCTAGGGATGACTGGTACGCTTACTGGCGTGGAATTCTGAATGCGCATATCCCGCGGCGAAGTGTTTGGATTGCCTTTGGGTTGCTCCTTCTTGGTCAGATGCTGTTTTCGTTTAGCGCAGCGGGTGAAGAAAAGTTTCTTTTTGGCCAAACATCAGCCTTCACTATCGGGTGCGTACTTCTGTTGCTGTCGCCGCCGACGCTTATCATGCTCTGTGGATGGAAGCGTCTATCACCCGTCAGGAAATCTTATTTTTCGTTGCTGTTCCTGCTGGTGGCTGGAATCATCTTCGTAAGTGTTGGATTGCAAAAGGTCGAGACCGTCAAAGCAACTATCTTTGCTGTCCCTTGGTTGGTCGTGCCTTTGGCGATGTTCTGGCATCCGCAGGCGCCGCGAGGCAGTCTTGCGTTGTTGCTGACGATCTATATGGGCGCGCTGCTGCCGCTTGCCCTGCATGTCGATGGTGAACGAACCGAACGGATACTCCTGTGGGCGCAAGGGATGCCGCATGGTTCGACTGTGATGTCGGGTTTGTTGGGAGAGGTACGCTGGCTCAATCTGAATGAACAGGTCCTGCTGGCCAAACCGGCAAGTCCTGAAATGTTAACGTTTGTCCGTGCAGGTGAAGGGGAAAAAGCTTTGCAGCAGACCGAACCCATTAATATTAAGAACCGGAACTTACGGCATGCAACCATGTATGAGACCATCCTGATCGGTGCGACCTTGCGGGAAGCCCATCTTCTGGGCGCCTACTTGAAGAAGGCCCATCTTCAGGGCGCGAGTTTGTGGAATGCTTCGCTGCAGGATGCGGTTTTCAGGGAGGCTGATCTTCAGGGTGCAACCTTAAATGACGCCGACCTGCAGAGCGCCGACTTGGGCAGCGCCCATCTTCAAGGCGCGGATTTGAGAAAAGCCGAGCTTCAGGGTGCCGACTTGGGGGGCGCCCATCTCCTGGGCGCCGACCTCAATGAGGCCCATCTTCAGGGCGCGAATTTGTCGAAAGCCCATCTGCTGGGCGCGAATCTGGCGAAAGCCGATCTTCGGGGGGCAGACTTGAGCGGAGCCGATTTGCAGGGCGCCGATTTAAGCGAAGCCCAGCTGCAGGGAGCCGATTTGAGCAGGGCGAATCTTTATGCCGCGCGAATTGATAACTGGAATGCAGCGCTCGTCGACGCCAGAGAGGTTACCTGGGCGCCTCTCGAGAAAAATGTTTTGGATGAAATGATGGCAGATTCAAAAAAATGGGTCAAAGGCAAAACTTACTTTAAGCCGGTTTTAACGAGTCTGGAAAAAGCCGCAACTCTTGAGGATGTCTCCAGAATGGAGAAACACTCCTGCCTCGCAACTCCTGGCACAAGCCTCAACTGTGAATACGATCCGCAGCAAGCAGAAGAGCTCGATAAGTTTAAGCAGCAGCTTCTTTCCTCTCTTGGTGAGCTCGCCTGCGAATCCGAGCACATCGTCTGGGGTATCGCCCAGCAGAGTAGAATAAAGGAGAACGCTTCATCACGAGAAGGATTGAAGATAGAGCTCGAAAAACGCTTGGGTGACAAAAAATGCAAAGGCCTTCAGGCGTTAAGCGCAAAGAAAAAAGAGAAACTTGGGTGGAGCTCATCCGCTTCGAAGTAACCGTCTCGCTGTTAGTATCACAGAAACGTTTACGCCTGCCAGTCGAGCACGGCCGTGACGGGGTAATGGTCCGAGGGGAAGCGGTTTCCTTCGCGTGAACGGTCGATCTGCGCATCCAGGACGCCGAAATGGTCTGAAACCAGAATCCAGTCGATGGGCGTCATCTCCTCGGGCCTGCCAAAGGCGTGAAAGGTGGCTTCATCCTTCTGGTTTTGCTGGGCCTGCCGGTGGGGGTCGATCAGCGCGCCATCGTCGGTCAGGAGGCGGTAGGCGTTGGACTCCTTGTCGGCATTGAAGTCGCCGGTGAGGATGAGCGGGGTCGGTGCGCGGAGCTGATCGAGCCATTGCCGCAGGCATCGGGCGTCCCCCTCGATGGCCGTCGGCTCAAAGTCGAAATGGGTGTTGACGTAAGTCAGTACAGTTCCCGTGGTTCGGCAGGCGAGTCGGGCCCAGGTCACCGTGCGGGGATAGGCGCTGCCCCAACTCGTGCTGCCGGCGATCTCCGGCGTCTCACTCAGCCAGAAGCATCCCGAGTCGAGCAGGCCGAAGGCCGACCGGCGAAATAGCAGGGGCGCCATCTCCAGGGCCGTATCTCCGGGGCCTTCTCGATGGATGCCAAGGAAATGGTAGTCCGGCAGGTTGGAGCGGACGAAATCGGCCTGGTTATCGTCACGGCACTCCTGGAGACCCAGCAGGTCAGGATCGAAGGCCTGGATTCTGGCCAGCGCCAGGGACTTGCGGTTGTCCCAGTGATGCTCGCCGTCATCGGCCAGGCCATACCGGATGTTGAAGCTCATTACCTTGATCATGGGCTGGGATTACCGTTGGTCAGGCCGCTGGATTCTTGGCCCGTTCCAGGGTCGCGCGTAATTTTACCATCTGCTCGGGTCTGCCCAGGTCGGGAATGAAGCCCTGCTCCACGCAGTCCCGATAGCTCCACTCAGGGGTGGTCTCGGTGCGATAGGTCCAGAAAAACCAGCCGGCGTATTTCTCGAACGTCAGCAGTTGGGCGGAGGCGTAGCCGCAGTAGGACGCCGCCATCTGGAACTCGTCCATTGCTTCGAGGGCATGGTTGAAGGGTCCGTCGGCCCAGAGGGAAACTACCTTTAGATCCAGGCCCAGGCTCCATTCGCCGCAATAGACCTGATAGCCCGACTCGCGGATGATCTCGTCGGCCTCAACGCGCAGGTCGACGATGCTCTTGCGGATGTGGCCGAAAATGTCCAGATCGATGTCGCCGCGCGCGAAGCATTGATACCGGTGGATATCGATGGCCACGTTGCGGAATTCCGGCTCCTGGAGAAACCCTGCATACTCGTGGAAGCTGCGGAAACCGTCGTGGAACACCACGGTCACCCGCTCGGGAGGACAAAAGCGGCGGATGCGGTGATAGGCATCCAAGGTGTAGCGTTTCAACAGGTCGGTGGGGATATCCCAACTCGGCTCGTTGAGCGCCTGGATGCCGTGCAGCGCCGGGTGATCCTTGTAGCGCTGTGCCAGGCGCTCCAGTACATCCAGGGAGTGCTGGATGTACTCCTCACTGGTATGCCACTCGCAAACACCGAGGATACCGCCGTTGTCGAAGCCGTTCTGGCAGCCCGGCGCGGCATGGAGGTCAAGGACCACCCGCAGGCCGAAGTCCCCGGCCCACTGGAAGACTTGGTCGACGATATCCAGCCCCCCCACCACGAAGGGATAGCGCACCTCGTTATAGCTGCGGTGATAGGGGTAATCCTTGCCGAACAGCCAGTGGCCGACCGGGAGGCGCACAGCATTGATGCCGGCACGTTTCAGCCAGGCGAAGTCGTCGCGGGTGATGAAGGTGTTCCAGTGGCGGTGCAGCCGCCGGGTCGCCTCGGCCTCGCCCAGTTCGACGCAGTAGGAGGTCTCGTCGGTGGCCTGCAGTCCCGAAAACAGGCTGGGGGTTATCCATTTCTCCAGAACCAGCCAGCCGCCGAGATTGACGCCGCGTAGTTTGCCGCCGCTTTCGTGAACCGTTGTGGTTACCATTGTGGGTCTCCTGAAGAGGTTTTTACAGGGCCAGGCGGCGTGTATAGAAAGAGGTGCCGTCGGGCATATGGGAGATCGTGAGCAACGTGGCCTCGGGGAGCTGTTCACAGACCAGCTTCAGCATCCGTTCCTCGTCCTGGGGGTCCAGGGAGTCAAAGGCCTCCTGCAGGAATATCCACTGGGGCCGGTTGAGCAGCAGACGCACCATGCCTAATCGCTGCTGTTCCGCCGGAGCCAGGATGTTGACCCAATGCGCGCGCTCATCGAGTTGATCGATCAGGTTTTCAAGGCCTGCCAGGCGCAGCGCCTGCTCGATTTGTTCCTGGGTAAAGACCCGACGGGAGGATGGGTAGCAGATGGCATCGCGCAGGGTGCCGGTGGGCAGATGCGGTCGGGGCGGCATGAAGAAGAGGCGGCCCTGGCTGGGGAGTTCGATGACGCCGCTGCCCCAGGGGCGTATCCCGGCGATGGCGCGGAACAGTTTGGTTCCGGTGAAGGTGTTGCCGGTGATCAGGACATGCTCGCCCTTGCCGATTTCCATGTTGATGTTCTGAGCCAACACCCTGCCGTCGTATTTGAGGATGCTGAGATCGTGGAAGGCCAAGACTGGACGATCGAAGCACTTGACCTGGATCCGATGGTCCGATTTGGCAAGCTCCTCGTCCGCATTATCCAACACCTTCAACAGGCCCAGAATACGTTCCACCGAAGCACGCCACTCGGCGATCCCGCCCAAATTATTGGCCGGCCAGGAGAGGGCGGAGGCCATGTGCTGAAAGGCTTGGGCGGATTGCACCAAAGTGCCCAGGGTAATTTTTCCCAGGATGTAGCGGGGAGCGGAAATCAGAATCGGAAAGGCCATGGAAAGCGTGGAATAGCCAGTGCCGAACATCACGATATTCCGCCAAGCTGCGGTTTGGGCGTCCCATACCACCCGTAGCTGTCGGAATAACTCACGAAATTGATGCCGCTCACAGCTCTCGGCATGGATCAGGGCGATAGCCTGGCTGTTTTCCTGCGCCTCCAGCAGGCCGGCGCGGAAGTTAGCCTCTGCCGACTGCCGGGCATCGGTGGCGCCGGTCAGGGATCGGCCCACCAGCCAGCCAAGCCAGGAGGCCAACGCCGCGTAGAGGATCGCGATCCAGATCAGATGCCCGTAGATGGGGATTTGGGTAAATCCCAGGTCGAGCGTCACCACTCCCGAGCGCGACCAGAGCACCTGGGTGAAGCCGATCAGCAGCAAAATGCTGTAAAACAGCGAGTGACCCAGAACGACCCCCGACTCGGTGGCGACCCGGCAATCCTCGGCGATGCGGCCATCCGGGTTGTCGTGTTCGCCTGGCAGATGGGCGATGAGATAGTGGCGGCCATCCTGCATCCAGCGGGAGAAGACATACTCCGTCAACCAGTCGCGCCAATAGATCTGCAAATTGCGTTTGGTGACCAGATGCGCGCCGGTCAGCATCATATCGGCGACAAAGAGGATCGCCAGCAGGCCGACCTGGATCATGAGGCCGCGCATGGAGTGCTGCTCTAGAGCGTTGAACAGGCCCGCGCTCCATTGGGTAAGCAACACCGCCATGACCATTTGCATCAGGGTCAGGACCGCAAAGAGCAAGGTTGTGCCGCGAATCTTCAGTTTTCGCTTTGAGGACCAAAACTGCTTTGTCAGTCGAAAAAATTCGACAAAAAAATTGCGGGATTCAGGCATCTCGGATCAGCTCTCAATGGGTGGAGTAACACCAATCAGCGACGATGGATGCTTCGTCGGGGCGGCAAAGTTGCAGGGTTGCATCGGTACGGGCAGGGAAAGGCGACGACGGGAACCTGAAATTAGAGTTCGGCGAGTCATATCTTTTGTGGCGGCAGGGTTGGTAAAACATCCAGATACCGTCGGACCGTCTCCCCGCTGAACCCATTCCCGTGGATAACCTCCTGGTAAAAAAAGGCGCTGGGTTTCGGCGTGCGCCGGAAGGTTCGGAAGTCCACCGCCACCAGGCCGAAACGGGGGACGAAGGAGGTCCACTCGTAATTATCCATGAGCGACCAATAGAAGTATCCGCGCACATCCACGCCGCGCTCCATCGCCTCCTGCAACGCCGAGAGGTGCAGCGCCAGGTAGACGAGGCGAAAGCGGTCATCGTCGGCTGCGCAGCCATTCTCGGTGATGTAAACCGGATAGTCGCCCAGGCGTTCCAGGTTGGCGATCAACCCCTCGGGATACATCTCCTCCAGATAAAAAGGCATCGGGACCATCCGCAGTTCCTTGTGGTGGAACCGGGAACCGTCCAGGTCGGCCAGGCGGGCATCGACCATGTGGCGGGTGTAGTAGTTGACCGACCAGCAATCGAGCGCGCCCTTGACATCGGGATCAAACTCGGCATCGACGCCCGGATAGACCAACTCCCCGGTGCGCAAAGCGTGGAAGAAGAACTCATTGGTGGTGAAGTCGGCGAAATCGGTCATGCGTCGATCCAGGGTATCGTGGAAGCGGCGCGGAAACCAGTGGATGAAGGCGTGGGCGCTGCTCACCGGAGCGGTCGAGTGCTGCTTGATCAGATGGTAGCCCAGTCCATGCACCCGCAGCATATTGAACTTGAGGGGGGCGATCAAAGGCCCCGCCGTGAGCCCTCCCCACTGATTGAACTCGTTGATCACGTTCCAGCCGCTGACATAAGCGCTGATCTTGGGCACGAGAAAGGTGAGATAGCGCTCGAAGAAGCGGCGGTTGTCGGCTTTGCCGAAGCCCCCCAATCGGTCGAACCAGAGGGGGTGGGTGAAGTGATGCAGAGTGACGAAGACCTGGATGCCTTTCTGCACCAGGCGATCCAGGAGATCAAGGTAATGCGCCACAGCGTGTTGATCCCACTGTCCTTCCAGGGGCTCGATCCGGCTCCACTCGATGGACATGCGGTAGGCTTGGTGGCCCAAGGTGGATATCAGCTCCACATCCTCCCGATAAAGCCGGTAGTGGTCGCAGGCCTTGCCGGAGGGGGCGCGGATCTTGCGCTCAGGGTCCTCCTGGTAGAAGTCCGGCAGCAGTTCCTGGTGCCACGCCTGGGAGTGGATGTTGTCGCCCTCGATCTGGTGTCCGGCGGTGGCGCTGCCCCACAGAAAGCCTGCAGGGAAGCGGATGGGCGGCAGGCTGAAGACGTCGTACATAATTGATAACCCAGGATTATATCGACCAGTCGAAGCCGTAGTCGAAGGCTATAAGGCTATTGTAAATGCTTTTCTGGCTGGCATGCGGTGAGGGGGGCAGGGCAGCGAGGAGGAGCAGGCCGATTTCGTTCCCGCCAAGGTTAGCTCGTCTTTTCGGAGAGCAGAAATACACTCTTTTGTTACGCCATGCTCAGCCTCCAGCCCTCTCCCTCCAGGGTCCCACTGACAAGATCACACGGTTAGTTCCTATAAAAAACCAGAGGGACCGTCAATGACTTCTTGAGTTATCTGAATTCAGAAAATCTCAAAATCTATACCTGCTAGCAAAGTATGCCCAAGTTTGAAGCGAATAAAACCCTGGTTGGTGCAACACTGGCACCTGCTCGCGACCGGGTGTCATCGCCACAAAATTCGGATGAGCAGATGGTAATGCCGCGGATGGGCTTGATAGCCGACCGAAACGCCTCCGTGTTGTGGCCGGGCAATCACTGCCTGTAGAGGTCCCAAACAAGATAGCAAGCGTACAAAAAAGGTGGAATCAGCATAATCAATCGCATTGTCCAACTCTTTATTGGTCGCCCCTGAGCGGGTGCCGGTGCTTGTCGCTGAGGCTGCACCACCTCTTTCCGTGCCCTTCTTAACTTCGATTTATTCACACCCATAAGCCCTCTGTCTCCCGCTGAATTCTTGCCAAAGGAGGTAGCAAATCCCCGCCACTGCAGCGGCGAAAATGATTCCTCGAATAATCAGACCTTTTGTGGTGAGCAGCTTTGGGGGCGGTTCAGGTCCGTATATCAGCTGTTTTTCTCTTTTCAATTTGGATTTATTGAAGCGCATGTCTTCCAATCTTTCCCTCTGGTTTGTCGTATGCTGATAAGCTCGCTGTATCCAGTAATAAAGCCGTTGTTCTGCTTGACGATGCCGTACCCCGCCAGCCTCGAACCATTCCCCTTTGCCCATTTCCTTGGTGGTAGAGAAGGGCTTGAACACATAAGAAAGCGTTTTGCGACCCATACTGTGCGGTATCCGTGTTCATGGAAGTAGAGTCGTTTTCCTTCGGGTCGGTACTTAGAGGATCTTTCAAATGATTTGTTCAGGAGGCCTTGTCGGCCTGGTCATCCTTCCTTTCCTTTGCCAGATTCACCTTTCCCTTCATCAGCATAAGTATGGTCAGGGAAGGCGAATCTGGCGGCAAAAACACAATCAAGATCGAAGATTTTATTGTTTCCCCTTCGATAACAACAATCATGAATAAAATCTAGCGAAGAGGTCAGTTCCAATTTTTCCTATGTAGTGTAAATAAGTCTATTGTTCAGGAAATTTTCATCTCATGAGAAGCTTATGGATAGTTTGAGGCCAATGATGCCAGCAAGAATGAGCGCAAGACTTACCAGTCTGGCCATTGTTACCGGCTCATCGAACAATACGATGCCCAAAATTGCCGTCCCGACAGCCCCGACACCGACCCAAACCGCATAAGCCGTGCCGACGGGGAGTGATTTCATGGCAATACCGAGCAACCCAACGCTGAGCATCATCGAAAGCGCAGTTCCGACTGTCGGCCACAGACGTGTAAAGCCCTCGGTGTACTTGAGCCCAATTGCCCATCCGATTTCAAACAGCCCTGCAATTACAAGTATCAACCAGTTCATAAGCACATCTTTTGTTAATAAGAGATTTTGACCCCCAACACACCCGATTGAATAGACGAGAGCATAAGGAGTTAATGGCAAAGGAGCCGACCTCCATTTGTTGGGCGACGTTACGCGTGCCAGGGGAGCCAATGACTGCAATACACATCCGGGGCCCATTTTTCAAACGTTGCTCATCATTCCACCGATGTGCATTTGTCTTTAACCGGGCAGTGCAAAGCTTCTTCCGTAAAGAGGGTAGGAAAGCATTTGTTGCATGAAATACACGTGGCCTTTCTCCTGTCCCCCTCCGCCCATCTTTTAACAAGGTTTGGTTCCCTGATAAGCGGTCGTGAAAGCGACACGTAATCGGCCAGTCGTGAATTCACAATTTCGTCCGCAATGTTAAACGAGAGAAAACCGCCGACGAGAATCAGCGGTATCTTGATTTCACTTTTGAATACTTCGGCAGCTTTCCGGTAGTAGACCTCTTTCTTTTCCGACTTGGACGTACCCATCCTGGAAGGTATGAGTCTGCCGGATTCAAAGGTGCCGCCGCTCATCTCAATTGCATCCATTCCCTGGTTCTCAAGCATATGGGCAACCTTGATCATTTCTTCCACAGTGACGCCGCCATCAAGAAAATCCTCTGCGTTGATTTTGACCATCACCGGGAATGAGTGTCCCACTCTGTTCCTGATTTCTGCATACACTTCGAGCAGGAATCTCGCTCGATTTTCAAGGAGGCCGCCATAGCCGTCATCCCTTTGGTTGTAATGAGGAGATAAAAACTGACTCAGCAGATAACCGTGGGCCGAATGAATTTGAATTGCATCAAATCCCGCCACAACAGCTCTGGCCGCCGCATCGCCAAAGGCTCGTACCGTTCTGGTGATATCCGCAACCGTCATTGCAGAAGCCTTTTTAACACCTTCTTGTAAAAGGTCGGAAGGTCCGCGGGCGGCATACTCATTTTCTCCTATGCCCCTGATTCCTGCATGGGCCAATTGGATGGCCACAACCCCGCCATTTTCGTGAATAACCGAAGCCACCCGTTGCAAGCCATCGATCATTGCGTCGGCATAAATGCCCATCTGTCGAGGGCCTGCCTGCCCCTCCCTGACCACATGGGCGTGGCCAGTAATAACAAGCCCGACTTCGCCTTGGACGAGTTCAGCCATGCAGCGCAACAGCTGATCTTTCACCGTGCCATCAAGGGCGGCCATCGCCTCGTAGGTTGCGGAGCGCACAAAACGATTTTTTAAAGGCATTCCATTTATCTCTGTGGGGTCAAACAGTCGGGACATACTATTTCTCATTCGCTGAAAGGCATTTTAGGAAGAGGGATTCTTTACTTTATCTGTCGGGTCGATGGTAACATCTTGTTCGAATTAGCGGAGCCGCCTCAATCAACGTTGGGCCAACACCTCAGGATTCAAGCAGGTTTCGGGTCGCTCGTTGCGGAGCATGGCCAGGAGGTTGCGGGCCGCCATGGTCGCCATATTCGTCCGGGTCGTATCCGTGGCCGAGCCAATATGCGGCAGCAGGACCGTGTTCGGCAACGCGGCCAGGCCTTCGGCCATACGCGGTTCGAATTCGTAGACGTCAAGCCCGGCCCCGGAGAGTTGGCCTTTTTTCAGGGCCTGGACGAGATCGTCTTCTTTGATCAACGGTCCGCGGCCCGTATTGATCAGGATGGCCGTCTTTTTCATCCGCGCAAAGGACTTCGCGTTGAACAGATGCCTGGATTGGGGCGTGAGAGGGGCGTGCAAGCTGATATAATCGGAACGCTCGAGAAGCTCATCGAAGGGAATCAGGGATGCCCCCAGTTCTTTTTCCAGCACTTCGTTGCGGCGGCCAGAAGAGTTGGCATAAATCACGGGCATGCGGAATCCCCTGGACATGAGCGCCATGGCCGTGCCGATGCGCCCGGCTCCGACAATGCCCAAAGTTTTACCGCAGACATCGGCACCCAGAAATTGCAAAGGCCCCCAGCCGCTCCACTGTCCGGAGCGCATGACCGCGTCCAGTTCCACAACGCGTCGGGCCACGGCAAACAGAAGGGCCCAAGCCAATTCGGCCGTAGCGTCGGTCAGCACGTCCGGTGTGTTGGAAACCGGAATGCGCCGTTTGGTTGCCTCAGGCACGTCGATATTGTCATAGCCCACGGCATAGTTTGCATAGCCGCGTAGATTGGGGGCGGCGTCGAAAAAATCGCCGTCTATGCGGTCGTTCATCAGCCCAATCACGCCGTCTTTGTCCCGGACTTTATCCAGGAGCTCTGCCCTGGAGAGCGGGCGATCTTCGGTATTGATTGCCACCTCGCAGTAGGTTTCCAGTAATTCGATGCCGGGCCGCGGAATCATTCGGGTTACATAAACTTTGGGTTTCATGGAGGCCTCCATTGGGCGAAGTGGGGGTTTCGTCAGTCCACAGGTAGCGCGTTGCTCCGTCATCAGCTCAAGAGCTATCTGGTTAAATCTATAGCATAGAGTCGGCTTTCCCTAAATAATGGTCTTGTTTTGCTGCAGTCGGCAAGGGAAAGTGACCGGTAAACAGCAAGCCTACAGCTTTGGGGAATAAGATTGTAATCTTCGGTTTTACTTTTATACTGTCGTTTTTGGCAATAAGGGTGTTCCGTAACGCGCACGCTATTTTCTTCAAATTACCACAAGATTCCAACCCCTTCCATGACTATCTTTCTTCTTTCCAGCCTTATCTTTCTTCTCGCCGGCCTAGTCCAGGGCCTGACGGGATTTGGTGGTGGTTTGGTGGCGATCCCCCTTTTGTGCATGATCATGGATATTAAAATTGCCGTCCCGCTTTCCATCCTCAGCGGCCTGGTCATCACGACGACCATGGCGTACGAGTTGCGCCGCTTGCTTGAATGGCGCAAAATCCTGCCATTGCTCATTGGATCCATTCCCGGTGTCTTAGTCGGCACTGTCCTGCTCAAGCAGGCTGATCCGGTTGTGATCAACCGAATTCTGGGTCTGCTCCTCGTCTGCATCAGCGTTTTCAACCTGACCATCAAGCCCAAACCTGTCAATCCACCGGTTATCTGGGGATATATCGCTGGATTTTTCTCCGGAGCCATTACCGCGTCGGTCGGCGCAGGCGGACCACCGGTGATTATCTACACCACTTTGCATGATTGGAAAAAAGACGAAATCAAATCCACCCTCACCGGATTTTTCGTGCTCAACGGATATATCACCGCTGTGGTCCATGCCTTCAGCGGGATGATCACCCCCGGCGTTTTGGGCTATTTCGCTTCCACCCTGTTCTTTGTGCTGCTGGGAACCTTTGCAGGTTCCCGGATCAGCGGTCGGATAAACCGCCGGACCTACCTGCGGATCGTTTATCTGCTGCTGATGGGATTGGGGATAATGATGCTGGCGAGATAGCGTTTAATGGTCAGGGGGAATCGGGCCCAGTTTTTTAAATCTGCCAATAAAGGTGAAAGAATGAAGACGTTCCGGCCCACGGAATGGAAGCGGTTAACCGTTAGCTTGATTCGGTATTCGGTTGACGGCACGGTCACGCCATAAGTTCTTCATACGTGTACAGCATCGGTAAGTACGATTCGAGGTCCATTCTCCGCATCTCGATGTCGGCGTTCTCAAAATCGTCTTGCGTCAGGGCTTCGTCCAGGGCCCGTTGGAATCCATTGCTGATCCCGAAATTCTGCCGACAGGCACTCGCCTCCTTTTGGGAACGGAGTGCTTCGGCCGAGAACAGCGCGCGCAGTGACGGAAAGTGAAAGTCAGCATCAAACAGGCGCTTTTTTTCGTCTGGCAAGGTGCGCACCGTCGTTTTGATCCAATGTACGAATGCCCTCGAGAAGACCATCCCGGCATGTTCTTGACCGGCTTTGTACTCCGAGAAGAGCCGCTCGTTGGGATGAGTCCGTCTTCGTTCTGCGACAAATTCGAGAAACCCTAATCTTTGCAGGGTTGGATGGATTGGAATGTCGCGGATCACCGATCCTGACATTACCGTCTTGGCATCGTGAGCTTTTATTCGAATGAACCAAATTCCGTACTGCTGGAGGACGTCGTCCGGGGTGAGATAAAAAATCTCGTTTCGTCGAGTCCCGGAACAGGCGGAAAGAAGCGGCGCCCAATAGTGCGACCTGTAGCCGGTCTTCTGGAATGATTTGAAGTTTGATTTTTCGAAGACTATTTCGAGTGCTTCACGGGTAAATGGCGGCGTTGCTGGTGTTGTTATCATCGTTTGCAATGTAAAAGGGGGATATTCCGACTGCTAAAAAAAGGGGGGTAGACCTTGCCGTAAGAAAGAAGATAAGCAGTAACAATCTGCGAGCGGTCGGCGATCATAAACAGGCGGGGATGGTTCCATAGTTGCGGGGTCGTAACACGAGCTATTTTTTT